>NZ_JASCOR010000245.1 GCF_029959445.1 Stenotrophomonas sp. PS02298 | reverse complement strand
GCCATGCTCGGCAGGATCTTTACCGGTAGAGCCTCTGCCGAGCATGGCTCGGCACTACAAAAACCCGAAACAAGAAAGGCGCCCTGCGGCGCCTTTCTTGCTTTTGATCCGACAAGGAATCACTCCCGCGGCGGCACCACATCCTTGGCCTCGCTGCCGAAGCTGCCTTCGGATTCCGCTGCCAGATAGGCAAACACGGTGTAGGCCGCCACGTTCTGGGCAAGGGCCTTCGGGTCGATCTTGTCCAAGGTATCGTCCGGGGTGTGGTGCAGGTCGAAATAATCGGTTCCGTCCTGCGCCAGCCATGCCCATGCGCCGCCCTTGGCGGCCAGCGGGCCTACGTCGGGGCCGGGGCCGCCTTGGTTGGCTCGGTACTCGATACCCAGTGGCGCCAGCGCCTCGCCGATCTGGCGGGTAGCCTCACGCGATTCCTCCGGGTTGCCCGAGCCGGTGTTGAAGGCATAGATGCGGCCCGCGCCGAAGTCGCTCTCGGCGGCGATGTGCTGCTGCACGATTTCGCCGGCTGCCACGCGGGCAGCTGCATAGGCCTTGCCACCGTGCAGACCCTGCTCTTCATTGGCGAAGGCGATGACGCGGATGGTGCGCTTGGGGGCCTGCTTGAGCTGGCCGATCAGATGGCCGGCGGCCATGGTGATGCCGACGCCGGCACCGTCATCGATGGCACCGGTGCCAAGGTCCCAGGAGTCCAGGTGACCGCCGATCACCACAACTTCCTTGGGCAGGCTGCGGCCGGTGATTTCGCCGATCACGTTCTGCGAGGTGTAGCTGCCATCCCAGCCGCAATCCAGCGCGATGCGGATGCGCGTAGGGCCGCGCGCAACCAGACGATTGAGCTGGTCGGCATCCGGGCCGGACAGCGCGGCCGACGGCACCGGCGTCAGGCCTTCGTCGTAGCGGGTGATGCCGGTATGCGGCATGCGATGCGAATCGGTGCCAGCCGAGCGCATGATGAAGCCGACCGCACCCTTGCGGATTGCTTCGGACGGGCCACGGCTGCGCACACTGCCGCCGATGCCATAGTCAGCGCCATCCCGCTTGCGGGTCATGGTGAAGTCGACATAGGCGATCTTGCCGGCCAGCGAGCCTTCCGGCGCCGCCTTCAGCGCGTCCAGACCTTCAAAGCGCACAATCTCGGCTTCCACCGTGCCGGCCGGGCTGCCGCCCAGCGCGGTGATGGTCAACGGCTGCGGATGTGCGCCAAGCACCGAGGCGTGTTCGCTGCGGCGCTCCCACTTCGGGAAGGTCACCGGTTCGGTCCACACCTTGTCGAAGCCCAGTTCCTTGAACTTGGCCTTGGCCCATTCCACCGCACGTGCGTCGGCTTCGCTGCCAGCCATCCGCGGGCCAACTTCGGTAGTCAGTGATTCCACCACCTGCCAGCCGGTGTTGTCCGCCAGCGCCTGTGCTCGCAGCTCGGCGGCCTTGGTCAGCGCCTGCTGTGGAATATGGGTGGGCGCTGCGTTGGCAGCGGCCGAGGTGCACAGCAGGAGGAGGGCAAGGGAAAGAGCACGGCGACGCATAGTCAATTCCAAGGTGATTTGTCGAGTCAGGGTAACAGTGAGCGGATGTAGGTGAATGTGCCGGTTGGGATGTGTGGAAGTCTTGGTGGTCGTTAGGAGGTTCCCCTGCTGGCGGCCCCCGTGGACATTCGCTAGGCGCTACATGCAGCTGGAACGGTGACAAACAAGCACGGGTTTTTCTTGTGTTGCGATGCAGCATAGCAGGCGAGGCTGAGCACCCCCACCGGTTTGGTGGATTGCTCGGGAACACGTGATGAGATTGCGATACAAGACGGCAGGGACGTTGTTGATGCTGGCACTGCCAGTACTCGGTTTTGCGCAGGGCCACTCCATGGACGATGTGCGTTTCACCGGGCCGTTGCTGACTCCGGGCCCGGCAGCGATGCCGCAGGGCGAGTTTTTTGCCCAGCCGTATTGGATATACAGCCGCACCCGTGGCGTCTACGACGACCACGGCGATCGCCATATGCTGGATGCACACGACAGCAGCCAGTTGCTCAGCCTGTTGCTCAGTGGTGGCATCACCGATCGTCTGACGGGCGAGTTGGTACTCAATGGCAGCCGCTCCGCGCACGGCGCCCATCACAGTGATGGCTATCGCATTGGTGACAGCGCGACGCGGCTGCGCTACCAGTTGCGCGCGGGTGATGCGCTGACCGGTGGGATGACCATGGCGGTGATGCTGAGTCAATCGCTGGCGACCGGACGGCATGACCGATTGGGTGAGAACACGTTCAATGGCCAAGGTAGCGGGGTGTATCGCACCAGCCTGTCGCTGCTGGGGCAGCAGGTGCTGTGGCTGCCGAATGGACGGCCGCTGCGCTGGCGCTGGCAGACCACCTGGAGCCCGTCGCCGGGCAGCGTTTCGGTGGTCGGGCGGAGTGTGTATGGCACCGAGCAGGGCTTCCGCGGCACGCTTGCTGCCGGTGCGGCGGTCAGTGGCGCATTGGGGCTTGAATACAGCATCAACCGCAGTTGGGCGCTTGCCCTGGATCTGACCGCCAGCACGCAATCGGGCAGTGTGCTGGAGGGCAGCGTGGCCGATGCGTCTGGCCAACGGAAGACGCAGTGGCAGGATGGCTCACGCAGCCGCGCCTTCAGTATTGCGCCGGCAGTGGAATACATCATCAACGACCAGATCGGCGTATTGATGGGTGTGCAGGCATCGCTGCCGGGCGGGCGCAACAGCGCGTCCTACGTCAGCCCGCAGGTATCCATGACGATGACCTTCTGATCACTGCAAATGACAACGGCCGGGAACCCCCGGCCGTTGTTGGCAAACAGGTTGATCGATCAGTGCTTGTTGAGGCTGTCGCGGATCTCGCGCAGCAGCAGCACTTCTTCGGTCGGTTCCGGCGCAGCGGCCGGTGCTTCTTCCTTCTTGCGGGACAGGCGGTTGACCACCTTGACCAGCATGAAGATCGCGAAGGCGACGATGATGAACTGGATCAGCGTGTTGATGAAGTCGCCATAGCCCAGCACCACGGCGGGGATTTCCTTGCCATCGGCGCCCATCTTGGCCGGTGCCAGGGTCCAGGCGAGGCTGGAGAAATCGACGTTGCCGACCAGCATGCCGATCGGCGGCATGATCACCTTGTCCACCAGCGAGGTGACGATCTTGCCGAACGCGCCGCCAATGACCACACCAACCGCGAGGTCGATGACGTTGCCGCGCATCGCAAATTCCTTGAATTCGCTGATCATTCCCATGTGTTTCTCCTAGTTATGCGTGAAAGGGAGCTGGCGCAGACTACTCCAGTGGATGTAATCAGACGATCACGCCGTCGCGCTGTGCGATTTTTCCGAGACGTGCGCTGAAGCGATCACCGGCTTGCAGTGCGGCGACGCCAGCCGGCGTGCCCATGAAGACCAGATCGCCGGCGCGCAGCGCGTAGAGCTTGGACAGTTCGTGCAGGATGTCGGCGACGTTCCAGATCATCTGGTCAAGCGTGGACTTCTGCCGAAGTTCGCCGTTGATTTCCAGCGACAGCTCCAGCGGCGCCAGATCACCGACCTCGGATGCCAGCACAAGGTTGCTGACCGGAGCGGAATGGTCGAACCCCTTGGCGATATCCCAGGGGCCGCCCTTGGCCTTGGCGGCTGTCTGCAGGTCGCGGCGGGTCAGGTCCAGACCGACACCGTAGGCCAGCACCAGCTCCATCGCCTGATCCACGGCGAGCACGCCGGCCGGCGCATCCTTGCCGAGTGCTACGACCAGCTCCACTTCGTGGTGCAGGTCGGAGGTGGCAGTCGGATAGGGGATCGCGGCATCGCCGACCACGATGGCATCGGCTGGCTTCATGAAGAACATCGGCTGGCCGCGTTCGCTGGCCGAGGCCGGCGCGGCCGCGCCCATCTCGCGAGCGTGATCGGCAAAATTGCGGCCCACGCAGTAAATGCGGTGCACCGGGAAGGTGCCGCCACCGGCGACCGGGATGCGGGGCTGGGGCAGGGCGGGAATCAGGTCAGTCATGGTTGCGTCCAGGTGAATCGACGCAAAAGTCTAGCGGACGGAGGCACATTCTGTAGAGCGCAGCGGATACTGCGCTGGAATGCATCTCCCACCTGACGGCACCGGGAATGCTTCTTTGTAGGAGCGGCGTGAGCCGCGAAGCCGGCACACTTGAAGCTCTCGGCATGTCGGCAATCTGATCGACCACCTGCTTCG
>NZ_JASCOR010000244.1 GCF_029959445.1 Stenotrophomonas sp. PS02298 | reverse complement strand
CCCCCCCGCGTCCGCCCCCCCCCCCCCCCCCCCCCCCCGCGGCCGGGGGGGCCCCCCCCCCCCCGCTCCCACAAAAAAAAAGCAAAGGGCCGGCAGTGCCGGCCCTTTCAGGTCAGGTTCTCGGCCGGGGATGCCGGCCGATCAAACACTTACCAGTTGTCCGAACCCGGCACGTGGTGGGCTTTGGCGTTGCGGCGCATCAGCAGGTTCAGCCACTCCACCAGGATCGAGAAACCCATCGCCGCATAGATGTAGGGCTTGGGCACGTGCACGTCCAGGCCATCCAGCACCAGCACCGCACCCACCATCAGGATGAAGGCCAGCGCCAGCAGCTTCACGGTCGGGTTGGCGTCGATGAAACGGCCCAGCGGGTTGGCTGCCAGCAGCATCACCGCCACCGACAACAGCACCGCGCAGACCATCACCGGAACGTGCGAGGCGATGCCGACGGCGGTGATCACCGAATCCAGCGAGAACACGATGTCGATCACCGCGATCTGCGCGATCACCATGCCGAACGACGATGCCACCTTGGTCGTGGTCGGGTCTTCGTCTTCGCCACCGGTGACCAGCTCACGGATTTCCTTGCCGCCCTTGTAGAGCAGGAACAGGCCACCCACGATCAACACCAGGTCGCGGATGGAGATACCCATGCCGGCCACGTTGAACAGGTTGCTCTCCATATGTGCCAGATAGGCCAGCGAGATCAGCAGCAGGATGCGGGTGATGCAGGCCACCGCGATACCGACGCGACGTGCCAGCGGACGCTTGTGTTCGGGCAGGCGCCCGACCGCGATGGAGATGAAGACCAGGTTGTCGATACCGAGCACGATTTCCAGTGCGCTGAGCATGAACAGGGTGACCCATACGTTCGGGTCGGCTAGAAACTCAAGAGACATGTGAACAATCCTTCAATAAAACCATTGCGTCAGCGCCGCCCGGCGGCTGACTTGTCAGAAAACGCGCGGCAGCAGGATGAGGCCCCAGCACAGCAACACGTTCATCATCAGCACGAATACCGCCGCCGAGCCCATGTCCTTGGCGCGGCCCGCCAGCACGTGGTACTCCGGGCCGTAGCGTTCGATCACCGCCTCGATGGCCGAGTTGGCCAGCTCCATGGCGATCACCAGCAGCATCGAGCCGATCATCAGCACCTGTTCGACCGGGCTCTGGCCCAGCCACAACGCCAACGGCGCAAGCACCACGAACAGGCAGACCTCCAGCCGGAACGAGGACTCGTGCATCCAGGCAGCGCAAAGCCCCTGCCAGGACCACTTGGCGGCCTTGAGGATGCGTCCCGGGCCGCGCGGCAGGTGCCCGATCTGATCAGCCATGCGACACCTTGCCAGTTGCCGCAGCGCGGCCGGGCAGAACCTTGAAGGCTGGACAACCGCTCATGGGGATGACACCGGTAGCGTGAGATTAGCCGCCAATTTTGCCACATCTGCCCCTTGCTTACCGAGGCAGCCGCCAAGCCCCATCTCAGCGATAGAGCAGGGTCACGGTGGTGCCCTGCCCCTCACGGCTGTCGATCTCGATGTGCCAGCCGCAGCGCTCACACAGCCGGCGCACGATCGGCAGGCCCAACCCTACACCCAGCTGGCTGCCGCCGTCGGCCCGGAAGAAGGGGTCGAAGACCCGCGCAAGCGCTTCGCTGCTCATGCCGATGCCGGTGTCGCGGACGACCACCTGGCCCGGCATCACCCGCACCTCGACCTCGCCCACGTCGGTGTAAAGACAGGCATTGCGCAGCAGATTGGCCACCACCACGTGCATCACCCGTGGCGGCGCCACCAGCATCTGGTTGCCTTCCACCAGCACCCGCAGCAGGACCTGCTTGCCCTGCAACAGCTCCTCAACGTTGGCGGCCTCGTAGCGCACCACTTCGCCGACATCGAACAGCTCCGACTGCGGCTCCACGTCCACCTCGCGGGCCAGCAGCAGGAAGGCATCGATCACCGCTTCCATGTCGCGGCCTGCACGCTGGATGCGCTGCAGGCTGCGCTGCAGGCGCGGGGTCAGCCCGGAATCGGCCAAGGCCATGTCGCTGGCCATACGGATCACGGTCAACGGCGTACGCAGCTCATGACTGGCATCACGGGTGAAGTTGCGCTCGCGGGCCACGTGATCGCCAACCTTGCCAGCCATGTCATGCAGGGCCAGCGCCAATTGCCGGGTCTCGCCCTGCACCTCCGGCGGCAAGCGCTCCGGTGCCAGCTCCTTCGCATCGGGGTGGCGTGGATCCCACAGCGAAATCCGTCGCGCCAGCCAGCTCACCGGTGCAACCAGCCGCGCAGAGGCCCGATAGGTCAGCCACGACGATGCATGGATGGCCAGCAGGATCAACAACACCCCTGCCCATACCGCCGCGCGGTGCGCGATCGAACGCTGGAACACCAGGTACAGCCGCCCCTCCGGCTGCTGGTCCACCAGCACCAGCTGGTCGGACGACTCCAGCTCATGAAACCCCGGCGCCAGTGCGCGCAGCTGCGCAGGCACGACCGTGTCGGATTGCCCTGCCGGCTGCAGGTAGCCACGGATGCGCAGCGTATTGGGTGGCGCCAGCTCTGCCACCTGCGCGCTTTGCTGCCAGTAATACTGTGCCTCGCTCTGCAGGACTGCGTTGATCAGGCCGTACTTGACCACCAGCGCCATCAGATAGCCGCCAAGCAGCACCGCCAGACTCGCCAGCAGCGCCTGCAGGATGAAGGCTATTCTGATCTTCCGCGGTAACCCGTACGACATGCGCCCCCCCTAGAAGCACGCGTGATTATAGGGAATGGACTGGCTCCGCCGCAGAATCAGCTGGCTGAAAAAAAACCGCCGCGACTCATGTTCTGCGGCGGTTCTTCAAACCACAGGTGCCAGTACACGCCCCTGCAGATCAGCCCATCGACTGGCCGATGTCGGCAATCCGGTAACCGGCACTCTGCACGGTGTGCAGCAGGGGTCGGTCAAACGGCTTGTCGATGATCTTGCGCAGGTTGTACAGATGGCTGCGCAAGGTGTCCGAGTCGGGTAGGCCATTGCCCCAGATCTCGCGCTCGATTTCCTGACGGGTCACCACGCGCGGTGATTCGCGCATCAGGATGGTGAGCAGGCGCAGGCCAATCGGCGACAACTGCAGCTCGCTGCCGGCACGGGTGGCACGCATGCTGACCGGGTCCAGCACCAGGTCGGCGACCTTCAGCACCTCGGCACCCACCTGGCGGCGCTCGCGGCGGATCAGCGCACGCAGGCGTGCCTCCAGTTCCTGGATCGCGAATGGTTTGGTCAGGTAATCGTCAGCGCCGTAGCCCAAGCCAGTGAGCTTGTCGTCCAACGTGTCGCGTGCGGTCAGCATCAGCACCGGCGTGGACTTGCGCGCTTCATTACGCAGGCGCCGGCATACCTCGATGCCGTCCAGTCGCGGCAGCATCAGATCGAGCACCACCACGTCGTAACTGTTCTCAGCGGCCAACCGGTAGCCGTCCAGGCCATCGGCTGCGTAGTCCACCTCGAAACCCTTGCCTTCCAGATATTCGCCAATCATCTCGGAGATGTTGCGGTTGTCTTCGACAACCAGTACCAGCCCGGACGATTCCTTGGTCTGTCGCATGGAGCCTCCTTAGTCTTCAGCTTTGTGAAAGATGCCGTATTCCTGGTGGACTCCGTGTGAAGACGGCTTTACGTCGCCATTGGTATCACTTGAAACCAGCCCGGCGAGGACGAGCCCTTGCCCGCCCGCACCCTATGCTAGCGACCCGCCCTGATGAAACTGGATATGGCCGCCCCCTCCTTTACCGCCTACCTCTACCCGGTACTGTTGCTGGTCGCCAGCAACGTATTCATGACCATCGCATGGTACGGCCACCTGAAATTCAAGACCGCGCCATTGATGACGGTGATCCTGGTCAGCTGGGGGATTGCCTTCTTCGAATACTGCCTGCAGGTGCCTGGCAACCGCATGGGCAGCGCGGTGTACTCGGCGCCGCAGCTCAAGGGCATGCAGGAAGTGATCACCCTGGTGGTTTTCGCGGTGTTCTCTGCCACCTACCTGGGGCAGCCGCTGAAGTGGAACCACTGGGCGGCGTTCGCGCTGATCCTGCTGGCCGCGCTGCTGATGTTCAAGGAATAAGCCCAGAGCGTGTGAGCATGACTGATGTGGGAGCGGCGTCAGCCGCGAAGCTGGCGTCGATGAAATCACAGCTATGCCTGTGACCTGATAGACCATCAGC
>NZ_JASCOR010000243.1 GCF_029959445.1 Stenotrophomonas sp. PS02298 | reverse complement strand
CCCTACCACCGTGGCCCCGCTGGGCCGCCCAACCCTCCCCTTTGGCGAAGCCAAGGGGAGGGTTGGGGAGGGGTGGCGCTTAGCCTTGATGTTGCAGCAGCTTCGCGGCTTACGCCGCTCCCACAAGATCAAAAAGGCCAGACAACGCCAACTTACCTGGCCGCTTCCACGTACCTGGCGAACACCGCATCGATCTTGCCGGTATCCAACGCCGCGCCACCCTGGATTTCCTCAGCCTGCTGGAACAGCGGCATGATCATCGCCATGCCATCAAGCTTGGTCTTCAGGTGCACGCCCGGTGCCTTGCCGAGGAAACCATCCCAGCGCTGGCGTACCTGCGCCCAGAACGGTGCGGTGGCAGCCCAGTAGGTCCGCGCCGGAGTGAAGTCCACTTCGGTGGTCTTGATGTAGTCGTTGAAACCGAACTCGCGCGCGATCTCCACCTGGCTGCCGTCCGCATTGCGCTGCACCTTGGTGTTGAACTGCTCGTGGGTCCAGCCGTTCGGGGTCAGCGTGTGCTGGTTCACCACCGCCAGCGCGTTGTAGTCGCTGCGCTTGGTGTATTCGCGGCGCGGCAACGGGCGCCAGCTCAGGTCACTGGTCCAGGTTGGCACATTGTTGTTGTAGCTCCAGCGACCGGTACCGCAATAGCGCGGTGCGTCGCTGACTTCGTAGACGCACTGCGTCCATGCGCCCTTGTTGAGTGCCTCCGGAATCGCCCGCACCGTCCAGGTCTGGTCGGCGGTGAACTCGAAACGCTGCGGCGCTTCGTAGACCCAGTCCTGGCGCCAATGCTTGGTGACATGGCCGCTCTTGGTATCCACCAACAGATGCTGCAGCACGATGCGCTGCGGTGTGTCTTCAACCACGATCACCACTTCGTCACCACCGCTGCGCATCGCCGACGCACGTTCGTAACCGGGCTTGAGCAGCACGGTTTCATCGAAGGCGAAGTCCACCGTGTACTCACCCTGCATCTTCAGGATGCTGTCGTGGTCACGGGCGATATCGGCAGTGGCGGCGCTGGCAGCAGTGCTGACGAAAAACAGCAGCGGCAGGCTGGCGGAAAGCAGTTTCATGGGTTTTCCTTGTGCGAATGGAAGGGATGGCCATCCATGGCCACGATGCGTTCCTTCGCCGGCTCCTGGAGGAACCGCTAACGTCTTTGCTTACCAGGACACCGAGACGCTGGCCGAAACGGTGCGACCCGGGTTGCTGAAGCGATCAATCACGGTGCTGCTGCCGGCCAGCGTCGAGGTGATGCTGGACCAGTCGATGTAGTTGCGATCAGTCAGGTTGAACACGCCGACATTGAACTTGGCGCCCGGCGCGAAGTTCCAATGCGCCATCAGGTCCATCACCCCGTAACCGGCCGGACGGTACGCCGTGGCCACCGCAACGCGGTCCTTGCGGCGCGCAAACGTGCCGGCCAGCTCAACGCCCCAGTCATCGCGGTCGTACATCAGACCGAGCGTACCGCGCAGCGGATCCACCGAATCCAGCGGCGTGTCTTCAGTGCGGTTCTGTCCATGCGCCCATGCCACCGCGCCGCGCAGGCCCCAGCCCTTCAACGCATCACTGACCTGGCCGAAATCCACACCGGCCTTCAGCTCCGCACCATAGATGCGCGCATCGGCGATGTTCTGCGACTGGAACACCATCAGGCCCTGTGCATTGACGCCGACATAGCGCTGCGATTCGATGAAGTCGCGGTAGTCGTTCCAGTAGCCGCTGACGCTCATGTAAGCGACCGGGCTGACATAGCGCACGCCCAGCTCCACACCATTGCTGGTTTCCGGCTTCAGGTCCGGGTTGGGGATGGCGGTGTAATTAAAGGTCAGATTGGTGAAGCCAAGATTGACATCGTTGTACGGCGGCGAACGGAAGCCATGCGCGTAGCCAGCAAACACCGACCACTGATCATCGAAGCGCCACACCACGCCCAGCTTCGGCGAGACACTGGTCTTGGTCAGCGAGGCTACCGCCATGTCCGGGTTGTCCTCCCTGAAGATGCTGTCCACTTCAGGCTTGAGCCGGTAATGGTCAACGCGCAGGCCGGGCACCACCGACAGGCGGCCGTCGGCCAGGCGCATTTCGTCCTGCAGGTACAGACCGAGTTCTGTGGTCTTGGTGATCGGGAAATCGCGCACCGGGAAGTTGTCCGGCGAGATGTTGGAGCTGACGGTGCCGTTGGCCAGCACCTGGTAACCATCGCGCTTCTGGCGGATGTCGGTGACCGCGCCATCGAAGCCCCAGGTCAGCGCATGCGTGACCGAGCCGGTCTCCAACGCCTTGTTGAACTGCAGCTGCGCACCGTAGACGCGCTGGTCGAAATGGAAGGCGCGATGACGGCGGCTGCCATTGGTCCGGCCTTCGTCGGTGACCTGTTTGGTTTCGCTGTTCTGGCTGTAGACCTGCCAGTTCAGGCTGTCTGCGAAGGCGGCATCCAGCGCATCCATTTCATGGGCGAAGGACAACCGGGTGCGGTTCTGTGTGTCATGCGCCCTCATGCTGGTGGTGGTGCGCGACGCCGCAACCGGATGCTCGTCGTTGACCGAGGAGAACACGTCGGTATCGGTGCTGTCCTCGTTGCCTTCCACGGTCAGGCGGAAGCGCTGGCTTTCGTCCGGGGCATATACCAGCTTGGCCAGCACGCTGCGGCCATCGCGTTCCTGCGGGTTCGGCGCGGTGCGGGTGTAGTCCATGCTGCGCACGTCACCCTTGTTGACCGTCTCCTGGCCCTGGTGATGATTGACGTTGACCATGCCGCTCCAACGCTCACCGCCCCACGCTGCGGTGGCACCGGCCAACAGGCCTTTCCACTCGCCGTCATAGCCGAACTTCAGGCCGACATAGCTGTCCTTGCCGTCCTTCAGGTAGTCCGCCGGATCCTTGGTGACGAAGGCCACCACGCCACCAAGTGCGTCGGAGCCGTACAGCGAACTGGCCGGGCCACGCACGATTTCAACGCGCTTGAGCGTTTCCAGATCGGTGAAATTGCGGTTGCTGTTGGCGAAGCTGCCGATATTGAAGCTCTTCGGCATGGCGATGCCATCGGTCTGGATCAGCACGCGATTGGCGTCCAGGCCGCGGATACGGAAACCACCCAGGCCGAAACGGGTAGCGCTGCGGGTCACCGACACGCCCGGCTCGTAACGCACCAGGTCGGAAATATCGTTGGCCAACTGCTTGTCCAGCTGCTCGCGATCGATCACATCGACCGTGGCGGCGACGTCACTGACAGCACGCTCGGTACGGGTAGCGGTGACCTGGACGCGGTCGAATTCATGCACCGCAGGCGCGGCGACGTTCTCTGCACGCGCGGGGGACAGCACCGCCCACAGGGCGGCACTCAAGACAGTTGGACGGATCATGGAAGCCTGGAATCTTGGAGTGGACAAAACCCCTGACAGACAGCCCGGTTGCCGGAGCAACCAGACTGCAGTCAAGGGGGGAGAGAGCCTTGCGTTCCTGGGAGCCAAGCGTGGCAACGCTGGCTGCGGCGAACGCGGCCGTGCAGCGACTTATTTGGTGAGGATCAGCTTGTCGTTGCTGGTGTGCCGCAGGCGATAGAACTTATCGCCGTGCTGGATCACGATCTCGCGTTGGCCCTTGAGCAGGGCGCCGCTATCGACAACGCCATCGACCGGCAACAACTGAACCGGGCGCTGCGGCAGGTGGAGGGTGCGGGGGCGAAGCATAACGGGCTGGGCCGACATCATCGTGATTCCGTGCTGGGGACGGAGTTGATGATAATGATTCTCAATAACGATGCAAGAACTATTTACAACAAGTTCGCAAACAAGCACCTAACCCTGCCAGACAGGGTCATCGTTCCACCCGTAGTGCCGAGCCATGCTCGGCAGGGGCCTCACCGGCCCACCGTCAACGCTGGTGGGAGCGGCGTAAGCCGCGAAGCAGGCAGCACTGAAGCTACCAATATGCCCGCAATCTGATTGATTTCTGGCTTCGCGGCTGACGCCGCTCCTACAAAAGCCGGATCTGCCGTAGTGCCGAGCCATGCTCGGCAAAGGGCCTCACCGGCCCACCGTCAACGCTTGTAAGAGCGGCGTAAGCCGCGAAGCAGGCAGCAGTGAAGCTACAAATACGCCCGCAATCTGATTGATTTCTGGCTTCGCGGCTGACGCCGCTCCCACAGAAGCCAGATCTGCCGTAGTGCCGAGCCATGCTCGGCAAGGGGCTTCACCGGCCAAGCATCACACTTGTGGGAGCGGCGTAAGCC
>NZ_JASCOR010000242.1 GCF_029959445.1 Stenotrophomonas sp. PS02298 | reverse complement strand
CCCCCACGCCCCCCCCCCCCGCCCCCGCGCGCCCGGCCCGCCCCCCCGCCCCCCCCCCCCCCCCCCCCCCCCCCCCCGACTGCTATATGAAGAAAGATATCGAGCGCCGGATCCTGCTGGGCAGGATTGCCGGCGTTTTTGGTGTGCGCGGCGAACTGAAGCTTGAGTCCTGGACCGAGCCGCGTTCTGCCATTTTCAAATACCAGCCCTGGATCCTGCGTACCCCTGCGGGGCAGGAATCCGAGCTGACCGGTGTGCGTGGCCGTGATTCGGGCAAGACCCTGGTGGCGACCTTCCCGGACGTGACCGACCGCGACGTGGCCGAAGCCATGCGCGGGACCGAGATCTACGTTGCCCGCAGCGCCTTGCCGCCGCCGAGCGCGGACGAGTATTACTGGGTCGATCTGGAAGGCCTGGACGTGCAGACCGTCGAAGGCGTCAAGCTGGGTATTGCCTCGCATCTGTTCAGTACCGGCTCCAACGACGTGCTGGTTACCCGTGGCGACCGTGAGCGGATGATTCCGTTCGTGATGGGTGACTTCGTCAAATCCGTGGATTTCGACGCCAACCTGATCGTGGTCGATTGGGATCCGGAGTTCTAAAGCCTGTGCGTGTAGACGTCATCAGCCTGTTCCCTGAATTCCTTGCCCAATCGGCCGCGCTGGGCGTGGTCGGGCGTGCGCAGGAGCGGGGCCTGCTGGAGCTGCATGGCTGGAACCCGCGTGACTATGCCGAGGGCAATTACCGGCGGGTGGACGACCGTCCCTTCGGTGGCGGCCCGGGCATGGTGATGCTGATCGAGCCCCTGCGTGCAGCCCTGGCGGCAGCGCGTGAGGCCGATCCGACGCCGGCGCCGGTGATTTACCTGAGCCCGCAGGGCAGGCCGCTGGACCAGGCCAAGGTGCGTGAGCTGGCGGCCTTGCCGCGGATGATCCTGCTCTGTGGTCGCTACGAGGGCGTGGACGAGCGTTTCCTGGCCAATGAGGTGGACGAGGAGATCTCCATCGGCGATTACGTGCTGTCCGGCGGTGAGCTGGGTGCAGCGGTGATCATCGACGCGGTCACCCGCCTGCAGGACGGTGCCTTGAACGACGCCGAATCGGCGGTTCAGGACAGTTTTGAAGGCGATGGCCTGCTGGACTGCCCGCACTACAGCCATCCGGCCAGCCACGTGCTGGGCGATGTGCCGGACGTGCTGCGCTCCGGTAACCATGCCGCCATTGCCGCCTGGCGCCGCCAGCAATCCTTGCTGCGCACCTCGCTGCGGCGTCCGGATCTATTGGACGAGGCCAGCCTGAACAAGGCCGACCGCAAGCTGCTGGCCGAAGCCCGGCAGACGCTTGCAGAGTCGTTCAAACAAGCTACTGGCGCCGAGGGCAAACAGTAAGTTAGAATTACGAGTTCCCGTCGGCTGAATGGCTTGACGAGGAGCCAGAACAATAACGTGCAGCGCAATCCGGCGACTGTATGAGCCTAAGCTGTCGATACCGACACGCCCACCCCGAACAATCGGTGTAACCCAATGAGCAAGCTGAACAAGTCCATCGTCGCGGAATTCGAATCCGCCCAGATCACCCGCGAACTGCCGAAGTTCAGCCAGGGCGACACCGTCGTGGTGAACGTGAAGGTCAAGGAAGGCAACCGTGAGCGCGTGCAGGCATACGAAGGCGTCGTCATCGGCACCAAGAATGCTGGCCTGAACTCCGCTTTCACCGTGCGCAAGATCTCGCACGGCTACGGCGTCGAGCGCGTCTTCCAGACCCACAGCGCCATCATCGACTCGGTCGAAGTGAAGCGTCGCGGTAAGGTTCGCGCCGGTAAGCTGTACTACCTGCGTGGCCTGGAAGGCAAGGCTGCCCGCATCAAGGAAGATCTGGCTGCTGCCCAGCAGGCCAAGGCTGCTCGCCTGGCTGCCAAGGCTTCCGCCGAGTAATCCGCCAACAGGCCAAGCCTGTTTGCAGCAACGGCCACCTTCGGGTGGCCGTTTGCGTTTGTGGGGTTGTGTGAAAGTTGAAAGCTGGGGACGCTTTGGGGTTCTCAAGCTTTTAGGTTCTCAAGCTTTGAGGCTTTGAGGCTTTAAGGCTTTAAGGCTTTGAGGCTCAGAAGCGTAGAAGCGTAGAAGCGTAGAAGCGTAGAAGCCCCCTCATCCGCCCTACGGGCACCTTCTCCCGCAAGCGGGAGAAGGGAAGGCTGGGCTTCGTCGGTTCTGGTGGTTGGCCGCGCATAGCCATGCCTGAGCGCGAGCAATGCGTCAGTTCCCAGTGATGTCTGCTTTCCCTTCTCCCGCCTGCGGGAGAAGGTGCCCGGAGGGCGGATGAGGGGGCTTTTGATTCCTGCTTTGGCGTGTAGCTCAACCGCCACTCAGCGGAAATGCGCCTCGATCTGTTCCAGCGTCTTGCCCTTGGTCTCCGGCAGCCAGAACGCCGCAATCAGGAAGAAGGCAAACGTACACGCCGCCCAGAACAAGAACATGCTGGCGTAGCCGTAGTGGCCTACTGTTGGCAGGAACACGGCTGCGATCGTGGTCGATACGAACTGGTTGATCAGCAGCGCGATGCTCATGCCGTTCGAGCGGATGCGGTTTGGCATCAACTCCGACAAGGCCAGCCACACGCACACGCCCGGGCCGACCGCGAAGAACGCAACGAATACCAGGATGCAGGCCGCCACCGCCCAACCATGCGAAGCCGGCGGCACCGCGCCGATCCAGGCCTGTTCGATGCGCAGCGACGCATTGGCAGCGGCGCTCGGGTCGGGGAAGGGATTCAGGTGCAGGCTGCGGAAGAAACGGCCAATCACGCTGTCGGCATGCACGGTGCTGGAGCGCTCGATCAACAGCTGCTGATCGCTGGGATTGTCGCTACGCAGTGAGCGCACATCGCTGAAACCGCCGTAGCTCCACGACACCGTCAGCTGCGACGGTTGCCCATCGCGATTGCGGGTGCCGGCCAGCTGGTGCCATTGCGCCGCGTCCAGCTGCAACTGCAGGCCATCTGCCTGCACGGATCGCTGCAATACCTGCTGCACATCGGCGCGGCCCTGCTCTGCCTTGAAGAACAGCATCGCCGCAGCCAGCAGGGCAAGGCAGATGCCGCCGCTGCCGATCATCAGCAGGAACTTGCGGCCCTTGCGATCCACCAGGAACAAGGCGACCAGCGTCATGATCACGTTGAGCAGCTTGATCGCTACATCCGCGCCGTTCGCAGCTGCACCCGGCAGGCCAGCTTGATTGAGGATGTTGACCGCGTAAGCAAGGATCGAGTTGATGCCGGTGGCCTGGGTGAAGGCCAGCACCAAGCAGGCCAGTACGAACGGCACCATGTAGCGGCGGCTGAAAAGCCGGTCGCGCTCGCCTTCGGCTTTCGCGATGACCGGATTCTGGATCTGTGCCAGCGTGGCTTCCACCTGCGACGGTGGCAGCGTGGCCTGCAAGCCGCGACGTGCGGCGTCGATGCGGCCGCGGCGTGCCAGCCAGCGCGGTGATTCATTGAGCCAGAACAGGCCGATGCAGAACACCACGCCCGGCAGCAGGCAGGTCCAGAAAATGGTGCGCCAGGCCTGGTCCTTCACCGCGAATAGATGCTGTGCCTGCTGCACCAGTGGCAGGTTGCGCACCGACTCGGTTGCTGCATCCACCGAATGCGCCTGGTACAGGCCAATCAAGGCGGCCAGCACCAGCCCAACCGTCAGCAGCAGCTGGAACATCGCTGCGCCGCGACCGCGCCGCTCCGGTCCCAGCACTTCGGCCAGATACAGCGGCACCACCACGCCGATCAGACCACCGCTGATGCCTTGCAACAGGCGCCCGAGCAGCAGTGGCGTATAGCCAGAGGCCAGCGCCATGATCGGGATGCTGGCGGTGAACAGCACGCCAGCGAGCATCATCGCGCCGCGGCGACCGATCAGGTCGGCGATCATGCCGGCGAACAGCGACGACAACACGCTGCCCAACAATACGGCCGCAACCACGAAGCCCATTTGCTGACTGCTCAGCTGCCAGGCATGGCTGGCGGTGGCTTCCAGATAGGGCAGGGCGCCGGCAATGATGCCGATGTCGATGCCGTACAGCAGGCCGCCAAGACCGGCGATGAAAAGGAGATAGCGCACAGGCCAACGCGGCGCGGCGTCGCTGGCTGGCACGGCAAAAGTGGTGTCGGTCATCGGCGCGTTCCTGGGGCAAGATTTTGTAGTGCCGAGCCATGCTCGGCTGCACTTCGTTCCGGTGTATGCGCTGCCGGATCGCGCTGCGCATCCGCGCGGTTTGCCGAGCATGGCTCGGCAC
>NZ_JASCOR010000241.1 GCF_029959445.1 Stenotrophomonas sp. PS02298 | reverse complement strand
TACTTTGTGATAACGTCCCCGCCACCGTCTTTTTGGTGGGGGTTACCCGGCGAAGCCGGCAGCAGTGAAATTGCGGGAATCTCCGGATCGGATCGACTATCGACTTCGCGGCTTACGCCGCTCCTACATGTAGCATCGCTAGTAAGGCCCCTGCCGAGCATGGCTCGGCACTACAGTCGTCGCTTATTCCATCGCTGCTTCGAGCGCCTGCGACAGCCGCTCCACCGCAATGACTTCCATGCCCTTCACCGTGCCCGCCTTGGGTGCGTTGGCCTTGGGCACGATCGCGCGCTTGAAGCCATGCGTGGCCGCTTCGCGCAGGCGATCCTCACCGTTCGGCACCGGGCGGATCTCGCCGGACAAACCCACTTCGCCGAAGGCGATGGTCTTCTCCGCCAGCGGCCGGTCCTGCAACGAGGACAGCACCGCCAACAGCACCGGCAGATCGACGGCGGTTTCCTGCACGCGGATGCCTCCGACCACATTCACGAATACGTCCTGGTCGCCGACCAGCACGCCGCCATGGCGATGCAGCACCGCCAGCAGCATCGCCAAACGATTCTGTTCCAGGCCCACCGCGACCCGACGCGGATTGGACAGCGGCGAGGAGTCCACCAACGCCTGCACTTCCACCAGCAATGGGCGCGTGCCTTCGCGGGTCACCATCACGCAACTGCCGGGCTGGCGGGTGCTGCCGCCGGACAGGAAGATCGCCGATGGATTGGGCACTTCCTTCAAACCCTTTTCGCCCATCGCGAACACGCCCAGCTCATTGACCGCGCCGAAGCGGTTCTTGAACGCGCGCAGGATGCGGAAGCGGCTGCCGCTTTCACCTTCGAAATACAGCACCGCATCCACCATGTGCTCCAGCACACGCGGGCCGGCAATGCCGCCCTCCTTGGTGACATGACCGACCAGAAACACTGCCGTACCGGTTTCCTTGGCAAAGCGCACCAGCCGCGCCGCACTCTCGCGCACCTGGCTGACCGAACCCGGCGCGGCCGTCAGCGCCTCGGTCCACAACGTCTGCACCGAATCGGCGACGATCAGTTTGGGCCGAGCTTTCACCGCGTGCTGCAGGATGTTCTCCACACCGGTCTCGGACAGTGCGTTGATGCCCTCCAGCGGCAGGTCCAGGCGCACGGCGCGGCCGGCCACCTGCGACAGCGACTCTTCACCGGTGACGTACAACACCGGCAAGGCACCGGCCATCTTCGCCACCGCCTGCAGCAGCAAGGTGGACTTGCCAATCCCGGGGTCGCCGCCAACCAGCACCACGGCCCCCTCCACCAGGCCGCCACCCAGCACCCGGTCGAACTCGCTGATGCCGGTGGAAACCCGCAGATGCTCGGTCTGCTGCACATCCTTCAAGGCGGTGATCTTGGGCGCCTCGACCTTGCCGGCCCAACCGCTGCGGCGTGCCGCCGGCGCCTTTGCCGCCGCGGCGGTCTCAAGCACGATCTCGCTCAGCACGTTCCATACACCGCATTCGGTGCACTGGCCCTGCCACTTGCTGTACTCGGCGCCACATTCGCTGCAGACGTATGCACTGCGGGTCTTGGCCATGGAAATTCCTATCTGCATCGGCGCCGCAGGATAGCCCACCAAGGTCGCAAAGGCTGCGACAGCTAAAGTCCGTGCCGCCACCGCCGCTATGTAAGCGGGGCTGCGCCCCGCATCAGTGCTTCAGGAACCCCCAATGATTGGCAGTTACAACCAGAGCCTCGTTGTCGTCTCGTTACTGGTGGCGATACTCGCCTCCTATACCGCGCTGGACATGTCAGCGCGTGTCGCCAGCAGCCAAAGCCGCAGAGCCGCGCGCATCTGGCTGGTGGGCGGCGCAGTGGCCATGGGCCTGGGCATCTGGTCGATGCACTTCATCGGCATGCTGGCGTTCAAGCTGCCGATCCCGGTCGGCTATGACCTCTTCCTCACCACCTGCTCACTGGCGGCCTCCGTTGGCGCATCGATGTACGCGCTATGGTTGGTGTCGCGCCAGCGCCTGCCAATCGGCCGCCTGCTGTCCGGCGCCGTACTGATGGGGCTGGGCATCGCAGCCATGCACTACATCGGCATGGCCGCGATGCAGATGCAGCCAGGCATCGACTATGACCCGATCTGGTTCACCGCCTCGATCCTTATCGCCATTGGCGCGTCGGCGGCGGCATTGTGGATCGCACAACGCCTGCGCCATGAACAGCCCCGCCTGCTGCCGATGCGCCTGCTGGCATCCTTGGTGATGGGCGTTGCCATCGTCGGAATGCATTACACCGGCATGGCGGCCGCCCGCTTCCCCGTCGATGCCATCTGCGGTGCCATCAGCGACGGGGGCCTGGATATACACCTGCTCGCAGGGCTGGTCATCGTCACCACGATTGCCACCCTGTCGGTCGCACTGCTGGCCTCGGTGTTCGACGGGCAGATGCGGCTGCGCACCGGCGTACTCGCCCATTCACTGGCCAGTGCCAATGAAAAGCTGGTGCAGGCCGCGTTGCACGACCCCCTGACCCAACTGCCCAACCGGGTACTGCTGCAGGACCGCATCGAGCGCGCCATCGAGAAGGCCAACCGGAGCGGGTTCGGCCTGGCCTTGATGTTCTGCGACCTGGACGGTTTCAAGAACGTCAACGATGCGTACGGCCACCAACTCGGCGACCGTCTGCTGGTGCAGTTCAGCAAGAAGGTCAGCGCACTGCTGCGCAGCCAGGACACCTTTGCCCGCCTTGGTGGCGATGAATTCGTCATCGTGATGGCCATCGATTCACCCGACGACGCAGCCCTGATGGCCGAGCAGATCAGCGCCGCGATCAGCGCGCCCTTCCTGATCGACAACGCCGAGCTGCTGGTCAGCGCCAGCATCGGCATCGCGCTGTACCCGGAAGACGCCAGCAATGAACGTGAGTTGATGATGCATGCCGATGCCGCGATGTATCACGTCAAGCACAGCGGCCGGAACGGCCACGCGTTCTTCACCTCGACCATGCAGGCCGGCACCCGCCAGCGCCTGCGCCTGCTGCAGGACCTGCGCCACGCAACCGCGCGCAATGAGCTGGTGCTGCACTACCAGCCCAAGTTCCCGGCAGGCGGCAGCCGCGCCAACGGTGCTGAAGCACTGCTGCGCTGGAATCACCCGGAGCTTGGCCTGCTGTCGCCCGATGTGTTCATTCCCGTTGCCGAGCGCAGCGGCTTGATCATCCAGATCGGCGAGTGGGTCCTGGATGCAGCCTGCGCCCAGCTGCGTGCCTGGCATGACGCAGGCAACACCGATTGGTCAATGGCGGTAAACCTGTCACCGCTGCAGTTCGCCTCGCCGACGCTGGTGGAGACCGTGCGTGGCGCGCTTGAGCGCCATGCGCTGGACCCGCGCCAGCTGACCCTGGAGGTGACCGAAAGCACCGCGATGAAGGACGTGGAAGCCAGCCTGCAGATGCTTGAGGCACTGACTGCGATGGGCGTGCGTATCGCCATCGACGACTTCGGTACCGGCTATTCCAGCCTGCTCTACCTCAAGCGCATGCCGGCCACGGAGCTCAAGATCGACCGTGCCTTCGTCCGCGACCTGGAACACAACAGCGAGGATGCAGCCATCGTCTCCTCGATCATCGCACTGGGCCGCACACTGCAGCTGCAGGTAGTCGCCGAAGGCGTGGAAACCGAGGCGCAGCGCAACTTCCTCGGTGAACTGGGTTGTGATGTATTGCAGGGCTACCACCTGGGCCGGCCAATGGCTGCAGCGGATTTCATGCGCTGCAACGCCTGAGGCGAGCCAGCTGTTTGTAGGAGCGGCGCTGTGTGGCCTCGGGCCATAAGCCGCGAAGCTCACACGCCAACAGCGTAAAAGCCCTACCCCTCCCCAACCCTCCCCTTGGCTTCGCCAAAGGGAGGGAGCGTAGTGCCGAGCCATGCTCGGCAGGGGCTTCACCGGCAATGCCATCCAGCTTGTAGGAGCGGCGTAAGCCGCGAAGCTGGCAATGCCTGAAAGGCCCCAAAAGCCAACCCCTCCCCAACCCTCCCCTTGGCCGCACCAAAGGGAGGGAGCAACGGCGTAGTGCCGAGCCATGCTCGGCAGGAGCTTCACCGGCAATGCCATCCAGCTTGTAGGAGCGACCTAAGCCGCGAAGCTGGCAATGCCTGAAAGGCCCCAAAAGCCAACCCCTCCCCAATCCTCCCCTTGGCTGCGCAAAAGGGAGGGAGCAACGGCGTAGTGCCGAGCCATGCTCGGCAGGGCTTCACCGGCAATGCCATCCGGCTTGTAGGAGCGGCGTAAGCCGCGAAGCCGGGCTGGGCGAAACCACCCTGCTGTCGGCGATCTGAAGGACCATCTGCTTCGCGGCTTAGGTCG
>NZ_JASCOR010000240.1 GCF_029959445.1 Stenotrophomonas sp. PS02298 | reverse complement strand
AGCTCGCACATCATCAGGTGGCAAAAGGCCCCTGTCTTGTCGGCAATGCCAGCTTCGCGGCTCACGCCGCTCCCACAAAAGAAAAAATGGCGGCGCGCGGCCAACAAAAAGCCCGCCGGTGAAGGCGGGCTTTCGGCGTAACGAAATTGCTTGGATCAGGCTTCCAGCGAGGCCAGGTCACCCTTGCTCTCCAGCCAGCCCTTGCGGTCCGGAGCGCGCTTCTTGGCCAGCAGCATGTCCATCAAGGCCGAGGTCTGCTCGCTGTCGTCCACGGTCAGCTGCACCAGGCGGCGCGTATCCGGGTGGATGGTGGATTCGCGCAGCTGCGAGGGATTCATTTCGCCCAGGCCCTTGAAGCGGGTGACGCTGACCTGGCCGCGGATCTTCTCGCGCTCGATTTTGTCCAGCAGGGAGCGCTTCTCTTCCTCATCCAGCGCGTAGAACACTTGCTTGCCCACATCGACGCGGAACAGCGGCGGCATTGCTACGAACACGTGGCCGGCATCCACCAGCGACGGGAAGTGGCGCAGGAACAGGGCGGTCAGCAAGGTGGCGATGTGCAGGCCGTCGGAGTCTGCGTCGGCCAGGATCACGATCTTGCCGTAACGCAGGCCGGACAGGTCGTCCTTGCCTGGGTCACAACCAATTGCGATGGCCAGGTTATGCACTTCTTCCGAGGCCAGCACGCTGCCCGAGGCGACTTCCCAGGTGTTCAGGATCTTGCCGCGCAGCGGCAGGATGGCCTGGAAATCCTTGTCGCGGGCCTGCTTGGCGCTGCCGCCTGCCGAGTCGCCCTCCACCAGGAACAGCTCGGTGCGCGACAGGTCCTGGCTGATGCAGTCGGCCAGCTTGCCGGGCAGGGCCGGGCCCTGGGTGACCTTCTTGCGGGTGACCAGCTTTTCGGTCTTCAGGCGCGCGCTGGCACGCTCGATGGCGATCTGCGCGATCTTCTCGCCCAGTTCCACGTTCTGGTTCAGCAGCAGGCTGAAGGCGTCATGGGCGGCGCCTTCGACGAAGCCGGCGGCCTGGCGCGAGGACAGGCGTTCCTTGGTCTGGCCGCTGAACTGCGGATCGGTCATCTTCAGTGACAGCACGAAGGAGACGCGGTCCCAGACATCTTCCGGGGCCAGCTTGACGCCGCGCGGCAGCAGGTTGCGGAAGTCGCAGAACTCACGCAGCGCCTCGGTCAGGCCGGTGCGCAGGCCGTTGGCATGGGTGCCGTGCTGGGCGGTCGGGATCAGGTTGACGTAGCTTTCCTGCACCAGCTCGCCTTCCGGCAGCCAGGCCACGGCCCAGTCAACAATCTCGGTTTCCTTCTTCAGTGAGCCGGCAAACAGGTCGGCTGGCAGCATTTCGCGCTCGCCCAGCTCGGCCTTCAGGTAGTCGCGCAGGCCGTCCTCGTAATACCAGGTGTCGACTTCGCCGGTGGCTTCGTCGGTCAGCTTCACGGTCAGGCCCGGGCACAGCACGGCCTTGGCGCGCAGCAGGTGGCGCAGTGCGCGCACATTGAACTTGGGCGTGTCGAAATACTTGGGGTCGGCCCAGAAGCGCACGCGGGTACCGGTGTTCTTCTTGCCGACGCTGCCGACCACTTCCAGTGGACTGGCGCGGTCGCCATCGCGGAAGGTGATGCGGTGTTCGCTGCCGTCGCGGCGGATATGGATCTCCACCAGCGTGGACAGGGCGTTGACCACCGATACGCCGACGCCGTGCAGACCGCCGGAGAACGTGTAGTTGCGGTTGTTGAACTTGCCGCCGGCGTGCAGCCTGGTCAGGATCAGTTCGACGCCCGGGATTTTCTCTTCCGGGTGGATGTCCACCGGCATGCCGCGGCCGTCATCGCTGACCTCGCAGCTGCCATCCTTGAACAGGGTGACTTCCACGGTCTTGGCGTGGCCGGCCAGGGCCTCATCGACCGAGTTGTCGATCACTTCCTGCGCCAGATGGTTCGGGCGGGCAGTGTCGGTATACATGCCAGGACGGCGTTTGACCGGGTCCAGGCCAGAGAGGACTTCGATGTCAGCGGCGTTGTAACGGGCGTTCATGGATCTCGGTAGGGCGCAAATCGACGTGGGAGTGTGCGGTCTGGCGGCGATTTTTGCACGCAGGGCATTCAGGGCCGGGGCAGCTGCGACGAGGTATCCTGTATCCGGTTCCAAAAAGGCCCGCCATTCCAGGCGGGGCAAGCCGAGGAGGTTTTGGATGAAAACATCAAAATTGCTGGCCCTGGGTGTTGTTGTCGCTGCCGTTGCCGCCGTTCCCTTCGTGATGGCGCAGAGCGCTGACAAGGGCAAGGCCGCCGAGGCCGCACAGGCTGCCCCGGTCGACAAGGCGCAGAGCGAGGCCGAGCAGAAGGCCAAGCGCCGCGCCGCCGCCGCTGCCCAGGACAAGGCCAAGGCTGACCAGCCGGCGCCGCGTGAAGAAGAGGAAGAGGAAGCCCGTCGCCGTCGCTGACGCGCTTTTGCTGAGTTTCAAGGACGCCCCGGCGCAGGTCGGGGCGTCTTTTTTTTAATCCGCCGCATCCAATGCTTGGGTGTTTTGGCGACAACCTTTAAACTAGGGCTTTCCGGGAGGCAGTGAGCCGTGACCCCCCTTATTTTTGTTACCGGTGGTGTGGTGTCCTCGCTAGGCAAGGGCATCGCAGCCGCGTCCCTGGCCTCGATTCTCGAGGCGCGTGGCCTGAAGGTCACCATGATGAAGCTGGATCCGTACATCAACGTCGATCCAGGCACGATGAGCCCCTTCCAGCATGGCGAGGTCTATGTCACCGACGACGGTGCCGAGACCGACCTCGATCTGGGCCATTACGAGCGTTTCGTCCATAACCGCCTGAGTCGCAAGAACTCGGTGACCACCGGGCGTATCTACGAGAACGTGATCCGCAAGGAGCGCCGTGGTGATTACCTGGGCGCGACCGTGCAGGTCATTCCGCACATCACCGATGAAATCCGCCGCTGCATCGACGAGGCCACTGCTGGCTTCGACGTGGCGCTGGTGGAGATCGGCGGCACCGTTGGCGACATCGAGTCGCTGCCGTTCCTGGAGGCCATCCGCCAGGTGCGCACCGAGCGTGGCCCGGAGAAGGCGCTGTTCATGCATCTCACCCTGGTGCCGTACATCGGTGCCGCCGGCGAGCTGAAGACCAAGCCGACCCAGCACTCGGTCAAGGAACTGCGCTCGATCGGCATCCAGCCGGACGTGCTGCTGTGCCGTTCCGAGCATGCAATCCCGGACTCGGAGCGCCGCAAGATTTCGCTGTTCACCAACGTCTCCGAGCGCGCCGTGATCAGCGTGCCGGACGTGGAAGTGCTGTATCGCGTGCCGATGGGCCTGCATGCGCAGGGCCTGGACGAGATCGTGGTCAACCAGCTGAAGCTGGCTGACAAGGCCGGTCCGGCCGACCTGTCCGAGTGGGAGTCAGTGCTGGACGCCGCGCTGCACCCGCTGGATGAAGTCACCATCGCCGTGGTCGGCAAGTACGTCGACCATCAGGATGCGTACAAGTCGGTGGGCGAGGCGCTCAAGCACGGTGGTCTGCGCCAGCGCACCAAGGTCAACCTGAAGTGGCTGGAAGCGCAGGAGTTGGAAGAATCCGGCCTGTCCGCGCTGGACGGCGTCGACGGCATCCTGGTGCCGGGCGGCTTCGGTGACCGTGGTTTCGAGGGCAAGGTGCTGACCTCGCAGTATGCCCGCGAGCACAAGGTGCCGTACTTCGGCATCTGCTATGGCATGCAGGCGGCCGTGGTGGACTACGCCCGCCATGTGGCTGGCCTCGAAGGCGCCAACAGCACCGAGAACGACCGCCAGTCGCCGAATCCGGTGATCGGCCTGATCACCGAATGGCGTACCGCCACCGGTGAAGTCGAGAAGCGCGACGAGAAGTCCGATCTGGGCGGCACCATGCGCCTGGGCCTGCAGGAGCAGCGCCTCAAGCCGGGCACCCTGGCCCGCGAGCTGTACGGCAAGGACGTGGTGGCCGAGCGTCACCGCCACCGTTACGAGTTCAACAACCGCTACCGCACCCAGTTGGAAGACGCGGGTCTGGTGATTGCCGGCAAGTCGATGGATGACACGCTGGTGGAAGTGGTCGAGCTGCCGCGTGACCAGCACCCGTGGTTCCTGGCCTGCCAGGCACACCCGGAGTTCCTGTCCACCCCGCGTGGCGGCCACCCGCTGTTCATCGGCTTCATCCGCGCCGCGCGCGAGAAGAAGGCCGGCGGCAAGCTGTTGCAGGAAGCCCGCGCCTGAAGGGGTAGTGCCGAGCCATGCTCGGCAGAGGCCTTCCCGAGGGAAATGACACTGTAGTGCCGAGCCATGCTCGGCAAGGGGCTCCACCGGTAATGCCTCTGCCGAGCATGGC
>NZ_JASCOR010000023.1 GCF_029959445.1 Stenotrophomonas sp. PS02298 | reverse complement strand
GAGCTCCCCCTCCCCAGCCCTCCCCTTGCCTGCGGCAAAGGGAGGGGGCAGAAGACATTGTCGGTAAAGCCCTTGCCGAGCATGGCTCGGCACTACAGCTGGACGCTGATGTTTTTAGGCGCGGTGTGAGCCGCGAAGCTGGTGCTGCTTGAAAGGCCACAGAGCTACCCCTCCCCAGCCCTCCCCTTGCCTGCGGCAAAGGGAGGGGGCAAAAGACAAAACCCCGCCTTTCGGCGGGGTTTTGCGTACTACAAGCAGCGGTGAGGCTGCGGTGGACTTAGAAGTCCATACCGCCCATGCCACCCATGCCGCCCATGCCACCGGCGCCGCCCATTGCCGGCTCGTCCTTCTTCGGAGCTTCGGCAACCATGGCTTCGGTGGTGATCATCAGGCCAGCGATCGAGGCTGCGTTCTGCAGTGCCGAACGGGTCACCTTGGTCGGGTCCAGGATGCCGAATTCCAGCATGTCGCCGAATTCGCCGGACGCGGCGTTGTAGCCGAAGCTGCCGGTGCCTTCCTTGACCTTGTTGACGATGACCGACGGCTCTTCACCGGCGTTGGCAACGATTTCGCGCAGCGGGGCTTCCATCGCGCGCAGGGCGATCTGGATGCCGTGGTTCTGGTCTTCGTTGTTGCCCTTCAGGCCGGCCAGAGCGGAGACAGCGCGCACCAGGGCGACGCCGCCGCCCGGGACCACGCCTTCTTCGACGGCTGCGCGGGTAGCGTGCAGGGCGTCGTCAACGCGGTCCTTCTTTTCCTTCATTTCGATTTCGGTCGATGCACCGACCTTGATCACGGCAACGCCGCCGGCCAGCTTGGCAACGCGTTCCTGCAGCTTCTCGCGATCGTAGTCCGAAGAGGTTTCTTCGATCTGGGTCTTGATCTGCTTGACGCGCGATTCGATGGCAGCGGTATCGCCAGCGCCGTCGATGACGGTGGTGTTTTCCTTGGAGACCTGCACCTTCTTGGCGCGGCCCAGGTCCTTGATGGTGGCCTTTTCCAGCGACAGGCCAACTTCTTCGGAAATCACGGTGCCGCCGGTCAGCACGGCCATGTCTTCCAGCATCGCCTTGCGACGGTCGCCGAAGCCCGGTGCCTTGACGGCCACGACCTTGACGATGCCACGGATGGTGTTGACCACCAGGGTAGCCAGCGCTTCGCCTTCGATGTCTTCAGCGATGATCAGCAGCGGCTTGCCTGCCTTGGCGACGCCTTCCAGCACCGGCAGCAGGTCACGCACGTTGGAGATCTTCTTGTCATGCAGCAGGATGTACGGGTCATCCAGGTCAGCGGTCTGCGACTGCTGGTTGTTGATGAAGTACGGGGACAGGTAGCCGCGGTCGAACTGCATGCCCTCGACGACGTCCAGCTCGTTCTCCAGGCCCGAGCCTTCTTCAACGGTGATCACGCCTTCCTTGCCAACCTTCTTCATCGCTTCGGCGATGATGTTGCCGATCGACTCGTCGGAGTTGGCCGAAATGGTGCCGACCTGGGCGATGGCCTTGTCGTCAGCGGTGGGCTTGGAGATGTTCTTCAGCTCGGCGACGGCGGCGATCACGGCCTTGTCGATACCGCGCTTCAGATCCATCGGGTTCATGCCGGCGGCAACGGCCTTGGCGCCTTCGCGGATCAGGGCCTGGGCCAGCACGGTGGCGGTGGTGGTGCCGTCGCCAGCGTCGTCATTGGTGCGCGAAGCAACTTCCTTCACCATCTGCGCGCCCATGTTCTCGAACTTGTCAGCCAGTTCGATTTCCTTGGCAACGGACACGCCGTCCTTGGTGATGGTCGGGGCGCCGAAGCTCTTCTCGAGCACGACGTTGCGGCCCTTCGGGCCCAGGGTTGCCTTGACGGCATTGGCGAGAACGTTGACGCCGCGCACCATGCGCGAACGGGCGTCTTCACCGAAACGAATATCCTTGGCAGCCATTGCGATTACCTCTGAGTAGAGCCGAGCCGAGCTCGGCTGCTTTTATCGGGAAAGGGGGTTTACAGGAACAGGTGGCGCGGCAGCTCAGCCGATGACGGCAAGCACGTCGTCTTCGCGCAGCACCTTGTACTCGACGCCTTCGGCCTTGTAGGACGAGCCGGCGTACTGGCCGTAAATGACCTTGTCGCCAACCTTCAGCGACGGGGTACGCACCGAACCGTTGTCCAGCGGCTTGCCCGGGCCCACGGCCACGACTTCACCCTTGGTGGACTTTTCCTTGGCCGAATCCGGGATCAGGATGCCGCCGGCGGAGATTTCGTCGGCTTCGATCGGCTTGACCACAACGCGGTCGTGAAGCGGCTTGATGCTCATGAAGGACCTCTTAAGTAATTGATTGGCCTGAAATTCCGGCGACACCGACTGGGAAACAGGGGGACGTCGGCATCACGCGTAAAAAGGCCCGTCGTGCGGGCTTGTTTGGGAGATGGGGCTGGCTGGGGGCCTTTCAAGGGCAGGCCGGAAAAATGATCATCCCGGCTGGCAGGGTCTGGTAACTACCGCTGCGGGCGCCGGCGGCAATCGTGCCACCTGCCCCACCGCCACAGTCCCGAATACGCCACGGACTGCGGGCCGCCTGCCTCACCTCCGCCCCTGCCGGTTTCGGCATCTGAAGCTCCGCCACGAATGGCGCCGTTTGATCGCGGGGATCGACCACCGTTCAGGCCGAAAAAAATGGCGCGCCCCGGGGGATTGCGGGGCACGCCATGTCAAGAGAGAGAGCCGCCCAGACCGCGGGCTGAACTACTTTTTTGGAATATCAGAGGTACCGCGACCACTGCACCGAGGCCCTGGCAGGGCTTGCCGGCAGCCCACCGCTGCCGGTGCTGCACACCGGGAGCAGGTTCAGGCCGCCACCGCTGGGAACATCAACCGCGATGCCGCCGGCGGATATCTTGGTATCAGCGGTCTGGTTGCTGCCTACCGTCAAGCTGCCGTGGATGGTCACGGTGGCACCACTGGTCGACAGCTGCTTGCCCAGCATCACGCTGCCACGCAGCTCCCAGCCCGCGATGTCGGCAGCGCCTTCGGCGATGACGGTGGTGTTGGCAATCGGCAGGCCTTGGTAGGTGTGCGGCTTGCCATCAGGTCCCTGCCCTTCCCACTCCACCAGCTGCGAGCGGCTGGCGCACAGATTGGTCGGGTAGAAGTCGCCGCCACAGACCTTGGCCGCACCGGCGAAGTTCGGCGCGATCAGATCGCGATGGCCGGCGGTGGTGAGGGTGACGTTGCCGCCACAGGTGGCCTGGCTCGGGTCGTCACAACCGCGCACCACCACGGTGTTGAGGAAGTCGGTACTGGTACCGTCGATTTTCACCGACTGGTCAAACCACAGCACGCCGACCGGCATCTTGCTGACGCCGTGCAGCAACCAGCTGCCATCGCTTTGTCTGGCCTTCAGGCAGCCCTTTTCATTGGTGTAGTTGCAGGTCATCAGCTCCTGCAGGATCGCCAGTTGCGCGGGGCTGGGATTGTTCAGCGGATACACCCCGTCGATGGAATCACCATTGGCACGCTTCACATTGCGGATGGTCAACTGCGCGGCGCCATCAACCGTGCTGAAGGCGTAGTTGGCCATGGCCAGGAAGTTATCGGCATCCACCGGTTTGACCCGCGCTTCGCAGTACGGGATGCCGGGCAGGCCCGGACTGGTGCCGGCCTGCTTGGTCTGCACGTTGTTCACCGGCATGTTGAGGGTGCCGGCGAGCCGGCCCGAGCCGCTGACCGAAACCTGGTTGACCGTCATGTCACCGCCACCGAGCAGACTTTTCACCGTGCCCGATGTCATTGCGATGTTTCCGCTGGCCCAAAGTGTCTCGTACTTGCCGCTCCAACCCGACACGGTGACGTTGTAGCCCCACAACTGGCCCACCGTGAGTGTTGCCAAGCCAACGGTGCCGCCGGCAATACGGGTGGAGCGGAAGCTCAGCGCATCCGGCAGGCTGACATTGTCCGCGCCCTTCAAGCGCTCGGCAGTTGCCGCACCGGTTACCAGACCGGTGCTGGCATCGACGTTCACCAGCGGCGCGCCGGCACTGTCCTGCTTGCTGAAATCCAGCAGGAACTGGCTCTGATCGGACAACGTGATCACTGCGTGGCCACTGTTGAGCGGCGCAACGGTACCCGTCACCCACGGCGTGCCGCCGGTTACGGTGGAGGCAATCAAGTTACCGCTGACTTCGGCGGTGCCGATCAGCGCGGTGCCGGAATAAACGCCAACCGCATAAGCGCCAGCCTTGATCGCGGTGTAGTTGCCACCGCTGACACCACTGCCGATCTCGACATTGCGTGCCCACAACGTGGTTCCGTTGGGATTGCCCATGCCGTTGATGCGGATGGTGCCTTCCGAATACAGATGACCGTTGTCGGTGATGCCACCGCCGCTCAATGACACATCACCCTTGACGCAACCGGAGATGCGCGCGGTCGAACCACCGCCAATCGTCAGGTTGCCGGCTACCACGATGTTCTCGTAATCCACCGCATTGGTGACGTCGAGCTTGCCACCGCTGTAATCCAGGTTGCCGTTGAACACCATCGGTGCCTTCGGCATCGATGCGCATACCGGTGGAATGCCCGGGGTGCCGCTGCCTGGCACCACGTCATAGATCACTTCGACGGTGGCGGTGGTCAAGGCACTGCCGACACCCGCGGTGCCAATGACCTGGGCACTGACCCGGTAGTGGTCGCTGCCGGCAGCCTCGATCGATGTCACCGTTGCGGCGCGCACGCCCAGCGCTTCAAGGCCGCTGACTGGCTTGGCATCATTGCCTACCCAGCCAGGCCATACGTTGGTATCCACCTGCAGCAGGTACAGCCGCAGTGCTTCAACACCGCGCCATGCCGCCGCCTGTGCAGCCGTGGCCGAATGCGTGGTGAGCTGCTGCGACTGGGTGCCGCGCAACGAGTAAATGGTTGCGGCAACCGTGACCGAAACCGCCAGTCCAACCATCAACACGATCAGCAGCGTGGCAACGCCGCGCTGCCGTTTGAATGCTGAAAAACGATTCCTGTCCATGCCAACACGTCCCCTGTGCATCAGATGGTCACTGCTAGATTGGGCAGGCAGGCCAGGAACAGATGGCTGCTGGCGTCGCTGCGTTCCAAGGCCAGTTGCTGGCCAACCGCTGCAGCAGGCGTGGTGCTGAAATCCTGCTGCATGTATGGGAGGCATTGACGCTCACCCTTGAGCGAAAACACATAGCCTGGCGCCAGGCTCATCGCACCGACTTCCTGCTCACCGGAGGCAAAGGCGCTGCCATCCTTCTGCATGGGAGTGAAGAAGGCCGCACTGCCAGCAAGCAGGTGCCGCTCATTGCTTTTCCATGTGGCAGCTTGGGCATCGCCGCAGGCCTTGGGGGTAAAGCGGTACAGGCCCTCACCATCGACCAGCCGCAGGCCCGAGCAGACGTAGCCGCTGGCGGTCAGCTCGGCCTTGTAGCGCCACACCAACTCCTTGCCCGCGTCGCGAACATGCAGCTTGCTGTTCAAACTGTCGGCTGCCGGCACGCCGAAGCCCGCGCTCTGCAGGTCCATCTGCGCGGACAACAACGCCGCTGATACCTGTCCGTCGCGCAACGCAGAACGCGAGGCGTTGCTGGAAACTTCAACCATGGTTTTGTACAGCGTCATCATCGCGGCAATGGTGATCAGCGAGATCAGCAGGCCCACCATCATGCTGATCAGGCTCTGTCCGCGTTGCTGCTGGCGGCCGATCCGGGTGGCAGTGCGTGCATGCATGTTCATTGCTTCGTCGACACCAGCAGATCGGGATCGTTTTCGTTGGCGCCCTTGCTGCCGAGATCGGTCGCGGCGACCGTCAGATCCACCCGCTGTGGTGCCTCCACGGTGCGCGCAATACCCGCCATGGCTACCGTTGCGGTGGCGGCCTCGCAGCTGACCGCAGCGCTCCTGGACTCGCCGTTGGGCATGCCGATCTCCAGCGTGCCACTGCCGCACAAGCCCACGCCCTGGGTCTGCAGACTGTCGCGCAGGCGCTCGACCATCAGGTTTTCTACCTTGGCATCGCGCTGGTTGTTCATCACATTGGCCATTACATGGGCCAGACCGGCGCCGATGATGCTGGTGATCAACACGCCGACCAGAGCCTCGAGCATGATGTCGCCGCGCTGGCGGCGTCGCGGATCAAAGCAGGTCGACATAGAGCGGGTCCTGGCTGTTCATGCCAATGGCAATACGCGAATGGGTGGCGGCGCTGCTGCAGCTCGCCGCGCCCGGCAGGCGCTGGCCACGGTTGTCGAATGCCACGCAGGACATCAGGTCGCCCGAGGCTTGCAGCTCGTCTGCATCGGCATAGTCATCGGCGCCGGTCAGGCGATACTCGCCACCGCGCGGCAACTCGCCCTGCCACAACACTTCATTGCCAGCGCCACGCAATACCTGCAGGCTGCGACCACTGTGCTGCAGCCGTGCCGAAACAGCTGTCCCGGTGACGTGCTCGGGATTGCGCAAGGCCAGCGAGCGGGTCTGCGACACGGCCTCCCACAGCAGGTTGCGTGCCTGCATCTGCCGGTTGCTGTCGATCCACTGCAGTGTGAACGGCATGCCTGCCAAGGCCAGCACCGCCATCACCGCCAGGGTCACCATCAATTCGATCAGTGAAAAACCCGTGGCGCGGCGGCTCATGGCCAGTCACTCACGCCGGCACAGTTGCCGGACACCGTGCGGCTGTTGTCCGAATCAAGCTTGAGTGTGCAGCCACTGGCCTTGCCCAACGCGCTGCCGGCGACCGCCTTGAGCTCATAACCACTGTTGGTGGTGGTATAGCTATAGGTGAACTGGCCAGCCTTGGTCGCCGCATTCCAGCCCTTCTTGGCTGCCGCGTCACTGGCGGGGTAGCCCAGGGTGCGCTGGCGGAAATTCTCGACCGTACTGGACAACGCCATCAAATCGCTCTGCGCTGTACGGAGCTTGCTGCGCAGAACGTAGTCCGAGTACAGCGGAATGGCGATGCCGGCCAAAATGGCAATGATGGCCACGACGATCATCAGCTCGATCAGCGTGAAGCCCCGGTTTTTGTGTTGCTGCATATGCCCCCCTGTAGAGCCCTGCGAACACCTGCATCCGCCGTGACAAGAACCTTCGTAGGAATTGGCGTCCATCTGGCGTTAGATGAAAACCGCGTGAAACTGTGACCGGCCGCAATATACAATTCATGACAACGATGTCAACACTTCCATCCGAAAACGCCTCAAGCGCTTCTGCCACAATGGCTCGATGGACGTAAGACTGGTCTTCTGCACCTGCCCCGACGAACAAACCGCGCAGGCCTTGGCTCACCATCTGGTGGAGCAGCGTTTGGCTGCCTGCGTGAACTTGTTGCCTGCGATGCGGTCTGTGTACCGCTGGCAGGAGCAGATTGAACAAGCTGAAGAGATTCAGCTTGTTATAAAAACCTGTGCTGATCGGTTGGACGCGTTGAGCGCCGCGATCAGGTTGCACCACCCTTATGAATTGCCGGAGATCGTGGCGATCTCCCCCAGCGCCGGCCTGCCGGCGTATCTGGATTGGATCCGGGCGCAGACCCGGGAGGAAACATAATTAATGATGCTGTTGCGACAATTTGCCGCTTTCTGCCTGCTTTCCCTGGCCGCCCTGCCGGCGCTGGCCATCAATGAGAAAGACCTGCTACCGGTAGACCAGGCCTTTGCCCTGCGTGCCGAGGCTCTCAGCCGCGACCGCATCGAGCTGCGCTGGGACATCGCCCCGGGCTATTACCTCTACCATCACCGCACCAGTGTCAAAGCCGGCCCCGGCTTCACTGCCGGCGCGCTGCAGATGCCACAGGGCGAGAAGAAGCACGACGAATTCTTTGGCGATGTGGAGACCTACCATCGCCAGCTGCGCGCGGTCCTGCCGGGTACCGCCGACGCGGGCGCCACCAGCGTCACCCTCGAAGTCCGCTACCAGGGCTGTGCCGATGCCGGCGTGTGCTACCCGCCGCAAAAGCGCAACGTCGAAGTAAGACTGCCCGCAGCAAGCGGCGCCGCGCCCGCGGCTGCGGCCGCTGCACCGTCTTCCGCACCCATCTTCAACCCGCTCGCCGGCAACAACGGTGGCGGCCTCAGCCTGCCCGGCGCGCCCGCCGTGCAGGGCCTGCCGCTGCCCTCGGAAAAGGCCTTCGGCTTCGAGGCCATCGTCGACAACGGCAACCGCCTGCTGCTGCGCTTCTCGCCGGCACCGGGCTATTACCTGTACCGCGACCGCACCTCGCTGGCACTGGAAGGCGCCGATGGCGTGCGCGCCGGCCGCCCACAATGGCCCGCCGGCAAGCCCTACCGCGACGAGCATTTCGGCAACGTGGTGGTCTATTTCGACCAGGTCGATGTGCCGCTGCCATTGCGCCGCGACAAGCCCGACGCCACGCCGGCCACTCTGGTTGTCACATTCCAGGGCTGCCAGACCGACGGTATCTGCTATCCACCGATGACCCGCCGGGTGCGGCTGTCGCTGCCCGCCGGCAAGATCTCGTCGAAGGAAAAAGAAGAACTGGCAGTTGCTCCCTTGGTGATCCAGCCGTTGCCGGCCGGCAAGAAGGGCGAAGTTCCGCCGATGCCGCTGATCGACCCGGCCAACCCGCCGACACCGCAGCCGCTGGTAGTGCGTCCGGCTGCTGCAGCTGCCAGCCTGGCCGAAGCCGCACCCGATGCGTCCGCCGACAATACCCGCCGCAGCCAACCGCCCGCCGATACCGCCGGCAACGGCTCGCTGCTGTGGGTTCTGCTGCTGGCGCTGGCTGGCGGCCTGATCCTCAATCTGATGCCCTGCGTCCTGCCGATTCTGTCGCTGAAGGTGCTGGGCGTTGCACAGAGTGGCGAGAGCCGCCAGCGCGCGCGCAGCCACGCACTTTGGTATACGGCAGGCGTGCTGGTTGCGTTTGCCGCGATTGGTGGCCTGGTGCTGGCACTGCGCGCAGCCGGCCAGGCGGCCGGCTGGGGCTTCCAGTTGCAGCACCCGTGGTTCATCGCCGCACTGGTGTACCTGATGTTCGTCGTTGGCCTGAGCCTGTCCGGGCTGTTCACCCTGGGCGGCAATGCCGGCCAACTGGGCCAGAGCCTCGCCAGTCGCAGCGGCCCCAGCGGTGATTTTTTCACCGGCGTGCTTGCCTGCGTGGTCGCCAGCCCCTGCATCGCGCCGTTCATGGGCCCGGCCTTGGCCTACGCCTTCACCGCACCGCCGGCCTTGGCACTGCTTGTGTTCCTGGCATTGGGGCTGGGTCTGGCACTGCCGTTCCTGCTGATCGGTTTTGTACCAGCGCTGGCCGAGCGGCTGCCCAAGCCGGGCGCATGGATGGAAACCTTCAAGCACGTGATGGCCTTCCCGATGTACCTCACCGCCATCTGGCTGTTGTGGGTGCTGGGCAAGCAGCGTGGCATTGATGCGATGGGCCTGATGCTGATCGGCCTGACCCTGCTGGCGCTGGGCCTGTGGTGGTTTGAACGCAGCCGCTGGCACAGCCGTCGGATCGGCATGGTGCTGGGCGCGGTGATCGCGCTGCTGGCGCTGGTGCCGGTGTGGGGCGTGACCCGCCTGCCGCCGCCGGGCGCAGCCATCGCCAGCGAAGGCACGGTGTCCTATTCGCCGCAGATGCTGGACCGCCTGCGCGCCGATAACCGCGTGGTGTTCGTCAACATGACGGCCGACTGGTGTGTCACCTGCAAGGCCAACGAACGCAACGTGCTGGACCGCGACAAGTTCCGTGACACGCTCAAGCAGGTCAACGCGGTGTACATGCGCGGCGACTGGACCAATGTGGATCCACAGATCAGCGCCTTCCTCGAGCAGCACAAGGCTGTCGGTGTGCCGCTGTATGTGGTGTATGGACCGGGTGCACCGCCGCGCGTGCTGCCGACCGTACTCACCCAATCCATCGCTGAAGAAGCGCTGCTGCGCGCGGCACGCTGATGCGCCGCGCCGTGTGGTGGGTGGCAGGTATCGCGGCCGCAGCCGGGCTGTCGGCCGGTGCATGGCTGAGCCGCCCGGCCACACCGCCACTGCCGTCGATGAGCACGCCCTCTGCACCGCTGAAATCGGCGACGCCGGTGCAGGGTGTGCGTGTCGGCGAATTGATGCCTTCATTCACCCTGCCCGACCTGGATGGCATGCCGGTGAAGTTCCCGGACCAGTTCAAGGGCAAGCCGCTGTTGATCAATGTATGGGCCAGCTGGTGTGCGCCCTGCATCGAGGAGATGCCCGAGTTGGCGCGTTTTGCTGCGCGTCATGCGGACACTGGACCGCAGGTGGTGGGCTTGGCCTTGGACACGCCGGAAGCGGTGCTGGATTTCCTTGGCAACGTGCCGGTGTATTACCCGATCGTGATCGAAACGCCGGGGCCGCAGGATGCCAGCGTCAAGCTGGGCAATTCGCAGGGGCTGCTGCCATACAGCGTATTGGTTGATGCGCAGGGACGCGTGCTCAAGCAGAAGCTTGGGCCGTTCAAGGTTGGTGAGATTGATGCGTGGGTTGCCGGTGTGGAGCCTGCTGCCAGGCAGTGACCCTGCAAGCCTTGGATTGATGTTTGCGCTTGGATTGGTCGCACGGATAAGCGCAGCGCGCCCGAGGCTTGGTTCGCGCCAAGAGCCAAGAGCTCCCCTCATCCGCCCCTTCGGGGCACCTTCTCCCGCTTGCGGGAGAAGGGAATGCACTCCGCTCGTGTTCAGCTGCAACTGACGCATTCCCAACTCTGCTTCGATTTGTTTTGCTCTGCTTTACTCCGCTCTGCTTTGCTCCGCTCTGCTTTGCTCCGCTCTGCTTTGCTCCGCTCTGCTTTGCTCCGCTCTGCTCTGCTTTGCTTTGCCTCCCTTCTCCCGCCTGCGGGAGAAGGTGCCCCGAAGGGGCGGATGAGGGGATGCTTTGCGTTGAGTTTTTGCCTTTGAGCTTCTGCTTCTGGCTTCTACAAGGTGCTTCGCACCTCACCCTCTCACCAACCCCTCTCCCGGAGGGAGAGGGGCTCAAGCTCAGATCACCAGAACGCCGCGTACAGCGCGACCAGGATCGCGATCACCGCCACCGAGCCGATGTTGAACACGCCGCCCGTGCGGTAATCCACGTCGCGGGTGTCGATGATGTCCTTCTCCGGCGCCGCCGGCGTCAACAGTGATACGCCTACCGCCAAGGCCAACGCCAGCAGGAACACCAGGCCGACGCGGTCGATGAAGGGCAATGCCGGCCAGGCCAGCTTCAACACGATCGACAACACGAACGAACCAATCGCCGCCGACAAGGCACCCGCCTCATTGGCACGCTTCCAGAACAGGCCCAGCATGAAGATCACCACGATGCCCGGGGTGAAGAAGCCGGTGTATTCCTGGATGTACTGGAACGCCTGGTCGAAGCTGCCCAGCAAGGGCTTGGCGGTGAGAATACCCAGCACCACCGCCACCACCGCAGCGATACGGCCCACACGCACCAGCTTGGTCTGATCCGCTTCGGGATTGCGCTTGGCGTAGAAATCCAAGGTGAAGATGGTCGCCACCGAATTGATCTTCGATGCCAGCGAGGCAACGATGGCCGCCACCAGCGCGGCAAACACCAGGCCGAGCACACCGGTCGGCAGCATCCGCATCATCGTCGGATAGGCCTGGTCCGGCTTGTCCAGGTTCGGTGCCAGCATCACCGCGGCGATACCCGGCAATACCACGATCACCGGCATCAACAGCTTCAGGAACGCAGCAAACAACACGCCCTTCTGTGCTTCACCGATGCTCTTGGCCGCCAGCGCACGCTGGATGATGTACTGGTTGAAGCCCCAGTAGCTGATGTTCATGATCCACAGGCCACCCAGCAGCACGCTCAGGCCTGGCAGGTCCTTGTAGAAGGGGTTGTCCTTGCTGAGGATCATCTCGAAGTGACCCGGCTGCGCCTGCCACAACTTGTTGAAACCGGCGACGATGCCGGCACCATCGCCGAGCTGGTTCAAGGTCAGCCCTGCAACGAACAGGCCGCCGAGCACCAGCAGCGTGACCTGCACGATGTCGGTCAGTGCCACTGCCTTGAGCCCGCCGTACAGCTGGTACAGCAGCGCGAACACGCCGATCAGCACCACTGCGGTCATCTGGTCGATGCCGGTGACCTGGTTGACCGCCACCGCGCCCAGCCACAGGATCGAAGTGACGTTGACGAACACGTACAGGCCCAGCCAGAACACCGCCATCACCGTGCGTATGCGGCTTCCATAACGCTGTTCCAGGAACTGCGGCATGGTGTAGATGCCGTTGCGCAGGAACACCGGCAGGAACCACTTGCCGACGATCAACAGGGTCAGTGCCGCCATCCACTCATACGAGGCCACCGCCAGACCGATCGCATAACCCGAACCGGACATGCCGATGATCTGCTCGGCGGAAATATTCGCCGCGATCAAGGAGGCGCCGATCGCCCACCACGGCAATGACTTGCTGGCCAGGAAGTAGTCCTTGGCGTCCTTGCTGTGCCCGGCTTTCTCCCGCGACACCCATTGCGCAAGAACGAAGATACCGGCCAGGTAGACCAGTACGATCGCGATATCCAACGTACCCAAACCCATCTCATCACTCCCTGTTGTGCACCGACCGGGCTGTCATCCCTGCGCCCTTTCGCTACCGACCCCAACGGGCCACATCATCAGGTGCGCCGGCACCCTCCCGTACCGGCGCTTTCGCTGTTTCAGCGTGTTGCGCAGTCTACGTTTACCTCGGCCTCACCGGCAGCGCCAAGAGCGATCCGTGATACCGAAATATCCGCAACGGCAGCCGTTTCCAGCTCAGTGGTACGTTGGATCCTGGACAGATCCGCACCCGCGGCGGCAAAGCACTTGAGCGGTACGCCAACGCTGACCCACTTGCCGGCCGGAATGGCCGACAAGGTGGCTTGCAGGTCGACCTTGGCCGCACAACCCGCACCGCAGCCCACACCCACCGTCAACGGTGCCGATACCGCGCTGTCGCGGCGCAGCGTCAACTGCAGCTGCACGTCGCCGTTGCTCTCGCGGGTGACGTCAATGGGCGTGGCGGCAATCAAGGCGAACTTTGCCAGTGCCGTGCCCGACCACTGCAGGCGGCGTGCATCTTCCTGCGCCTTGTGATCGACCGCGGTCATCCTCAAGGTGCCGTCAGCCAGTACGGTCGGCACGGTGGTGGCCGGCATGTCAGGCTGCGATGCACTGGACAGCTGCAGCGACAGGCCCAGCGCCGGGCGGCCCTTGGCGAAGTACACGCCGCTACCGGCCTGCTCACCGGTCACGCCGGAGTCTTCCGGCAGCGCTGCCACATCTCCCTTGTCGGCGTAGCTCAGGCCGTGGCCGAACTTGTACAGCGGGTTGTGGCCCGGCTTGTTGACCGCCGAGTCGATCGCGGTGCGCGGCCAGGAGAAGCTGAGCTTGCCCTTGAAGTCGTGGTTGACGCTGCCATCGGCCTTGCGCAGCAGCACATCGGCGATACCCGCGCCTTCCGAACCCGGCAACCAGGCCGCGACGAAGGCGTCGGAAGCATTGATCTCGCGGTTCATCCACAGCGGACGACCGCTGATGAACACCGCCACCACCGGAATGCCTTCGCTCTTCAGGCGCTTGAGCAGCTCCAGATCGGCATCGTTGCCCGGCTTGTACAACAGGTTGGGGATGTCACCCTGGAACTCGGCATAAGGCTCTTCGCCGAACACCACCACCGCCACATCCGGCTTGGCCTTGTACTTGCCATCGACCGCCAGCTCGGCGCTGCCACCAGCAGCACTGACTTCACGCTGCAGGCCTTCCCAGATGGTGTCGGCGTTGGGGAAGTCAGCACGGGTGGTGCCGGTGCCCTGCCAGTTCAAGGTCCAACCACCGGCCTGCTTGCCGATGTTATCGGCGCCATCACCGGCCACCAGCACCTTCTGGTCGGCGCGCAGCGGCAGGATGCCGTTGTTGTTCTTCAACAGCACCAGCGATTCGCGCACGGCCTGACGGGCGACCGCGCGGTGCTCGGCTGCGCCCAGCAGTTCAAACTTGCCGCCCAGTGCACGCGCCGAAGGCTTCGGCGCATCGAACAGGTTCATGCGGAACTTCACCCGCAGCACGCGACGCACGGCGTCATCCAGACGCTCGGTCGAGAGCTTGCCCGACTTCACCGCGGCCACGGTGGACTCGTACATGCCCTTCCAGCTGTCGGTGGCCATCGCCATGTCCAGGCCGGCGTCATAGGTGGCAGGGCAATCGGTGGTGCTGCAACCGGGAATCTGGCCATGGCCATTCCAGTCGCCGACCACGAAGCCGCCGTAGTTCATGCGGCCCTTCAGCACGTCGGTCAGCAGCGGCTTGTGGCCGTGCATCTTGACCCCGTGGAAGCTGTTGAACGAAGCCATCACCGACTGTGCACCGGCCTTGATGGCGGTGACGTAACCGGCGCTGTGGACATCACGCAGCTCGGCCTCGCTGACCGCGGTATCGCCCTGGTCCTTGCCGTCGGTGGTGCCGCCGTCGCCAACGAAATGCTTGACCGACACCATCACGTGCTTGTCGTCGAGAAAGTCCGGCGCGCCGACCTTGCCCTGCAGGCCTTCGACCATCGCCGCGGCGAACTCGGCCACCAGCTGCGGGTTCTCCGAATAGCCTTCATAGGCGCGGCCCCAACGCACGTCCTGCGGCACCGCCACGGTCGGCGCGAACGCCCACTCCATGCCAGTGGCGCGGGTTTCGGCGGCGGTGATCTGGCCGATCCGGCGCTGCAGTTCAACGTTGCGGGTGGCGCCCAGACCAACATTGTGCGGGAACAGCGTCGCGCCCACCACGTTGCTCTGGCCGTGCATCGCATCGATACCGAACAGCAGTGGAATCGCCTTGCCGCCACCGCTGGTATCCATCGACGCGGCCCAGAAGTCATCGGCCACCTGCAGCCAGTCCTTGGCCGGTGCGTTGTACTTGCCACCCGGGTCGGAGCTGCCACCGGCCAGGATCGAGCCCAGCCGGTACTTGCGCACGTCGTCCGGGGTGATGCTGGCCAGGTCGCCCTGCACCAGCTGGCCGACCTTCTCCTCCAGCGTCATCGTCGCCAGCAGATCGTTGACGCGCTTTTCCAGCGCCGGATCTTCCGCCAGCGGCCATTCCACCACCGGCCACTGTTCCGGATGGATCGTGCCGTCATACGCGGCATCGGCCGTGGCCGCCTGCGGTGCACCCTTGTCGCCGCTGTTGCAGCCGGCCAGCACCGCGATACCCACTGCCAGCGCGCCAACCAGGGCAACGCGGCGTGTCGAAAACGTCATCATCCTCAACCCTCCATCTGCTCGAGCGAACGACCCTTGGTCTCACGCACGAACTTGATAACAAAGAACACCGAGATCACCGCCGATACCAGGTAGATGCTGTACGTCGATGCCAGACCAATGCCGGCCAACAGCATCGGGAAGGTCACCGTGACGATGAAGTTCGCCGTCCACTGCGCCGCACCGGCAACCGCCAGCGCCGACCCGCGGATCTGGTTGGGGAACATCTCGCCCAGCATCACCCACATCACAGGGCCCCAGGACACATTGAAGAACACCACGTAGGCATTGGCTGCGACCAGCGCCAGCGTGCCCATGCCGCCGGGCAGCTGCAGGTGGCCTTCCACCATCGAACCACTGGCGAAGGCGTAGACCACCAGCGCCAGCGATACCGCCATGCCGCTGGAGCCGATCCACAGCAGCGGCTTGCGGCCGATCTTGTCGATCAACAACACGGTGACGATGCAGGCACCGATGCTGAGCGCGCCGGACAACACATTGATCAGCAACGCATCGCTCTCGGAGAAGCCCACCGCCTGCCACAGCACCGCGCCGTAATAGAACACCACGTTGATGCCGACCAGCTGCTGGAACACCGCAAGGCCAATGCCCACCCAGACGATCGGGCGGATCTTGCGGGTGGCTTTGTCGACCAGATCCGACAACTGCGGGCGGTGGTGGTCCTGCGACAACGACGCGTCGATCTCGCCCAGCGTGGCCTGCGCCTGCTCGGCACCGAACAAACGGGTCAGCACGGCCAGTGCTTCATCCTTGCGGCGCTTGACCACCAGGAAGCGCGGGCTTTCCGGGATGAACAGCAACAGCAGCAGGAACAGCAGCGACGGGATCGCCTGCATCCAGAACATCCAGCGCCATGCGGCCTGGCCGGCCCACAGCGGCTCGGTCGAGGCGCCAGCGGCCTTGGCCAGCAGGTAGTTGCTGAGGAAGGCGATGAACAGGCCGGAGATGATCGCGATCTGCTGCACCGTGGCCAGCCGGCCGCGATAGCGCGCCGGTGCAACCTCGGCGATATAGGCCGGCGACATCACGCTGGCCGCACCCACCGCGAAACCACCGACCACGCGCGCGGCGATGAACACCAGCGAGCTGTGCGCACCGCCGGCACCGAGTGCCGACAGCAGGAACAGCACCGCCGAGATGATCAACACCGAGCGCCGGCCCAGCCGATCGGCCAGGCGGCCGGCAAAGAACGCGCCGATCGCACAGCCCAGCAGCATCGAAGCCACTTCAAAGCCCAGCTGCGCCTCGGTGGAGCCAAAGGCCTGCTTCAGGCCATCGACGGTGCCGTTGATCACGCCACTGTCGAAGCCGAACAGGAACCCGCCTATCGTCGCCACCACGCTGATCAATACGATCAGCGCGGTGTTTTCCTTGTTTGCTGCTGACTGCCCCATCCCCTCACCCTCTTTGTCTGGTTATGTCGTCGGCCTGGTGCTCAGCGCAGCAGGTATTGGTTGAGCAGGTTCTCGTAGCGCTCCTGCTTGCCGCTGGCCTGCACCGGTTCGCCGTTGCCGGCCGCGAGCTTGGCCAGGTCGGCCAGGCCCAGCTTGCCGCTGGCGAAGTCCTTGCCGGCGCCGGCATCGAAGCTGGCGTAACGCTGTGCGCGCCACTGTTCCCACGGCGAATCATTGAGCAGGCCGTGGGCCACTTCCAGACCGCGTGCGAACGCATCCATGCCACCGATGTGGGCAATGAACAGGTCTTCCATGTCGGTGGATTCGCGGCGCGGCTTGGCATCGAAGTTCAGGCCGCCGACCAGGCCGCCCTGACGCAGCACCACCAGCATCGCGCCGACGGTGTCGTACAGGTCGGTCGGGAACTGGTCGGTGTCCCAGCCGTTCTGCGCGTTGCCACGGTTGGCATCGATGCTGCCGAGCAGGCCGTGATCGGAGGCGACCTGCAGGTCGTGCTCGAAGGTGTGGCCGGACAGCGTGGCGTGGTTGGCCTCGATGTTGAGCATGAAGTCATCCTGCAGGCCATTGGCCTTGAGGAAGCCGGCGACGGTTGCCGAGTCGAAATCGTACTGGTGCTTCATCGGCTCCATTGGCTTGGGCTCGATGAAGAACTTGCCGGTGAAGCCGATGCTGCGACCGTAGTCGCGCGCAGCGCTGAGGAAGCGTGCGAAGTGCTCGAGCTCGCGCTTCATGTTGGTGTTGTGCAGGCTGGCATACCCTTCGCGGCCACCCCAGAACACGAAGTGCTCGCCGCCCAGTTCAACCGTGGCTTCCAGCGCGGCCTTCACCTGCACCGCGGCGCGGCTGACCACGTTGAAATCCGGGTTGGTCGCCGCGCCGTTCATGTAGCGCGGGTGCGAGAACAGGTTGGCAGTGCCCCACAGCAGCTTGGTGCCGGTCGCCTGCTGGCGTTGCTTGGCCAGCGCCACCACGTGCTTGAGATTCTTTTCGTAGGTGCCGATGTCATCGGCGTCCGGCGCCATGTCGACATCGTGGAAGCAGTAGTAAGGCACACCGAGCTTGGTGAAGAACTCGAACGCCGCATCGACCTTGGCCTCGGCGGTGGCCATGGCATCGCCCTTCTCCCACGGGAAGCGGCGCGTGCCCGGACCGAACGGATCGGCACCGGCGTTGCAGAAGGTGTGCCAGTAGCAGGCGGCGAAGCGCAGGTGCTCGCGCATGCTCTTGCCACCGACCAGCTTGTCCGCGTCATAGACCTTGAACGCCAAGGGGTTGTCGGAGTCGCGACCCTCGAACGGGATCTGGCCGATGCCGGGGAAATACTCGGTGGCGCCGATGAAGGGCTGCTTGCTCATGGTGCGAATTCCTGTGTCGACAAACTACGGGGAAAGAATCAACCGCGGTACAGCGGCATGACGGCGTGCAGGTGTTGCAGGTAGCGCTGGTAGGCCAGCGCATAGGCCGCGCTGCGCGCGCCGTCAGGCGTGGCAGTGGCTGCGGCATCGGGGGTTACATGGGTGGCCGCGAGTGTGGCCAGGGATGCGTCGTTGCCGGCGCTGCGCTGCAATGCCCACAGCGCCTGCAGGGCGGCCCCGAAAGCGGCGCCTTCGGACTGCTGCGGCACTTCCACCGACAGGCCGAACACATCGGCGACCATCTGCCGCCAGGCAGCGCTGTTGCTGCCGCCACCGGTCAGCACGATGCGGTCGAAGCGCATGCCGGCACCGACGAAGGCATCAAAGCCGTACTTCAGGGCGTAGGTCGCCCCTTCCATCGCTGCGCGGTAGAAGTGCGATGGGTTCATGGTGGTGGCGTCCAGGCCAGCCAGCACACCCTTGCCCAGCGGCAGGTCGGGAGTGCGCTCGCCATTGAGGAAGGGCAGCATCACCAGGCCATCGGCGCCCGGTGTGGTCGCATTGATATGCGCATCGCCGTCGCGGCTGCTGAAGCCGAACATGCGCGCCACCTGCTCGGTGACCACCGTGCAGTTCATCGTGCAGATCAGCGGCAACCAACCGCCGCTGGACGAACAGAACGCCGCCCATGCGCCACCGGCATCCACCACCGGCACATCGGAACTGGCGAACAAGGTGCCCGAAGTACCCAAACTCATCGCCAGCTTGCCCGGCGCAACGCAGCCGGTGCCGATCGCGGCCATCATGTTGTCACCGCCGCCTGCGCCAATCTTCACCGTGGCCGGTAAGCCCAGGCGTGCTGCAGCCCCGGGCGCGATATCGAACAGGGCATCGGCGTCCACCAGCGGCGGCAGGCAGGCAGCGAGATCGCGGTTGGCGTCGGTCGCCTTCAACAGTTCCGGCGACCACTGGCGCGTGCGCACATCCAGCCAACCGGTGCCCGAGGCATCGCCGTGCTCGCAGTAGTACTGGCCGGTCAGCACGAAGTTCAGGTAGTCGTGCGGCAGCAGGATATGCGCCAGCTTTGCGTAGGCCTCCGGCCGGTGTTTGGCCGTCCATGGCAGCTTGGAGGCGGTGTAGCCGGCAAGGATGGGGTTGCCGGCCAGTTCGATGCAGCGCTGCGCGCCGCCGGCCGCGTCCATGATCTGTGCGCATTCGGCGCTGCTGCTGGTGTCGCACCAGAGCTTGGCCGGGGCCAGCACCTTGCCGTCCGCATCCAACGCGACGAAGCCATGCTGCTGGCCCGACACCGCCAGCGCCTGCACCTGCTGGCGCAGCTGCGGGTCGATGCGGGCGAAGCAATCCTCCATCGCCGCGACCCACGCTGCCGGGTCCTGCTCGCGGCTGCCGTCATCGGCACTGTGCAGCTGCAGCGGTGCGCTGGCCGTGGCCAGCAACTGCCGTTGCGCGGCGTCGTAGACCACGACTTTCAGGCTCTGCGTGCCCGCGTCGATACCGGCGACGATGCTCATGCCGCGCACCAACGGGAAGCGAGGTGACTCATGCAAGACTCCATTGACCATCGTGCAGCTGCGCGGTGATGCGCTGGCCGGCACGCAGGTCCAGTTTCAGTTCGTGGGTTTGGTAAACGAGGGTGAAGGCGCCGCCGCGTTCGGCCAGCAGGCTGACCTGCTGCAGGCGGCCCGCGCTCCACTGCAGGTCGAGCACGCCGGCATTGCGCACACGCACGCCCTGCAGGCTTCCCTGCACCAGTTCGGCCGGCAGCGCAGGCAGCAGGAACACCGCCCCGCCCCAGCTCTGCACCAGCATCTCGACGATGCCGGCGGCGCCACCGAAATTGCCATCGATCTGGAACGGCGGATGTGCGTCGAACAGGTTTGGATAGCTGCGCTGCGGTGCCAGCAGCAGGCGCAGGATCTGCAGGCAACGCTGGCCTTCGCCCAGCCGCGCCCACAGGTTCAGGCGCCAGGCGATGCCCCAGCCGGTCGCTTCGTCACCGCGCAGTTCCAGGGTGCGGCGTGCGGCGGCGCTGAGCTCGGGTGTGTCGCGGCGGTTGATCTGGCTGGACGGGTGCAGGCCGTACAGATGCGAGACGTGGCGATGGTGCAGTTCCGGCGCCTGCATGTCCCAATCCTGCTGCCATTCCATCAGCTGGCCGGCGCGCCCGACCCGGTTCGGCGGCAGCTGCGCACGCAGCGTTTCCAGTTGTGCGGCGAAGGCATGATCGGTGTCGAGCAGGCGCGCCGCCTCGATGCACTGGCCGAACAGGTCGCGCAGCAGCTGCGCATCCATGGTCGGCCCGGCGCAGATCGCCGCGCCGTGTGGATGCTGGTTCTCAGGCGAGATCGACGGCACCGTGACCTGGTGGCCGGTGTTCGGATCGCGCTGCAGGCTGTTGACGAAGAACAGCGCCGCGCCCTTGAACAGCGGCCAGACCTGGCGCAGGTAAGCCGGGTCGCGGCCATAGTCCCAGCGGTCCCACAGCTGCTGCAGCAGCCACGCGCCGCCAGTCGGCCACAGTGCCCACTGCGCGCCATCGGGCGGCGTGCTGACGCGCCACAGGTCGGTGTTGTTGTGCACCACCCAGCCATCGACGCCGTACATCTGCTGCGCGGTGAGCGCGCCGCTGCGGGCCAGTTCGCCGATCATCCGCTGCAAGGGCTCCACGCATTCGGGCAAGGCCGCCGCTTCGGCCGGCCAGTAGTTCATCTGCGTGTTGATGTTGAGCGTGTACTTGCTCTCCCACGGCGGGTCCATCAGATCGTTCCAGATGCCCTGCAGGTTGGCCGGCTGGGTGCCGGGACGCGAGCTGCAGATCAACAGGTAACGGGCATAGGCGTGGTACAGCGCGACCAGTGCCGGATCATCACCGCTGGCAAAGGCCGCGATGCGTTCGTCGGTAGGCTTGTCGGCGGCAACCGTGCGGCCCAGGTCCAGGCGCATGCGCCGGTACAGGCGCTGGTGTTCGGCCAGGTGATCGGCGCGCAGCTGCGCGGCGCTTCTGCTTGCGGCCTTGGACAACTGTGCGGCGGTGATCGCTTCCGGATCGCCGCCGACGTCATCGAAGGCGCGGTAGCTGGTGGCGGCGACCAGTCGCAGTTCCAGCTCACGCACGCCGTCGAAGGCGATGTGATCGGTGTTGATGCGCAGCTTGCCGCCAACGTGGCGCACCTGCACACGGAACGTAAAACGCAGCTTGCCGGGCACACCGTCGCGCGACACGTTGTGGCCGCTGACCAGCCAACCATCGTCGGTGGCCGTCGTACTGGTTGCGTGCTCGTTGGCGGTGCGGATGAAGCCACCCATCGGCTCACCGTCTTCCACGGTGTAGCGCAACACCAGGCATTGATCGACCGGCGAGATGAACACCTCGCGGCGATGCAGGCCGGCACCGGCGCGGAACGTGGTGCGGGCAATGGCCGCATCCAGATCCAGCTCGCGGCGGTAATCGCTGATGCCTTCCAGGCGATGGAACTCCAGCCACAGGTTGCCCAGCGGCTGGTACGGCATCTGTTTGACCGGCCGCGAGATCAGCGTCTCGTTGGCCAGTGCTTCGGCGGCGGCATAGTCACCGGCGAAGACCAGCTCACGCACGCGCTGCACGCTGTCGCGCGCACGCGGATTGACCGCGCTGTACGGGCCACCGGCGTAGAGCGTGTCTTCATTGAGTTGCAGGCGCTCGTTGGCGACGCCACCGAACACCATTGCGCCAAGCCGGCCATTGCCCAGCGGCAAGGCCTCCACCCAGCTGCGCGCCGGCTGCCGGTACCACAGCAGGTCGGCGGCCGACGCCGCGGCTTCCGACGTCGCCGCCTGCAGCACGCCGGCCAGCGGCAGGTTGCCGACGGCCAACGCGGCCGCCGCGCCCTTGAACAGCGCTCGGCGGCCGGGCTGTGCCAGCCCGGCGGTTCCAGTGGTCATCCCGACGACCGGGACAGGACCGTTTGCAGCGTTCATTCCGGCCCTCCCAGACTCAAATGTCCACCGGTTTCCATAATGCCGAACTTGGCTGCCGCTGTCAGCGGGCAGCCGGACGGGTGATGGCCTGCGCCTTGCCGTCGTAACGCACCACCACGTCGGCCTTGGGCTCCAGCGTGCCGATGCCGTCACGCGGGCCATCGACCCAGCGCACGCGCAGCTCGCGCTTGTCCTGCATGCCCGGGTAGCTGCCTTCGCGCGCACCGATGCTCAGCACGCCCTTGGCCTGATCCCACTGCAGTGCGATGCGGCTGGACTGGCCACGCTCGTAGCCATAGTTGCGGCCGTTGTCCTCGTACAGCGAGAAGCTGCCGTCGGCGCCGGTATAGACCTCGATGGTGACCGGTGCGTTGGGCTGCTCGTCGACGTACTGCTGGACCACGGTGCGCGGGACGATGGAGCCGGCACGCACGAACAGCGGACTGCGCTCCAGCGGCGCGGCGGCGGTGATGGTCTGGCCACCGGCATGACGCTCGCCGGTGTTGAAGTCGATCCAGCTGGTGCCGGCCGGCAGGTAGACCTGACGGCTGGTGGCCTTGAACTCGGTCACCGGCGCGACCAGGAAGGCCGGGCCGAACAGGTACTGGTCGGCGATGTCACGCACCTTGGGGTCGGCCGGGAAGTCCATCGCCATCGCGCGCAGGATGGTGCCGTCCTTCTGCCAGGTATCACCGGCCAGGGTGTAGATATAGGGCAGCAGCGTGTAACGCAGCTTCAGGTAGTGGACGAAGCTGTTGTAGTGCGCCGAGCCTTCCGGGGCGATTTCCCAGATCTCGCGGTACGGGAACTGGCCGTGCAGGCGGAACACCGGCACGAAGGCGCCGTACTGGAACCAGCGCAGGCTCATCTCGCGCCACTCCGGCAGGTGCGCCGGGTCCTTGTCGATGAAGCGCTGCTCCGGCGAGAAGCCACCGATGTCGAAGCTGACGTTCGGCGCACCGGCCATCGAGGCATTGACCAGGCCGGAGATCTGCTCACGCATGTCGTCCCAGCGCGGCACGATGTCACCGCTCCAGAACGCCGCACCGGCGCGCTGCTGGCCGGCGAAGTAAGCACGCGAGAGGATGAACACGCGCTTGTCCGGATCGACCTCGCGCGAGCCTTCGTACACGCCTTCGGAATGCACCAGCGGATAGGAGTTGAAGTACTCCACCGAGGAACCGATCGCGGTCGGCGTGGTGCGCGCCTTGCGCTCACCGATGTCGATGTTGCTGTGCAGGTCCGGCTCGGAGGCGTCCAGCCACCAGGCATCGATGCCACGGCTGTTGAGCTTCTCGTTGACCTGACGCCAGAAGATGTCGCGGCCCTTCTGCGAGTACGGGTCGTAGAAGGAATTCAGGTAGCCCTTGCCGATCCAGTCCAGCTCGCCGACTTCGACGTTGCGGTGGTACATGGCACCAGCGGCGTCGAGTTCCTTGTAGTTGGCGGTGGTCGGGTAGAACTTCGGCCACACCGAAATCATGATCTGCGCGTTCTGGTCGTGCACGTGCTTGATCATGCCGGTCGGATCCGGGAAGTTCTTGCTGTCGAAGTCGTGCGAGCCCCAGGCGTCTTCCGGCCAGTACGACCAGTCGAGCACGATGGCGTCGATCGGCAGCTTGCGGCGGCGGTACTCGTCCAGCGCACCGGTCAGCTCGTCCTGGGTCTTGTAGCGCTCGCGGCTCTGCCAGAAGCCATACGACCACTTCGGCAGCAGCACGGCCTTGCCGGTCAGTTCGCGGTAGCCGGCGATCAGTTCGTCGGCATTGCTGCCGGCAACCACGTAGTAGTCGATCATCTGCCCGGCTTCGGACCAGATCGAAAGATCATTGGCCTCAGCGGCCGGCAGCGGGTCGCGATGCAGCAGCGCGATATAGGCCGGATCGATCGCGTCCCATTCCACCTTCACCTGGTGCTTCTGGCCCGGCTGCAGGTCCAGCGCGAACTCGTGGTGCCACGGGTTCCAGTTCTGGCGCCAACGGTCGATCACCAACTTGCCGTCGATGTAGACCTTGGCGTACTCGCTGTTGTACATCGAGAACGTGTGGCGGCCGCCCTGCTTGGCTTCGATGGCGCCTTCCCACACCACCTGGGTGCGGCCGCCCTGGGCCTTGTTCCAGCCGTCGGCGGGCAGCGCCTTCAGGTCCTTGATGTACTGGTAGTTGATCTCGTTCTCGCGACGCACGACACGCTGCTGGCCATCGAACGAATAGGTCGCGGTGAATGCACCCGGCTTGCCCTGCGCGTCATAGACCACCAGGTCTTCCTGCAGCGGTCGCAGGCCCTTGGGATCGCCGTAACGGGTGATCGAGTTGTTGTCCCAGAGGATGCCGTAGTTGCGGCTGGAGATCAGGTAGGGAATGGCGTTGTCGATGTTGTGCTGGAGCAGTTCGACATCCCGGCCCTTGAGGTTCATCCAGCCCTGCTGGTGCAGGCCGGTGCCGTACAGCGCTTCGCCTTCGACCGAATCGAAGCGCTGGCGCACGCTGTACATCGGCTTGCCTTCCACCTGCCCGGCGCTGAAATCACGCGTTGCGGCCGACTCGGCAAGCAGCGGCTTGCCGGCGGCATCGAAGAAGCTGACGCGGCCATCAGCCAGTGCAACCTGCGCGGAGATGCCCGCGGCCTTCAGGGTCACTGCGCTGGCGTCCTGGCTGACCTCGAATGCCGGCACCGGCGCGCTGTTGGCCACGCGCATCAGGCTGGGGCTGCGCTGGAAATCACCATCCACGTCCGCGCTGACGCGCACGATGCGGTCGTCCACCAACTGCAGGCGCACATCGGCGGCTTTGGCATTGGCCGGGCGCACGATCACACCATCGGCCTGACGCTCCACGGTCTGTGCCGATGCGGCCAGCGGCGCCATCGCGGCGGCCACGGCCAGTGCCAGCAGGCTGGTGCGCAGCCGCGCGTGCTTGTTCTGCAACATCATTGGATCTCCCTCCGTTGGGGCGCCTGGTTGGCGCCTTGCTGTATGCGACTGCTCAGTAGGTGGCCAGCTTCACCCGCAGCAACTGCGGTGCGCTGGAGAAATTGAGGCCGTAATCGGTCTGGTCACCGTTCCAGCGGCGGCGGAACGTCCACTCGCCGTCGACATAGGTGCCTTCATCCACCGAGTGATACATCTGCCGCTCGGCCACCGCCGGATCGGCCGCCACCAGGCTGATGCGCGCGTGCGCACCGGTGACCAGGAATTCATCCGCAGCCAACTGCACCACCAGCGCCCGGCCAATCGGCTCGGGGTTGCCCGGCGGCTCGCCCTGGAACCAGAACTGCGGCACGCCATAGGTGATCACCGCGTTCCACTTGTCGTCGATCTTCAGGGTCTGCACGGCCTGCCCTGGCTGCTCGGCGGTGGCGCGCACCTTGCCCTCGAAGCTGGCCTTGGCGATCACCCCGGCAGCCGGCGCCACCAGGCGATAGTTGAGCGCGAACGGCTCCAGCGTCTCCGGGTTCATGGCCCGTGCGCCGAGTGGATAGTTGGAGTACTTGGAGTAGTCGATGCCGAACGGCGACCAGCCGATGGCCTGGTGACCCAACGCCGAGAAGAAATAACGCGCGTACTCCTCGCGGTTGCCGGTCTCGGCGACGAACAGCGGATTGTCGGCGCGCGAATAGCGCTCCAGCACCGTGGTGTACATCGTGTACTCGGGCATGTAGATGTCCGGCGCCAACAGGTCGATGTTCGGCGCTGCTGCCTTGTACACGTCCAGCACGTTGTCGGTGGGGCCACCGCTGGCGTACTGCCCGGGCTGGCCCGGGTTGAACGGGCCGCGCAATGCTGCATTGACCAACATCGGCAGGTTGTACTCGGCCTTGCCGGCAGCAGCCACTTGGTCAATGAAGTGGGCGATATGCCAGGCATGGAAGAACTCGTCGGCATCGGCACCGAACACGTCACGCCACGTCCCCGGCTGCTTGCCCAGCTTCTTCAGCAAGGCCTCGGGCACCGCCGCATCGAAGTCCTTCTGCGCAAGCGGCGAGAAATCACGCACGCTGCCATAGGTGCCCGGCTCGTTCTGCGGCTGCACCATGATCACGGTGTGCTGCGGGTCCTTCGCCTTCAGGTGACGCATCAGCTGCACGAAGGCCTTGCGGTCAGCCTCCAGGGTTGCCGATGCATGCGGCGACAACGAGTTGAGGGTGCGGCCATCGGCGGTGATCACGCGCGGGAAGCGCTGGTTGTCCAGCTTCACCCACTCCGGCGCGTAGTTCGGGCCGTTGTTCTTCCAGGTGGCGAACCACAGCAGGATCAAACGCACTTTCTTTTCGCGGGCCTGCTCCAGCAGGGTATCGACGAAGGCGAAATCGAACTCGCCCTCCTTGGCTTCCACCTGCTCCCAGCCTACCGGCACCATCACCGTGTTCGGCTTGACGATGTCGATGGCCGGCCATACGTCGTCCAGCGCCTGCGGGTAGTTGCTGGAGTTGTTGACCTGCGCGCCAAGGATCAGGAACGGCTTGCCATCGACGAACAAGGCATGGCGACCATTCTCGGTGACCACGCGCGGCAATTCCGCTGCTGCGGCCGAGGTCGCGGCTGCAGCCTTGGCTTCGCCACCTTGCGCTGCGGGTGCGTCCGGGCTGGCGCCGCCACAGGCAGCCAACAGCAATGCCATCGCGGTTGCGAGCAGGCCACCGGTGACCGGCGCGGAACGTTGGAAAGTCAGCTTCATGGTCGTTTCCTTTTGCTTCATGCAGGTAGTCCGCACGGTCATGGCCCGGTGCGGAAAGGCGACGCCGGCAAGCCGGTGGCACCTGTCAGGTTGGCGCCCTGCGCGGTATCGCTCCAGCCGTAGCGTGCGGCCACCGGCGCCTTCACCGCGCTGCTCTGCAGGATCACCCGGTTGCCATCGATACGTGCCTGCGCGCGATGGAAGTGCCCATCACTGCCGGCAACCTCAAAGCCCTTCAGTTCACCGCCACCGCCTACCTGCAACGGCGCAGCGCCCGCGTCAAAACGCAGCACCACGCTGCTGCCCTGCACGTCATGGCCGACATGGCTCGGGCCGGATGCAACGACCGTGCTGTCGCCATAAACCAGCTTCCCTGCGGCGAGCGCCAGGCGATCGCCAACGGTGCGCTTGTTGCGCGGGTGGATGTCGTGCACATCGCCAACGTCGGTGATCACCACCTGGGCGGTGGCTGGCAGCGACAGCGCCTCGCTCTGCGATTCACGCAGCAGGGCCCAAGGGCTTTCGATGGCGACATCGTCGGCATCGCGCTTGTCCGCACCGGACGAGAACGGCGCCAGCTGCACCCACAGGAACGGCAGCGCAGGCGCCTTCCACTGTGCGCGCCATTGCGTGATCAATGCCGGGAACTGCTGCCGGTACTTCTGCGCCTGCGGCAAGGTGTTGGCGTTGGATTCGCCCTGGTACCAGAGCACGCCACGCACGCCGTAATCCTGCAGTGGATGGATCATCGCGTTGTAGAGAAGGGTTGGGTGCTGGTTCTTGTCATCGACCAGCGCGACCTGTGCGCTCTCGACGCGGAAGCTCCAGCCATCCAGCGCACGCGCGGCCGCGCCCTGCGGCTGCACGAACACTTCGCTGGCTTCGCCGTGGATGCCACCGCCGCCGCCGAAGTCCTGCACACGCACGGCGACATGGTTGAGCCCTGCATGCAATGCGGACGCGGGCACGCTGTAGCGACGCGCCAGGTTGTACTGCAGCTTGGTTTCGCCGACCTGCTGGCCGTTGACCCAGGTGGTATCACTGTCGTCGATGCGGCCCACGCCCAGGGTCACGCCCCTGGCGGCTTCATCGGCACTGAGGCGGAAGCTGGCGCGGTACCAGGCAACGCCGTCCATGCCATTCCAGCCCTGGCTTTCCCACAGGCCGGGCACGGTGATGGTGGTCCACTGCGCCGCATCGACATCGGCCTCATGCCAGTGGCTGGCATCGGCCGGCAGCTGCGGCCAGCGCGCAAGGTTGGCGTGGGTTACCTGCAGCGCCTTGGTGTCGGCCTCGCGCAGCGCAGCCGCCTGCGCGGCCAGCGCGGCGCTGTCCAGGCCCTGCGTTGCTGCATCACTCCAGGCTTCGATGGTGCTGCCGCCCCAGGTGCTGTCGATGATGCCGACCGCAACACCGGTGCGCGCACGCAGCTGTTGCGCGAAGTAATACGCTACCGCCGAAAAGTCGCCGGCGGTACGCGGCGTTGCCTGCCGCCAGTCGCCGCCAGTGAGCTGCCACTGCGGTGCGCCGGCCCACGACTTGGGGATCTTGAAATGGCGGATCAGCGGATCATTGGCAGCTGCAATCGCCGCCTCGGCGCCATCGGTCTGGGCCAGTGGCCATTCCATGTTGGACTGGCCCGAGGCCAGCCACACTTCACCGACGTAGACGTCACGCAACTGCTTTGGCGCAGACTTGTCGTCGATGCCCAGCACATACGGGCCGCCAGCCGGCAACGCGGCCAACTGCGCGCGCCAGTTGCCGTCGGCAGCGGCCTTCACCGTCACCTGCCTGCCCGCGAAATCGATGCGTACCTGTGCACCCGGTGCAGCCTTGCCCCATACGGGCAAGGGCTGGTCACGCTGCAGCACCATGCCGTCGGCGAACACACGCGGCAGCTCCACTGCCTGTGCACTGCTGGCAAGCGCTGCCAGGCCCATCACTGCGAACAACGATTTCAATTCGATTCTCCGTACCAGATGCCACGGCCTTCGGTGCCGAAATAGACGCGGCCGGGAATACGCGTATCACCGGTGACATGACGGATCACGCCGCCAAAGCGCTGCGCGTCGTTGTCGATGCGGGTCCAGCGCCGGCCACCATTGTCGGAACGGTACAGGCCACGCTTGCCGGCCATCTCGCCGAATACGAACAGCACCGGCGCGTCACCGTCCTTGAGTGGCTTGCCCAGCCCGACCGAGAACACGTTGTCCAGGCCTTCCACACGGCGCAGCTTGCCCGGCGACCAGTGCAACAGCCCACGCCAGCCGGCGGCGACCCAGGCCTCCCCGGCCTGCCACGGATTCGGGCGGATCTCGGCACGGAACCAATCACCCACCGCGCCAACGCCGGCCTCGGCCTGACGGAATTCCACGCCGCCATCGCCACTGACATACAGCGCGCCGCTGACCGGATCGAAGCCGTAGTACACGCCGGCCTCCAGCTTGTCCGCTTCCACCACCGCATTCTTCGGCAGACCCTTCACCGCCTGCCAGCGGCCGCCGAAATCGGCGCTGAGCCAATGGCCGCCATTGCGGGTCTGCCAGATCACCCGCTTGCCGTCGGCGGCCAGGGTGATGCGGCCTGCACCTTCGCCATCGGGCGGTTCGTGCGCGAATGCCGTCCACGTGCGCCCGCCATCCTTCGACCAGGCCGCACGCACCGCGCCTTCGGGGCGGTCATGGAAGTAGCCGGTACGCACCATCAGCTGCGGTGCCTGCCCGGCATAGGCAAGGCTTTCGGTATTGGAGAAGCGCACGCCGGCAAACCGCTGCTGCGGTGTGTCCAGATCGTCATGCACAAAGCCGTCGATGTCGCCCAGGCCACTGACCAGGTGCGCACCCTGCGGCGGGCTGACCAGCGCCAGCGGAACGGTCTCCTCGAAACCGGCCAGCGGGAAACGCCAGGTCAGGCGCTTGCCGTCGTCGAAGCGGCGCAGGTCGCTCGTATCCCAGATGCCGTAGCCGGTGACGAACTGCAGGTGGCCGGGGTCGTGCGGATCGATCGCCAGCACACCCATCCAGTGCGGCCGCGCCTCTTCGGTCCACGGCGCATAGGAGTGGTCGAAGTCGGCGCGCGTGGACAGCGCGGTCCAGCTGCGGCCGCCATCGACGCTGCGGAAGATGTCGTCATGCGGCGCGAAGCGGTTGAAGGTGCTGGCGACGATACGCTGCGGGTCCTGCGGATCCACCGCCACCGCGCCCCAGCCGAAGCCGTCGCCCTGCAGGTCGGTGGACTGCGGCACCGGGGTGATGTCGGTCCATGCACCGTCGCGCGGATCAAAGCGCCACAGCGCACCGTTGTTCATGGTGTTGGGGCCGGGCTGGTCGCCGTAGCTCAGCAACCAGCGGCCCAGGCTGTCGCGCACCATGTGGTTGGGGCGCAAGCCAGTCGGCTGGCCCGGCACTGCCTGCCAGCTGCTGCCGGCATCGTCGGAGCGGTACAGCGCGGTCTGCTGGGTGGAGACGCCGGCGTAGACCGTGCGCGATGCACCGTCGCCACCCTTGCTGTCGGGTTCGAAATTGATGAAGGCGACGCCGATCGCCTGCGCACCGCCCCAGCTCTGCGCGGTGGCTGCGGTGGATTTGGCGATTGCCGGGAACGACTTCAACTCGCTCCAGCTGATACCACCGTCGGCACTGCGCCACACGCCGTTGGCGCGGGTACCGAACAACAGCACCTTGCCGTCATTCGGGTCCACCGCCAGGCGCTCACCATTGGCGCGGCCCAGTTCGTTGCCGCCCATCTTGAAGGGCAGTTCGGTGCGCTGGAAACTCTGCCCGCGGTCGTTCGAACGCAGGATCACGCCGTTGCTGCCACGCTCGTGCAGATAGGTGCCCACCGCCATGTACAGGCGTTCGGGGTCGGCCGGATCGACGGCCATGCTTTCCACGCCGAAGCGGCCCTGGTCGCTGGCGTCCATCCAGTCCAGCAGGGGTTGCCAGCGCTGCTGCGCCGGCTCCCAACGGTACGCGCCACCGATATCGGTGCGCGCGTACTGCAGCCCTTGTTGCTGCGGATGGAAGACCAGCCCGGTGACGAAACCACCGCCGCCGATGGCGACGTTGTGCCACTGGTACTCCGCTGGCGCCGCCGCGGGTGCGGACAGCGCTACCGTCGCTGGCAGCAGCATCGCCGCCGCCAGCATCCACCGCCGCAGAAGCCCGGCGCCCGTGGCCGCGTGTTGCTGCGTACCACCCGTGTTGAAGCGCCCGACAACTGCCATCACCGCACCTCCGTTCAAAGATCCAGGTTGGCCCGGATGCTCAATCCATAACGACGATCATTGACGTACCAGCCGTTGGGACGGCTGCTGCTGCCGTAGTAATCCGAACGCACCTCATCGAGCAGGTTGGTGCCGTCCAGGGTCAGCGACCAGATCTTGTTGAGGTTGATGCGCAGCGAGGCATCCAGCTGGCCGGTGGCGTCGTGGTACTGCGGCACATGGCCCGCATTCGGCGGCCGCGTGGTGACCAGCCAGGTATCACGCCAGTTGTAGGCGGCACGGAAGGACACACGTTCCTTTTCGTACATCAGCACCACGTTGTAGCTCTTCTTCGACAGGCCTTCCAACGGCAGGTAGGAAATCTCGATGCCGTCGGTGCTGGCGGCGTCCGGTGCCGGTGCCTTGCTGTCCACGTAAGTGTAGTTGGCCTCGAAGCCCAGGCCGTCCAGCGCGCCCGGCAGGAAGGTGAAGAACTGGCGGTAACCGAGTTCGAAGCCCTTGATCTTGCCGTCCTGGCCGTTGGCACGGGTCTGCAGCTGGAACTCGCGCACGCACTCCATGCTCACGCATGGACGGGTCTCACCGGTGGTGGAACCTTCCAGCGGCATGTCGAAGTTCGGGTCGAAGTAATTGGCGGCGATCGTGTCGTAGTAGTAGAAGCCGTCAACCTGCTTGTAGAACGCGGTGCCGTAGATCATCGAGCCCAGGCCGAAGTACCACTCCAGCGAGGTATCGAACTGGTTGGAATACATCGGGTCCAGGTTTGGATTGCCGCGGCTGGCGTAGGAAACGCCACCGGTGTTGAAGTCGAAGAACGTGTCGTTGAGATAGACGTAGGGGTCCATCAGGTTGAAGTCCGGGCGCGACATCGCCCGCGAGGCAGCCACGCGCCACTGCAGGCTGTCGGTCAGGAACATGCGGAAGTTCAGGCTCGGCAGCACGTCGGTGTACGAGTGCTTGGCGTTGACCTGGTTGGTGTCGTTGGTGGCCGAATTCTGCGCCAGCTCATAGCCGTTGACCGTGGTTTCGGTGCGCACGACGCGCGCGCCGACGTTGACGTCCCACGGGAAGCGCGCCGAGTCGTTGCCCAGGCGCAGCATCGCGTATGCGGCGTAGGTCTTCTCGGTGTACTCGCGGATGTCGGTGATCGGGTTGTAGGCGATCGGCTCGTGGCCGAACATGCGCACGGTGTTCTCGTAGTCGGCGACCATCTCGTCGCAGGCAACGTAGCCGGTCGGCAAGCCGCTGTTGCCACGGAAGTGGTCACTGAACGGGAACAGCCGGTAGCAGGCATTGGGGTAGTCGGCGAACGGCGCCGGGGTGAAGCTGCCCCAGGCATTGTCGGTACCGGCCGGTGCGATCTTCTGCCAGTTCCAGCCCGAGCTGCGGGTGATGGCGCTGCGGTCGGTGTAACGCACGCCCATGCGCAGGTCGTTGAGCAGGTCGCTGTCGAGGAAATCCCAGCGCAGGTCGGCGCGCCAGGAGAACTGGTCGGCGTCGTTGTTGTCGCGCTTGTCCAGGTGCGAGTACCAGCCACCGTAGTTGCTGATGTCGCTCATGTAGCCGTTGATCGGCTGGCCGGTCTCGCGGTCGAGCACGGTCACCGACGGATAGCGGCCGCTCATGTCCACGCGTACCGGCGGCACGCCGTACAGGCCGGACCAGCCACGCCAGTCATCCGGATCCACCTGGCCGGCGAGCAGGTCAACCCAGTAGTTGACGCTCTCGGTGGTGGCATCGATGTACTGGAAGTCGGTGGACAGGTGCAGGTTGTCATTGACCTGCCACTTGCCGCCCAGCGCATAGTCGGTGGTCACCGAGTTGCGCCAGTCCATGCGCGCGGTGGTGGTGATCAGCGCGTTGTTGAAGGTGCCGTACTGGAACTCGCCGTTGCCGTCGAAGCCGAACGGGTCGTTGAACGCTTCGTAGCCCGGGATGCTCGGCGAAACGAAGCCCCAGCCGTTGTTGGACCAGTTCACCAGGTCCTGGGTGTTGTTGTTGAGGTTGCCCACGCGCACGCTGTATTCGCGGTTGCGGAACTTGTAGTCCGAACGCAGCACGGTGCCGTAGATCTCGACGTCGTCGTTCGGCTTCCACTGCAGCGCCACGTACTGGCCGTCACGCTCACGGTCACCGAAGTGGCTGTACATGCCGACTTCGCTGGGAATGACAACGCTCTGGCCTTCGTAGCCGGGCACATCGTCATAGGACAGGTAGCTGCCCATGTTGATGCGGTCTTCGCGGTACTGGCCTTCCTGGTGGGCAACGTTGAACAGCACGCCGAATTCACCGGCTTCGGTGTTCCAGCGATTGGAGAACAGGATGGACGCCGAGGGCTGCAACGAGTCGCGCAGGTCCCACTTGTTGAGGGTGAAGCTGCCGGAGACCTTCATGCCGTCCTGGTCGAAGGGCATGCGGGTGCGCAGGTTGACCAGGCCACCGAGGCCACCTTCGATCATCTCCGCACTGGGGTTCTTGTAGACGTCCACACCGCCGAGCAGTTCGGCCGGCACGTCTTCCCAGCTCAATGCACGGCCGGCGTTGGCGGTGAAGATATCGCGGCCATTGAGCTCGCTGCGCACCTGGGTGAGGCCGCGCACCATGATGCCGCTGCCTTCGCCCTTGTTGCGGGTGATCTGCACGCCGGTGATGCGCTGCAATGCCTCGGCGACGTTGTTGTCGGGCAGCTTGCCGATGTCCTCGGCCACGATCGAATCAACGATCTGGTCGGACTGTTCCTTGATGATCTGTGCCTTGGTCAAGCTGCCACGGGTACCGGTGACCTCGACCTTGTCCAGGTCGGTGGTGGTCGGCGTGGTGGCGGCTTCCTGTGCTTGAGCGGCGGCCGAAAGCAGCAGCGCCACACTCAGGGCAAGGACGGTCGGTTGCAGACCGCTACAAGCGCGGCGACGCGCGCTATTGGCCACCGTGAGGCGGCGCTGGAACGTTGACATGAATGTTCCCTCCCAGGACACATGACGACGATTGAGTTGTCCCCAGCACCGACGTCATTGCGTCTTTGGCACCAGGTGAAGCTGATTGAAAACCGCGTACCTGCACACCCCGCCATGGCCGGGCGCCCGACTTACCGCTCTCCACATCACTTTGCCGGTGGATCCGCATGCCCCCCACTGACGCACGCGGGCCATGGCCCTGATACCAATGACCTGAAACAGCCACGGCGGCGAGCATAGGCGGGGGTACTCATTCCCGACCAATGAAAAAATGCGCAGGATGTATATCGGAAGTGAATACCCCGGTTCAGGCGACCGGCGGGTACAAGCGCCGCGCGGTCAGCCGCAGCGCCTCCAGCACGCGCTCGGCACCGGGGGACAACAACTGGTCGCGCCGGCGGATGATGCCGAAGAACTCCATGCGCACGTCCAGCGCGATCGGCAGGACCAGCATCTGCCCGGTCTGCAGGTAGGGCGCGACCGATTCGGCCGGCAGCGCGGTCAACATATCGCTGTGACGCAGCAGATGGATGGTGACCGGCAGCGAGGTGGTCTCGACGATGTTCTGCGGCGGCACCAACCCATGTTCCAGGAACACCGCGTCCAGCCGTGAGCGCAGCACGCTGCCATCGGGCGGCATGATCCAGCCGTACTCGACCAGATCGCCATAGCCCACGCGCTTGCGCCCCGCCAACGGATGGCTGGCACGCACGATCACCGAGTGCGGCTCATCGGCCAGTGGCTCGAACTCCAGCTCACTGCTGCCTTCGGCGCCCATGATGCGGCCGACCACGATGTCGAGTTGGCCATCGAGCAGCTTGGCCACCAGCGGCCGGCTGTAGTCCATCTCGATCCGGATCAGGATGTCGGGGAAGTCGCGCTTGAGCGCAGCCACCGCCTGCGGCACCAGGTTGGTGCCGGGATTGACCACGGTGCCGATGGCCGCCTGGCCGGTGCGGCCACTGCGCAGCGCGGCGATCTCGTCCTGGGCCCGGCCGATCTCCGACAGCGCCGAGCGCGCACGGCGGATAAGCACCTGGCCGTACCAGGTCGGCTCCACCCCGCGTGCATGCCGTTCGAACAGCGGCACGCCCAGCAGGTCCTCCATTTCGGCCAGCAGCTTGGACGCCGCCGGCTGGGTCATGTTGGCCGCCTCGGCCGCGCGCAGCACCGAGCGCTGCTCGTAGAGATGCAGCAGCAGCAACAGGTGCCGGGTCTTCAAACGGGTGGCATTGAACCAGCCGGTGGTGGGTTGAACCATGCGTGCCGATCCCCTCGACTGAGTAGCTATTCGCCCAGCGAATACATTACGACAAAAATTTCATTTGTCGCACATAGGTTCTCACGCAAGGCTATGCCACGCTTCCGTCAGCACCGCCGCCGCCCTGCCGGGCCGGCGCGGCCAGTACCGACAGCAGGCTTCAGGGAGAAAGGGATGAAGGTTTCACGATCAGCCAGCGCCAGCCGCGCGGGCGGCCACTGCGTTTGCCAAGCGGGGAGCTGCCGATGAGTGGCCGCCTGGCCGGCAAGGTGGCGGTGGTGACCGGTGCCGCCAGTGGCATCGGCGCGGCCATCGCCCGCCTGTTCCATGCCGAAGGCGCGCGGGTGATCGGCATCGACCTGGCTGCCGGCGATGCCGACGGCGTCGAGCTGCTGCAGGGCGACATCACCGATACCGCCGCGATGCGCAGCCTGATCGAAGCCACCCTCGAGCGCCATGGCCGCATCGATGTGCTGGTCAACAATGCCGGCGCCGATGTGTTCTCCGATCCGCTGGCATTGGACGACGCCCAATGGCAGCGCTGCTTCGCGCTGAACCTGGAAGGTGCCTGGCAGCTGTGCAAGGCCGTGCTGCCCGGCATGGTCGCGCAGCAGGCTGGCGCCATCGTCAACATCGCCTCGGTGCATGGGCACAAGATCATTCCTGGCGCATTCCCGTATCCGGTGGCCAAGCACGCCTTGATCGGCATGACCCGCTCGCTCGGCATCGAGTACGCCGCGCATGGCATCCGCGTGAACTCCATTTCGCCCGGGCTGATCCTGGTGCCACGCATCGAGGCCTGGTTCGAACGCGAACCCGGCGCCCGCGAGCGCCAGACCGCATTGCTGCCGCCGCGTCGCATCGGCAGGCCGGAAGAAGTGGCCTATACCGCGCTGTTCCTGGCCAGCGACGAAGCGCGCTTCATCAACGCCACCGACATCCTGATCGATGGCGGCCGCTCACAGGTTTACCACGACTGACATGACCGCCCTGCCCTTCCAGTTGCCCTTGATCGCGATCCTGCGCGGCATCACGCCGGGTGAGGTGGATGCACATGTCGATGCGCTGGTCGAGGAGGGTTTCGACGCGATCGAGATCCCGAGCAACTCGCCGGGCTGGGAGCAGAGCGTGCAACGCAGCGTGCAGCGCCATGGCCAGCACGCCTGCATCGGCGCCGGCACGGTGGTGTTGCCCGAACATATCGACGCGCTTCTGCGTGCCGGCGGCAAGCTGATGGTCACCCCGAATACAGACCCGCAGCTGATCCAACGCGCGGTTGCCGAAGGGCTGCTGGTAGCGGCTGGCTTCGCCACCGCCAGCGAGGCCTTCCAGGCACTGCGCGCGGGCGCGCAGATGCTGAAGCTGTTCCCTGCATCCATCCACGGCCCAGCACTGATACGCGCCCTGCGCAGCGTGCTGCCGCCGGTCCCCCTTTTCGCCGTCGGTGGCGTCTCCCCCGCCACCCTGGCCAGCTATCTTTCCGCTGGTTGTCAGGGTGCGGGCACCGGCGGTGACCTTTATCAACCCGGCCAACCGGTGCAGACCACCCGCGACAACGCGCGTGCGTTCCGCCAGGCCTATCTGGACTACTCGGCATGAAGATCGTGCGTCTGACCACCTACCAGGCTGCGCCGCGCTGGTTGTTCCTCAAGATCGAGACCGACGAGGGCATCAGCGGCTGGGGCGAACCGGTGATCGAAGGCCGCGCAGCCACCGTGGAGGCCGCCGTACACGAACTCGGCGACTACCTGATCGGCAAGGACCCGGCCCGCATCAACGACCTGTGGCAGGTGCTGTACCGCGGTGGCTTCTACCGCGGCGGCGCGATCCTGATGAGTGCCATCGCCGGCATCGACCAGGCGCTGTGGGACATCAAGGGCAAGGCGCTGGGCGTGCCGGTCTACCAGCTGCTCGGCGGCCTGGTGCGCGACCGCATGAAGACCTATCGCTGGGTTGGCGGTGACCGTCCGGCCGACATCGTCAAGCAGATGCAGCATTACAAGTCGCTTGGCTACGACACCTTCAAGTTCAACGGCACCGAAGAACTGAAGCTGATCGACAGCCCACGCGCCGTCGACACCGCCATCGAGAAAGTCGCCACCATCCGCGACGCCCTCGGCAACAGCGTGGATTTCGGCATCGATTTCCATGGCCGGGTGAGTGCACCGATGGCGCGCGTACTGCTGAAAGAACTGGCGCCGTACCGCCCATTGTTTGTCGAAGAGCCGGTATTGCCGGAGCAATGGGAGTACTACCGCCCACTGTCGGAAGTCAGCAGCATTCCACTGGCGGCCGGCGAACGCATGTATTCGCGCACCGAGTTCAAGCCGGTGCTGGCAGCCGGTGGACTGGCCATCCTGCAGCCGGACCTGTCGCACGCCGGCGGCATCAGCGAGTGCCACAAGATCGCCGCGATGGCCGAAGCGCATGACGTCGCACTGGCGCCGCATTGTCCGCTCGGGCCGGTGGCGTTGGCTGCCTGCCTGCAGCTGGACTTCGTCGCCCACAACGCGGTGCTGCAGGAACAGAGCATCGGCATCCACTACAACGAGGGTGCGGACCTGCTGGACTACGTCATCAACAAGGACGACTTCGCCTGCGACGCACAGGGCTGCATCGCGGCCCTGCCGAAGCCGGGCCTGGGCGTGGAGATCGACGAAGCACGCCTGATCGAAGCCAACAAGAATCCACCGCGCTGGCGCAATCCGCTGTGGCGCCACAGCGACGGCAGCGTTGCCGAATGGTGAATGCACAGGTGTTGCAGGTAACCGAAGCCGATGCACGGCTGCTGGTGGACAGCCGCTGCGAGCTCGGCGAAGGCATCCTCTGGTGCGACCGCCGCAATGTCCTGTACTGGACCGATATCCTCGCAGCACGCCTGTGGCGCTACGATCCAGCCAGCGGCCACAGCCAATACTGGCAGCTGCACGAGCCGCTGGGCTGCCTTGCCCTGGCAAACGACGGCCGCCTGCTGCTGGGCCTGGCCAATGGCCTGCATGCAGCCGACCCGGAAGCCCAGCTGCAGGACCGCGAACTCAGCCTGCAACTGCTGGCACATGTGGAAGCCGACAACCCCAACACCCGCATCAATGACGGACGTGCCGACCGTCACGGCAACTTCGTTTTCGGCACCAAGAGCGACCATGCCGACGGACGCCGCGGCGGCAGCTTCTACCAATGGAGTGTGGGTAAAGGCCTGCGCCGCCTGCCCTTGCCACACGTCGCCATTCCAAACGCGATCTGCTTCAGCCCTGACGGTGAGCGCATCTACTTCTGCGACTCACCGCAGGCCAACATCATCACTGGCCGTTATGACCCGCAGAGCGCACTGGTTGAAGAGCTGCAGGCATTTGCCAGCTTGAGCGAACCAGGCATCGAACCTGACGGCGCGGTAGTCGATGTCCAAGGTCGCGTATGGAACGCACAGTGGGGCGCAGGCCGGGTTGCCTGCTATTCCGCCGATGGCCGCATCGAGCAGTTGGTTCACATCCCCACCCAGCACGCCTCCTGCTGCGTACTGGCACCCGGTGCGCTGTACATCAGCAGTGCCCGCGTCGGTCTGGATGCCGCCGCCTTGAGCGCGCAGCCCGATGCAGGAGGCATCTTTGTCTGGGAGCACCCGCAGTTGAAGGCAAGCGTGGATCGCGTGGAGTTGCCATGATCGCCGTGGACTGGGGCACCAGCAGCCTGCGTCTGTACCGCCTCGATGAGAGCGGCCATGTCTGCGAGCGCCGCCGCAGCGAACGCGGCCTGCAAGCCAGTGCCGGACAGTTTGAAGCGGTGCTGGCAGAAGAGATTGCCGGCTGGGATGACCGCTTACTGCTCCTGTCCGGCATGGTCGGCAGCCGCAGCGGTTGGCAGGAAGTACCTTACCTGCCCTGTCCTGCCGGCATCGACGACCTTGCCGCTGCCTTGGTACCGCTGCAGGCACCGGCCTTGGCCGATCGCGCGTTATGGGTCGTGCCAGGTGTCAGCGATACCGGCGGCGACGCCGTACCCGACGTAATGCGCGGCGAAGAAACCCAGCTGGCCGCACTGCTGGCGGTACTGCCACGCGGCAACCATGTCGTCTGCCTGCCCGGCACGCATAGCAAGTGGGTTTCGATTGCCGATGGCCAGATACGTCGCCTGACAACGGCGATGACGGGCGAGCTGTACGCGGTACTGCGCACCCACAGCCTGCTGGGCAAGCTGATGCCCGAAGACGACAGCCGCTTCGACGCCTGGGCATTTGAAAGTGGACTCAAGCGCAGCCGCCACAAGGGCGGACTTCTGCATCACCTTTTCGGTGTGCGCACCCTCGGCCTGTTCAACCAGCTGGAAGGCAGCGCCCTGCCGTCTTATCTGTCAGGCCTGCTGATCGGCCACGAGATACTTTCCTCCGGTGTACTCGAACACACCCCGCGCTTGTCGCAGGTGCACCTGATTGGCAGTGACCGCTTGCTGGCCCTGTATGCACAGGCGTTGATTTCCTGGGGCATCGGCGTACAACGCCACCCGGAAGACCTGGCTGCGCGCGGCATGCATGCGCTGTGGCAGCGACGGCTGGAGCTGGGTGGTGTTTGAGCTTCAACGCGTTGTAGTGCGGAACTGAGCTGATCAACGGACCAGGTCAACGCATGTAGCGCTTGGTGGAGCATCTTTCGCTGCCAAGCGCTCCTCTAGAAGCTCTCATCAACCGAACAAAGTTCGACGGAAGCCAAGCCGTTTTGGTTTTGGTTCTTGCTGTGGCTATGGCTATGGCTATGGCTGTGGCTATGCCTTTGCCTTTGCCTCTGCCTTTGCCTTTGCCTCTGCCTTTGCCTCTGCCTTTGCCTTTGCCTCTGCCTTTGCCTTTGCCTTTGGCTTTGCCTTTGCCTTTGCCTCTGC
>NZ_JASCOR010000239.1 GCF_029959445.1 Stenotrophomonas sp. PS02298 | reverse complement strand
CCGCGGCTAAGCAACAGACCAGCCACGCCGCCAACTGGCGGGCGATGCCAGCAATGCCGGCTGCGCGGCTGACGCCGCTCCTACAAGAGGCTTTGTTCAGGACCGGCTGGGTTGCCGCCGGCCAGGGCCTCCTACCACTTGAACAGCACAAGGCTGACCGCAATCGTGGCCATGCCGATCACCAGTCCGTAAACGGTCTCGTGACCCTTGGCGTAGCGCTTGGCTGCCGGCAGCAGTTCGTCCAGAGCCAGGAACACCATGATTCCCGAGATCAGGCCGAACACGGCGCCGAAGGTGGCGTGGGACAGCGAGCCGGCCAGGGCGTAGTAGCCGATGGCGGCGCCAACCGGCTCGGCCAGTCCTGACAGCAGGCTGGCGAAAACCGCATAGGACTTGCGCCCGGTGGCGAAGTACACCGGCACCGCGATGGCAATGCCTTCGGGGATGTTGTGGATGGCAATGGCGAAGGCCAATGGCAGGCCGACCGACGGGCTTTCCAGTGTGGCGAAGAAGGTGGCCAGACCCTCGGGGAAGTTGTGCGCGGTGATCGCCACCGCGCTGAGCAGGCCGACCCTGCGGATGTTGCTGCGGCTCTTTTCCTTGAAGGCAGGGTCCTGCTTGTCCAGGGTTTCGTGCGGGTTGGGCACGAAATGGTCAATCAATACCACCAGCAGTACGCCGCCCAGGAACCAGAGCGTGCCGTAGGTGAAGCCGAGGCGCTCGCCGTATGCCAGCGCAAACGAGGCCACGGACTTGTTCAGGATCTCCGACAGCGACACATAGACCATCGCACCGCCGGCGAAGGCCAGGCCAAAGGCGAGCAGGCGCGGATTGGGGCGCTTGGAGAACACCACCATCAGGCTGCCGACGGTGGTCGCCAGGCCGGCAGCCAGGGTCAGCCCGAAGGCCATCCATAGATTTTCGGGGGTAACGGGATGCATCAGTCGCGATCAGCCGCCACGACGCGCGCGTTCTTCGATGGCAAAACACTCATTCGGCTTCGGGTCCGGCGGGTTGAAGCTGACCGGTACCTGGATGGTGGTAGGCACCGGCTGGCCGTTGCGGGTGGCCGGGTTGAACTTCCATTCGCGCACGCGGCGCGCGGCGGAGTCATCCAGCTGGCTGTTGCCGCTGCTGGTGACCAGCGAAACTTCGGTAGGCATGCCCTGCGGGCCAACCACCACGCGCAGCACGCTCTTGCCGCCAACCCCGGTGCAGGCCAGTTCGGCCGGGTAGTCCGGCGGCGGGGTCTGCACGGCGGCCACTTCGGTCGGGGCGACGGTCGGCGCGGCCGGTTGGTCGGAGGAATTGCAGGCGCTCAGTGCAGCCACGGTGCCCAATGCAGCGAACAGCAGACGCAGTTTCATGTCATTGCTCCGTTAGTGCGGATGCCTTGGCGGCACAGATGAAGTCGTTCTCGCTCAGGCCGCCCACATCGTGGGTGGAAAAGCGCACAACGGCGCGGTCGTAGTGCACGCCCAGGTCGGGGTGGTGGTCTTCGCGGTGCGCAACCCAGGCCAGCGCGTTCACGAACGCCATGGTGCCGTGGTAGTTGTCAAAGCGGAATGTGCGGGTCAGGGCCTGGCCGTTCTCGGCCAGCTCCCAACCCGGCACCTGGGGCAGCAGCTCGGCGACGCGGGCCTGACCGAGGCGATATTCGCTGCCCCGGCGCGGGCTGCAGTGCGCTTGTGCCAGCGGGATGAGATCAGGGGCCATGCAAACCTCCATAACAGATGACTGAACTGTGCCGCCGTTGGAATCAGTGTCCCATCGGTGGCAACCAAGACACGGCTAGAATACCCGCATGATCCAGATCTCAGATACCGCCCAAACACATTTCCGCAAGTTGATCGAACGCGAGGCCGTGCCCGGGATGGGCGTGCGCCTGAGCGCGATGGACCCGGGAACCCCGAGCGCAGACGCGCGCCTTGAATTTGCCGAGCCGGCTGACCTGCTCGGTGACGAGTGGGCGGTGGACTGCGATGGCTTCACTTTGTATGTCGCTGCGACCAGCGTGGCGTGGTTGGACGGCGCCGAGATCGACTTCGTCACCCAGGCTGCCGGTACCCAGCAGCTGACGATCAAGGCCCCCAAGATCAAGGGCGAAGCCCCCGGTGATGCAGCGTCCATCGTCGAGCGTGTGCGCTGGGTGATCGAGAACGAAATCAATCCGCAGCTGGCGTCGCATGGCGGCCGCGTCGCGGTGCAGGAAGTGTCGGCCGATGGCGTGGTGTTGCTGCGCTTCGGTGGTGGCTGCCACGGTTGCGGCATGGCCGATGTGACCTTGAAGCAGGGGATCGAGAAAACCTTGATGGGCCGGGTGCCGGGCATCACCGCCGTGCGTGACGCCACCGACCACGAAACCGGTCAGGCCCCGTATATTCCGCGCGACGGCGCGGGCTGAGCCGCTACCACGCATGCCGGTGACATCGGTTACCGAGCTGATCAATCTGCTGGCTTCGCGCCGGCAGACCAGCATCCTGCACGATCGCCGCACCGGCATGCCGTATAGCTGGAGCAACTGGCTGCGCACGCGCGTATCCAAGGGATTGTCGGCCTTTGCCGATGCCGATGCTGCCGGGGTCATGGCAGCGCGGCCGCAGCGACCACGCGAGGCTGTGGCCACACCGCTGCCGCTGTGGCGAATCATCGTATTGCTGTTCTGGAATGGTGGCGAACCGCCGCCGCGCGATCAGCGCGGCCTGCGCTGGTTCGCGGGATTCTTCAGTGCCGGCCTGCATGTGCTGTTCGCGCTGCTGTTGCTATGGGTGGCGTTGGTACGCAGCAATGTGCCGGAACAGAACGCCGAAGACGGCGAACGCGTGCAGGTGGAGTTCGTCGGGCGTGGTACGCCGGACGAGGAGGGTGGCGGTGCCCCGCAAGCTGCCGAGGCAGCCGTGGCGCAGGCGGCAGCCGCAGCGCAGTCCGAGTCCGGCGCTGCTGCGGTCGAGCCATCGGCACCCGCAGCCCGGGAATCGCCTGCAGCTCCCGCTGCGAGTGCAGTGCAGGACAATGCGACATCTGCTGCAGAGGCGGATGTCGAGCCTGAATGGATGCCGATAGATGCGTCCAAACCCGTGCCGCAGCCGCCAAACGAGCAGCCGCTGCAGGTGACGGAAACAAACCGGCCGACCAGTGAATTCGTGGTGCCGCCTGCCACGGTGACGGCGCCTGCGTTGCGCAGCAGTCAGGCGCAGGTGCGCGAACGCACGATTGAGACCGCGGTTGATCGTCCGCAGCCAACACAGGCGCTACGCCAGCCGGCAGACGTTGCGGTGCAGCTGCGTTCGCCGCAGGTGCAGGTGCGTGAACGCCAGATCGAAGTTGCCACGCAGCAACCGATAGCGGTGACGCAGCCGCATGTGCGCGAAACACAGGTGCGTATCCGCACGCCTGAATTTGGCGTGCGCGAACGTCAGGTTGAGACCGCGACGCAGGAATCGGTGACGATGGCGACGCTGCCATCGCGTGCTGCGCAGGTGCAAGTGAAGGCACCGACGATGGCGGTGCGTGAGCGCGCGGTACCCGGTGGGCCAGACAAGCCCGCCGCACAGGCGGCGACGAGTCCAACTGCATCGACCCAGGCATCAACCGGTACACCGGCAGCAAGTGCATCGACCAGCCCGTCGCGCACTGGCGGGCAGGCGGCTGCCACTCCGAGCCCGCGTGCCGGATCCAGCGCAGGTGCGGGTCCGAAAGCCGAGGATCGCAGCGGCGGTTGGGCAGCGCCCAACCGTGGCGATGATTGGGGCGCAGCGCAGCGCCAGGTCGCTGGCAGCGCTGGTGGTCAGGCTGACAAGGGCACGGGACTGTTCAACGCCGATGGCAGCGTAAGGTTGGGTACCAACGAGGGGCAGGCGCAGGACGCGGACAAGCGTGGTGCGCCCGGCGGTGATTCCGATACCTGGAGCCGCGAGCGCATCGCCGAGTCCGGTACCTGGCTCAAGCGCCCGCCGTATGACTACACACCAACTTCGTTCGACAAGTACTGGGCGCCGAACGAGTCCTTGCTGGCCGAGTGGGTGCGCCGGGGCATCAAGAGCGTTGAGATTCCGATTCCCGGCTCAAAGAGCAAGATTTCCTGTGTGGTGTCGATGCTGCAGTTCGGTGGCGGCTGTGGCCTGACCAATCCGAACATGCAGGAGCAGCCAGCGGAAGCGCGGCCACCGCCGGATATCCCGTTCAAGAAAGAGTTGCAGGAAGACAACGGCAGCCGTTGAAACTTGGATCGCGGCGTGCCGTCTTGTGTCGCATTCTTTCCGCTTGTTTGTGGGAGCGGCGTAAGCCGCGAAGCACATAGCCAATCAGATGTCGCATATGCCTGAGGTTTCGGCAATGCCAGCTTCGCGGCTTACGCCGCT
>NZ_JASCOR010000238.1 GCF_029959445.1 Stenotrophomonas sp. PS02298 | reverse complement strand
GCGTATAGCGGAGCAGTCATGGCTTTTGGCTTTTGGCTTTTGGCTTTTGGCTTTTGGCTTTTGGCTTTTGGCTTTTGGCTTTTGGCTTTTGGCTTTTGGCTTTTGGCTCCATCCCCTCTCCCCTTGCGGGAGGGGGTGCCCCGAAGGGGGGAGAGGGGTAGCACTTCGCTACAACCTCACCTGGACCCCGACCCTCTCCCCAACCCCTCTCCCGGAGGGAGAGGGGCTCAAGCAACGCTCCAACGAAACTGATACCCGAGACGTCACCGCCACCATGTCCCAAGCAACCACCATCACTGCTACTTCCCGCTCGCGACGTCAGGTCGTGCTGCGGGTGCTGGCCGCAATGTTCGGCGGCTACGTCTTTGCCTGGGGCACGGTGGCGTTGGCGACCTGTCTGTTGTTCGCGGCCAAGCTCGACTTCCACGATGCAGAGTTCCTCGGTGCCTTCATCGGCCTGCTCGCCTACGTGACGGTGTTCCTGTGGAGCATCGCGACCCAGCGCCTGCTGCGCGTCTGGATCGTCCTGTTCGGCGGCGGACTATTGATGGCGGGCGCTGCATCGCTGGTCCAATCCCTGCTCGCATGACCGGAGAAGTCCATGTTCAATAGTTTCCGGCAAGCAATGGCGTGGCTGCACACCTGGTTCGGCCTGGTGCTGGGTTTCGTGCTGATGGCGGCGTTCTTCTTTGGCGCGCTGTCCGTCTTCGACCGCGAAATCGATCGTTGGGCGATTCCCGCCACCCGCATCGAAGCGCAGCCGATGCCGTCCTTCGAAAAGGTCCTGCGGCCTGCCTTCGAGCGCATGCAGCCGACCAAGGATGCCATCGAAGCGATGCGCCCGCGTGTCAACGGGCCGATGCCCACGCACTTCGAGAAGGTCGCCAGCTGGAGTGCCTACACCACCCACCGCGACCCCGTGCTGGCCCTGTACGCGGGCTATCAGGTGCCCAACGCCAAGGACCCGGAAGAACTGATCTGGGCCTATACCACCATCGATCCGCGCGATGGCAGCGTACTGCCCGACGATCACTTGAAGATCGGCAGCGGTTTCTTTTTTCCGCTGCACTACGGCCTGACCCTGGACTGGAAGAACCTGGGCATCTGGATCGTCGGCTTCTCCGCTTTGGTGATGCTGGCCGCGTTGATCAGCGGCGTGGTGATGCACCGGAAGATCTTCCGCGAATTCTTCACTTTCCGCCCGGGCAAGGCCAGGCTGCGCAGCGTGCTGGACCTGCATAACCTCACCGGCGTGGTGGCGCTGCCGTTCCACTTCTTCTTCGCACTGACCGGCCTGCTGATCTTTGCCGGCACCTATTACTTTCCGGTCGGTCACACCCAACTGCATGATCTGCACGACCTGCACGAGCGGATGGAAGCACAGGAAACCGGTCTGCCGCATCAGCGCGCAGGCGTTGCCGCTGGGCTGGCATCGGTGGATGCGATGGTCGCGCAGGCACAGCAGCGTTGGCAGGCCAATGACAAGGCTGGCGATGTCGGTTTCCTGGTGCTGCAGCATGTTGGCGATGCCAATGGCTATGTCAGCGTGTACCGCGCCGGCACCGACCGCATCGCCTTGGTAGGCGATGGCATCCACTTCAAATCGTCTGACGGCAAGCTGATCCGCGAGGACCCGGCCGCCACCCCGGTTGCCCGCATGGCCGAGTTCCTCACCGGCCTGCACCTGCAGCACTTCCGTCATTGGCTGCTGCGTTGGCTGTACGTGTTCGGCGGCCTTGCCGGTGCCGTGTGCATCGCCACCGGCTTCATCTTCTTCGTCGAAAAACGCAAACGCCAGCACGCCCTGCAGGGCAGTCAGGGTGCGCGCATCGTCGATGCGCTGGCCGTGACCACGGTGACCGGCATGGTTCTGGCCACGCTGGGCATCCTGATTGCCAACCGCCTGCTGCCCGAGGCCCTGCCCGGCCGTGGCGACTGGGAGCGCTATGCGTTCTGGGCGGTGTGGGCGCTGGCACTGGTGCATGCGGGTGTGCGTGGTGCACCGGTGGCACGCGGCCTGGCCAACCCGGCATGGCGCGAACAGACCTGGGCCATCGCGGTGATGGCGGTTGCAGCGGTTGCCTTGAACTGGATCACCACCGGCGACCATCTGCTGCGCACGCTGGCGCGCGGCTATTGGCCGGTGGCGGGTATCGATCTGTTCCTGCTCGGCAGTGCGTGCGTGGCCATGATCGCTGCCCGCAAGCTCGGCCAGCGCGCGCATGCCAAACAGGCCGCACACCGGGAGAACGCCCATGCATGAGTCGCTGTCTGCCAACCTGATGCTGGCCGCCGCACTGCTGAGCAGCCTTGCCGGCATGGCATGGCTGGCACTGTCGATGCAGGTACATGCGCTGCAGGTGTGGCCACGCCAGCCATCGCCGGCCACCCTGCGCTTGCTGCGCATCCTCGGCAGCTTCAGCGTCTGCGTTGCACTGGTGCTGTGCCTGGCGGTGGATCACGCCACGATGGCGGTGCTGGTCTGGGTGATGGCCTTGAGCGCCGCGGCGATGTTGGTGGCGTTTACGCTGTCTTCGCAACCGCAGCGTCTGCGCGTGTTTGCGCCTTGGATCAGGTAACAACGCAGTCGGCAGGCAATGATTGCTGGCCGCCAAGCTCAGCGCTGTTCGCCCATGTATTCACGATACACAGCAGCTTCCGCGTGCAGCCATTCGCGGAATGCCAGGAAGCCGCGATGACTGGTCGAACGCTCCGGGTAGACCAACCAATGCGACCATGCTGTCTTGAGCCGTTGATCGGACAGCAACTGCAACTGGCCTGACTGCAGCAGCAGCTGCGCGCGCGTCACCCGCCCGAGCGCCACGCCCACGCCCTCCAATGCCGCTCGATGGTGCGATTCGGAGTCATCGAAGATGGCAACGTAGCGCTTGGGCGCTTCCGCGCCGGTCAAGGCGAACCAGCGATCCCATTCGCCATCCGGGTCACCCAATAGCGGCCACTCCGCCAGCGGTTTCGCACCGATGCCGCCCATACGCCCCACCAGTGCCGGGCTGGCCATTGGCACCAGCCACTCATCGATCAGGGGCTCGGCGATCACGCCAGGCCAACGACCATCGCCGATACGCATCGCCCCATCGAACTGCAGTTGCCGTTCGAAATCGATCAGCAGTTGGTTGGACTGCAGGTTGATCTCGATCTGCGGATGCGCCGCCACGAAACGACCCAAACGTGGCACCAACCATGCCGACGCCATCGTCGGCACCGCGCTGATCGACAACACACAATCGCGCCGCGCCTGGAACGGACGGAACACCTCGTTGATCGCATCCAGGTGCGGGCCAACCTGATCGAGCAGGCGTCGCCCTTCCTGCGTCGGTGCCACGCCGCGTGCCTGCCGCAGCAGCAATGGATAGCCGAGCCGCTGCTCCAGTTGGCGCATCTGGTGGCTCAAGGCACTGACGGTGACGTTCATCGCCTCGGCAGCACGCGACATGTTGCCCATGCGTGCAGCAAGCACGAAACCCTGCAGGAACTGGAGTGGCGGCCTGGACATTTGACTTGAGTTTTTCTCAATACCTGCTTGAAGGATGCTCGCTTTTACGGACTATAGCCCGGAACTAACCTCAACCCACTCTCAACACGGAGCAGGGAAATGAGTGTTTATACCGATCTGCTGTTCATGCATGGGCATATCGCCAATGTCGATCTGGCCAGGCAACTGGCGGGCCAAGACGGCACCGATGCCGCCGAGGAGGCGCGCGACATTGGCAAGACGCGCAGGGATGAGCGCGGCCATGAACCCACAGACGCACCGGCGCGCGCGATGTCCCTGCCAACGGGTGCCTGCTCGAATCGTTGAAGCCTGCCCGTTCCGATCCGCGTCCAGCAGCGCCGGCCCGCCTCTCCGCCATCAACCACGCCGCAACTTGGTATGGTTCGACAGATGAAAACCCACCACTGGCGCGGCCGAGCGGCCGCCTTGCTCACCACCGTCGTGATTCTGTGCATCATCTCCAACCCGGAACTGGCTACGTTGGTGCCTGTGCTGGATGCATTGGGGCTGGACGTGCTGTTCGCGCTTTTCTCCGCCCAGCTGATGGTGATCTTTTCGGACGTACTGCTGCCATATGCGCGGCATTTCCATCAGCGCTGGGGCAGGCGCGCGTTGAAGCCGGTAGGCGATGTGCTGCTGTGTGCAGCGGGCGGCTATCTGCGGCAGTTGGTTGGGCATGTGCGGCTTGCCGGGATGCCAGCGCGGCTTGCTTGAGCCCTGGTTTGTGGGAGCGGCGTAAGCCGCGAAGCTGACGGTATTGAAGCCATCTGCATTTTTGCCAACTGATGATGTATCGGCTTGGGGGGGGGTGCCCGCGCGCCAAAAACCCCGCGACCCCGGTGGCCGGGGCGTTTTAAAAACAA
>NZ_JASCOR010000237.1 GCF_029959445.1 Stenotrophomonas sp. PS02298 | reverse complement strand
GCCGAGCCATGCTCGGCAGAGGCTTTGCCGGTAAGGCTCCAGCCGAGCATGGCTCGGCACCACCCAGCCAAAAGCTACCCCTCCTCGGCCCTCCCCTACGCCTTCGGCGCAAGGGAGGGAGCAGAGCTCCCCCCCTCCCCAGCCCTCCCCTTCGCTGCGCGAAAGGGAGGGGGCAAAGCCCAAAACCGTGCGCCCGTTAACACTATCTGCTGCAGCGCATCGCAGCCCTAAAGATCGCCGGCGCATCGCCGCTATCTCTCCCAGTAACGTTCGTTCGGAGCAACGATGAGCACTGTGGCCCTCGCCCAGGATCTCGGCATCGAGTCCACCAGCGACTTGAAGCAACAACTGGCAACCCACCTGCCGCAAGCAGGCGAATTGCGTGTGGATGCCGGCCAGGTCGGCCGCGTGCACACCGCCGCGATGCAGGTGCTGTGCGCCTTCGTGCTGGCCCGCCAACACGCCGGTCACGCCACTGTCTTTGACAACGCTACCGATACCTTCCGTGACGCCGCGCGCCTGCTCGGTGTCCTCCGGACCCTCGGTCTGGAAGCAACCCCTGACACAACGAAATCTGTGGAGAACGCTGCATGAGCGCACGAATCTTGGTGGTGGACGACTCGGCGTCGATGCGCCAGATGGTCTCTTTCGCCCTCACCTCGGCCGGCTTTTCGGTTGAAGAAGCCGAGGACGGCGCGGTCGCCCTGGGGCGTGCCAAGGGCCAGCGTTTCAACGCCGTGGTCACCGACGTCAACATGCCGAACATGGACGGCATCTCGCTGATCCGTGAGCTGCGCCAGCTGCCGGACTACAAGTTCACGCCGATGCTGATGCTGACCACCGAGTCGGCCGCCGACAAGAAATCCGAAGGCAAGGCCGCCGGTGCCACCGGTTGGCTGGTCAAGCCGTTCAATCCAGAACAGCTGGTTGCCACCGTACAGAAAGTCCTGGGCTGATCAGCCCGCCTGCCCCACCGATCGGATACCGCGCCAATGAGCATGGACCTGCAACGTTTCCACGCCACCTTCTTCGAAGAAAGCCGCGAAGGGCTGGATGCAATGGAGGCCGGCCTGTTGGCACTGGAAGACGGCCAGCACGACCCTGAAGTCATCAATTCGGTGTTCCGCGCCGCCCACTCCATCAAGGGCGGTGCCGGCACCTTTGGCTTCGACGCCATTGCCGCACTCACCCACGTGCTGGAAACCCTGCTCGATGAGCTGCGTGCGGGCAAACGCGCACTCGAAAGCAACGCGGTCGACGCGATGCTGGGTTCAGTGGACGTCCTGCGCGCATTGCTGCGCGAGGTCGAACACGGCCAGCCTGCCGACCCCGCGGCCGTCAAGGCGATAACCGACCGCTTGCAGGCAGTACTGTCGGGCGCGGCACCGGTTGCCGTGGCGGCAGTCAAACCGGAAGAAACCCCGGACGCCTGGCAGATTGGCTTTGCCCCGGCACCGTCGCTGTTCATGAGTGGCAACGACCCGCTGCGCATCATCCGCGAACTGGAAACCCTGGGTTCCCTGCACGTCGAGCCGCGCATGGCGCGCCTGCCCAGCTTCGATCAGCTCGATCCGCTGGAAGCCTACCTGGCCTGGGATCTGGGCCTGGTTGGCAAAGTGCCGCGCAGCCGCATCGAAGACACCTTCGCCTGGGTGGTCGATGACTGCGAGCTGGATATTCGTCCGGCCGCACCCCCCAGCCTTGCAGTGGAAGCGCCAGCTGCGGCCGTTGCCAACATCGCCGAGGCAGCGGTCAAGGCACCCGCCAGCGGCCAGCAGCACGAAGCCGAAAGTTCGATCCGGGTCAGCGTCGACAAGGTCGATGCGCTGATCAACCTGGTCGGCGAACTGGTCATCACCCAAGCCATGCTCAAGCAGGTTTCCGGCGGGCTGGATCCGGCCCATGCCGAACAGCTGCTGGCTGGCCTGGATCTGCTGGAGCGCAATACCCGCGACCTGCAGGAAGCCGTCATCGGCGTGCGCATGCTGCCGGTGGATGCCGTGTTCCGCCGCTTCCCGCGTCTGGTCCGCGACCTTTCCAGCCGCCTCGGCAAGCAGGTGCGCCTGCGCACCATCGGTGAAGGTACCGAGCTGGACAAGGGTTTGATCGAAAAGATCGCCGATCCCCTGGTGCACCTTGTCCGCAACTCCATCGACCACGGCCTGGAAATGCCGGACGTGCGTCGCGAGTCCGGCAAGGACGAGACCGGCACGATTACCCTGGCCGCATCGCACCAGGGTGGCCACATCGTCATTGAAGTCAGCGACGACGGCCGCGGCCTGAACCGCGACAAGATCCTCGCCAAGGCACTGGAACGCGGCTTGAGCGTGCCGGACAACCCTACCGATGCCCAGGTCTGGGACCTGATTTTCCAGCCCGGCTTTTCCACCGCCGATGCGGTCACCGACCTGTCTGGTCGTGGCGTCGGCATGGATGTGGTCCGTCGCAACATCCAGGCATTGGGTGGCGAAGTGCAGTTGGAGAGCCGCACCGGTGCCGGCACCCGCGTACTGATCCGCCTGCCGCTGACACTGGCCATCCTCGATGGCATGACTGTCTCGGTTGCCGGCGAAACCCTGATCCTGCCGCTGGCCTACGTGCTGGAAGCGCTGCAGCCGCAGCCCGACGACATCCGCACCATGGCCGGCGAAGGCCGGGTGCTGCGCGTTCGCGGCGAGTACCTGCCGATCCTGTCGCTGGGCGAGTACTACGGCTACCCCGACAACCCGCAGGCCGAACCGCTGGTCGTCGTGGTCGAGGGCGATGGCCAGAAGATCGCGCTGGAAGTGGATGAATTGATCGGCCAGCAACAGGTCGTGGTCAAGAACATCGAGAACAACTACCGCCGCATCAGCGGTGTCTCCGGCGCCACCATCCTCGGCGATGGCCGCGTCGCGCTGATCGTCGATATCGGTGGCCTGGTACGTTCACTGCGTACCCAGCAAGCGGCTTGAGTACACCGTAACAAGCATCTGACGCCGCATCCCCAGCTTCTGGGCATGCGGCGTTTTGCCGTGCACGCATGCATGCACGAAGACTGCGATCGCAGGACGAGCGCGCAAGGCAGCTTACCTGAATCATCGCCGCACGCCGCCTTCAAGAAGGCCACGGGTGTGCCGATACCGCTTCGCAATGCAATCAGGTTTGTCAACCGACCTGGGCCCCCGTCGCGGCCTGCACCACGCATGACATTCCCCAGGGGCGCCGGACCTGTGGATCGCCCTTATGCCTGTCTACGGAGATGTCTGCAATGAAGTGGTTCCAGAACCTGTCGATCACCCGAAAGCTGGTGCTTGCATTCTGCAGCACCAGCCTGCTCACCCTGCTGCTTGCGCTGTTCGCGCTGTGGCGGATGAACGTGGCCGACATCCAGATACAGCAGGTCAACAACAACTGGATGCCTGCAGTCCAGCAGCTTGGTGAAATGCGCGCCCAGCTCGGCGAATACCGCACCTTCGAGCAGGCCCAGCTCAACTACCAGGGCAACCCGGAACAATTGGCCGACTACGACAAGCGCATGGCCGACAGCCGCAAGCTGATCGAAGCGGCAGAGAAGGCTTACGACGACATCGAAGCCGACTACAGCGCCACCGAGCTGGCGATGTACGACAAGATGAAAGAGTTGCGTGCCGGTTACTTCGAAGCACACGACCGCATCGCCGCCGCGATCGCCGCCGATGACTTCGTCACCGCCAATGCCATCTCCAGCGGGGACTCGCGCAAGCTGCGCCGCGCCCTGTTCGACCAGCTCAAGCAGATGTCGCAGTACAACCAGGAGCAGCTGACCAAGCAGACTGCCGAGTCACGCAGCGCACACCATCGCTCCTTGATCGCCATCGTGATCGGTCTGGCTCTTGCGCTGCTGCTCGCCGCCGCATTGGGCTGGGCCATCATCCGCGCCATCATGCTGCCACTGGCCGATGCCGTGCGCGTGGCCGACGATGTCGCCGCCGGCAAGCTCGACCGCCGCATCGACGCCTCGCGCCGCGACGAGGTTGGCATGCTGCTGCAGTCCATGCAGCGCATGCAGGCGCAGCTGCAGTCGGTGATCGGCGCGCAGCGGGAGATGGCCCGCCAGCATGAGACCGGCATGATCAGCTACCGCATGGACGAGGCCGCCTTCCCCGGCGACTACGGCGTGATGGTCAAGGAAAGCAACGCGCTGGTCGCTTCGCACATCCAGATGCTGCTGTCCGCGCTGGAGATCATCAAGCGCTATGCCAATGGCGATCTGTCCGTCGATATCGAACGCCTGCCCGGCGAGAAGGCCGTGATCACCGAGACCGTGGATGCGGTCAAGGCCAGCCTGTCGGCGATCAACAACGAGATCAAGCGCCTGGCCGGCGCCGCCGCACAAGGCGACTTCTCGGTGCGCGGCGATGCCGCTGCCTACCAGCATG
>NZ_JASCOR010000236.1 GCF_029959445.1 Stenotrophomonas sp. PS02298 | reverse complement strand
GTAACGCCGCAGAAGCTACCCCACCCCAACCCTCCCCTGCACTGCGTGCAAGGGAGGGAGCGTAGTGCCGAGCCATGCTCGGCAGGGGCTCTACCGATAATGCCTCAGCCGAGCATGGCTCGGCTCTACATCTGAAGCAGAGCTCGGCTCTACCGATGCACGCTGCCGATACTCGCCGCCGGGTAACGCAAACCCGCCGCCGCATCCACCGGGAACACCGCGTCAATCCGCGCCAGGTCCTCGGCACTCAGAACCACGTCCAACGCACCCAGATTCTCCTCCAGATACGGCAGGCGCTTGGTGCCCGGAATCGGCACCAGGTCATCGCCCTGCGCCAACACCCATGCCAAGGCCAACTGCCCTGGCGTCACGCCCTTGTCGGCGGCAATCGCATTGACCTGTTCCACCAGCGCCAGATTGCGGCCGAAATTTTCGCCCTGGAAGCGCGGTGAATTGCGCCGGTAATCACCGTCTTCGAAATCGGCCGGGCTGCGGATCGCACCAGTCAGGAAGCCACGGCCCAACGGCGAGTACGGCACGAAGCCAATGCCCAGCTCACGCACCGTCGCCAGCACATCGTTCTGCTCCGGCTCGCGTGACCACAGCGAATACTCGGTCTGCAGCGCGGTGATCGGATGCACCGCATGCGCGCGGCGGATCGTCTCCGGTGCTGCCTCGGACAAGCCCAGGTAACGCACCTTGCCCTGCTCGACCAGCCGCGCCATCGCACCCACGGTGTCCTCGATCGGCACCTGCGGATCGACACGGTGCTGGTAGTACAGATCGATGTGATCCACGCCAAGCCGCTGCAGGCTGGCCTCGCAGGCCGCCTGCACGTATTCCGGACGACCATCGACACCGCGCGCCTGCGGATCATTGGCATCCAGCCGCACACCGAATTTGGTGGCCAGGAACACCTGCGTGCGACGGTCGGCAATCGCCTTGCCAACCAGCACTTCATTGGTATGCGGGCCGTACATGTCGGCGGTATCCAGCAGCGTCACGCCACGTTCCAGCGCGCGGTGGATCACCGCAATCGAGGCGGCATCATCACCACGGCCGCCATAGAACGCACTCATACCCATGCAGCCCAGGCCAAGTGCGGAAACAACGGGACCATTGCGGCCCAGAACTCGGGTTTTCATCGGCGACTCCAACGGGGGAAAGGACGGAGGCAACTGTAGGCCCTCGCCACTATGTCGATAAAGGCGGATACTCCGCATTGACCATGAAGCCTGACTTCACAGTAGACCCAAGCCTGTTGCCGGCCCTGGCGGCCTTCGCCTGCGTGGCCAGGCATGCCAGCTTTCGCCACGCCGCGATCGAACTGGGTATCTCGCCGTCGGCCTTGTCGCAGACCATCCGCAACCTGGAACGCCGCCTCGGCACCCGCCTGCTGCAGCGGACCACGCGCCGGGTTGGCCTGACCGAGGCGGGCCAGCGCCTGCTGCTGGACACCGCCCCGGCACTGGCCCGGATCGGCGAGGCGCTGCATGCGGTGGAGGCCAACCGCGATGTCGCCACCGGCCAGCTGCGCATCACCGCGCCACGCTTCGCCATCGAATATCTGCTCTTGCCACACCTGCCCGCCTTCCACGCCGCCTACCCGCAGGTGGAAGTGGAACTGTCCATGCAGGCGGCACTGGTCGATGTGGTCGGGGAAGGCTTCGATGCCGGCATCCGCCTGGGCGAGGCGCTGGCCGATGGCATGATCGCGGTGCCGCTGGGGCCGCCAATGCGCTGGACGGTGGTCGCCGCGCCGGAATACCTGCAGCGGCACGGCACGCCGCAAACGCCTGAAGCGTTGATCGGCCATGCCTGCATCCGTCACCGCAACAGCAATGGTCGGGTGATGCCCTGGGAGTTCAGCCGTGATCACCGCGACTTCACCCTCGATGTCAGCGGGTCGCTGCTGCTCAACGACAGCACCCTGGCCTTGCAGGCAGCGCGCGACGGGCTTGGCCTGCTGCAGATATTCGACGCCATCGCCCGCACCGACATCGACGCGGGTCGCGTGCATGGACTGCTCGATGACTGGCAACCGCCCTATCCCGGCTTCCATCTCTATTACCCATCGCGCGAACAGCTGGCACCCAAGCTGCGCGTGTTCCTCGATTTCATGCGTGCAGCCAATGCCGCAGGCTGATCGCCGCACATTTGCGGACGGATCACGCTTGCCTGCATCGCCACGGCGACGCAAGCTGGCAGCCTGATCCCCGCGAGTCCACGCTTCCGGCATGCGCCGCCTCGACCGTCACCTCGGCCAACTCTGGGCCCACGAAAAAGCCAGCTACGGGTTGCGCGTGTTCATCGCGCTCACTGCCGCCATCGCCTATGGCTGGTACGACGGCCACCTTGAAGCCATCCCCGGCCTGTTCCTCGGCATCATCGCCAGCGCCATCGCCGAGACCGACGACAACTGGTGGGGCCGCACAAAATCCGTGCTGTTGTCGCTGCTGTGCTTCGTCGCTGCCGCGGCGGCGGTCATCGCGCTGTTCCCCTACCCCGTCCCCTTCATCAGCGCGTTGGCGTTGACCGCCTTCGGCCTGACCCTGCTCGGTGCGCTGGGCGAGCGTTATGCCTCCATCGGCCAGGCCACGGTGACGCTGGCGATCTACGCGATGATCGCGATGGACCAGCACCACAACGTCAGCCAGCAGCAGGCACTGCGCGAGGTGATCCCACTGCTGGTCGGCGCCAGCTGGTATGGGCTGCTGTCGATCCTGTGGACGGCGATGTTCGCCAACCGCCCGGTGCGCGAACGGTTGGCGCGGCTGTTCTTCGAACTCGGCCACTACCTGCAGCTCAAGGCCGACCTGTTCGAACCGGTGCGGCAAGGCAACCTGGAGGCACGGCGGTTGGCCCTGGCCGAGCAGAATGTGCGCGTGGTGCAGGCGCTGAACATCGCCAAGGCCGCCATCCTCAGCCGCTTCGGCCGCTCTGGCCGGCCCGGTGTGCAGTCGGGCCTGTACTTCCGCCTGTACTACATGGCGCAGGATTTCCACGAGCGCGCCAGCTCCTCGCACTACCCGTATGAAGCCCTGGCCGACGCCTTCTTCCACAGCGACGTCCTGTACCGCTGCCGGCGCCTGTTGTCGCTGCAGGGCAAGGCCTGCCAGTCGCTGGGAGAGGCCATCCGCCTGCGCCAGCCGTTCGACTATGGCGAGCGCACCCGCAGCGCCGGCCAGGACCTGCAGTCCTCGCTGCAGTACCTGCGCGAGCAACGCAATCCGCAGTGGACACGCCTGCTTGGCTCGCTACAACTGCTGGCCGCCAACCTGACCAGCATCGAACGGCAGCTGTCCGAAGCCGCCTTGGCGGATACACCGCTGGAAGGCATCGATACCCGCCTGCGTGATTCCTCGCCGCACACCCTGCGCGAAATGGGCACCCGCCTGCGGCAGGCGCTGACGCCGGGCTCGCTGCTGTTCCGCCATGGCGTGCGCATCGCACTGGCGCTGATCGCCGGTTACGCACTGCTGAGGGTGGTGCACCCGGAGAACGGCTACTGGATCCTGCTGACCATCGTCTTCGTGTGCCGGCCGAACTTCGGCGCCACCCGCCTGCGGCTGGTGCAGCGCATCGCCGGCACCCTGCTCGGCCTGGGCGTGACCTGGGCGTTGATGCAGCTGTTCCCCGGCACCGGCCTGCAACTGCTGCTGGCATTGGCAGCGGCCTTGCTGTTCTTCATCACCCGCACCGACCGTTACCTGCTGGCCACGGCCGCAATCACGGTGATGGCGCTGCTGTGCTTCAACCTGATCGGCAACGGTTTCGTGCTGATCTGGCCGCGCTTCCTCGACACCTTGATCGGCTGCGTCATCGCCGCGATCGCCTCGCTGCTGATCCTGCCCGACTGGGAAGGCCGGCGCCTGCACAAGGTGATGGCGCAGGTGATCGCCACCAGCACCGCCTACCTGGATGAAGTGCTGGGCCAGTACCGCAGCGGCATGCGCGACGACCTGCCCTACCGCATCGCCCGCCGCGACATGCACAACGCCGACGTCGCACTGTCGGTGGCCTTGGCCAACATGCTGCGTGAGCCGGGCTATGCGCGCGGCAATCTGGATGCGGGCTTCCGCTTCCTCGCCCTGTCCAACACCTTGCTTGGCTATCTGTCGGCGCTGGGTGCGCATCGCGCGCAGGCGGATGCGGTCAATGAGGATGCACTGGTTGCTGACGGGCATCGGCAGCTGCAGCAGTCGCTGGCAGCATTGGCAGCAGCCTTGGGCAAGCGCCAGCCGGCGGAACCGCAGGAAGACGAGGTCGCACTGGCCGATGCGTTGGAGCAGATACCTGACGAGATCGATGAGAAGTCGCGGCTGGTGCGCACCCAGCTGGCTTTGATGCTCAGGCTGTTGCCGAAGCTGAGGGCAGCGGCGGAAGAAGCGATGTTGCCGGCGTAGTTGCTGTGGCTGTGGCTGTGGCTGTGGCTGTGGCTGTGGCTGTGGCTGTGGCTGTGGCTGTGGCTGGGGCTGGGGCTGTGGCTGTCCCTTCG
>NZ_JASCOR010000235.1 GCF_029959445.1 Stenotrophomonas sp. PS02298 | reverse complement strand
TGCCGAGCCATGCTCGGCAAGGGGCTTTACCGGTAATGCCGCTGCCGAGCATGGCTCGGCACTACCGCTTTGATCTTGCCGGTAGAGCCTCTGCCGAGCATGGCTCGGCACTACAGGCTCGCGGCGATCAGCTGCCCGACAGCATCCGGCGGATCTTGCGGCCCAGGCGGGTCAGGAACGAGTCGCTGTCGTTGCCGGCACGCATCGGCTTGGCCTGTACCTGCACCGGGCCGTTGTTGTTGGCCACTGCCGGCGCTGCACCTTCGGCACCCTCAACCGGGCGACCGTGGCGACGGCGGCGACGCTTACGCGGTGCGCGCTCGCCTTCCACTGCCGGGCTGTTGGCCGCATTCGGCGCACCTTCAGCGGCCGGGCGCGGCGGCTTGGGCGTGCCTTCGGCATTGGCCGGGGCGCCTTCGACGCGCGGCTTGCGCGGGCCACGCGGCTTGCCGTCGGCGCTGCGTTCGCCACGGCGTTCACCGGGCTTGCCACCGCTGCGACCACCACCACGACGGGCTTCATCAGCGGCCTTCTGCTCGCGGGCTTCGCGGAAGATGGCACCAACGCTTTCACCTTCTTCGCCCTCAGGCAGCGGCGCGCGCTCGGGACGCGGCAGCGCGGTCATCAGTTCGGCGGTGACCGACTCGACCGGGATCTTCTGCTCGATGTAGGCCTCGATGTCCGGCAGGCTCATCGCATAGCGCTCGCAGGCAAAGCTGATCGCATCACCTTCTTCGCCCAGGCGCGCGGTGCGGCCGATGCGGTGCACGTAGTCTTCGGCGTCGAACGGCAGGTCGTAGTTGTAGACGTACTTGATGCCGTCGATGTGCAGGCCGCGCGCGGCCACATCGGTGGCAACCAGGATTTCCAGTTGGCCCTTCTGGAAGCGGTTGAGCAGGCTCTCACGCTTTTTCTGCGGCACGTCGCCGGACAGCACGCCAACACGGTAACCAGCCTTTTCCAGCGCGCGTGCGACGCGCTCGACGAATACCTTGGTGTTGACGAACACCATGGTGCGCGCGCCTTCGCTGCGCGACAGCAGGCCGATCAGCAACGGCAGCTTTTCTTCGTCGGCCGGGAAGTAGATGCGCTGGCGGACGCGATCGGCGGTGATGCTTTCGGTCTCCACCACCAGCTTCTGCGGCTCGTTCATGTGCTCATAGGCCAGCTCCAGCACGCGATGGCTGAGGGTGGCGCTGAACAGCAGGGTCTGGCGCGTGGTGCGCTCGGGCATGCGCCGCAGCAGGAAGCGGATGTCCTTGATGAAGCCCAGGTCGAACATGCGGTCGGCTTCGTCCAGCACGCAGATTTCGCAGGCGTGCAGCGAAACCACCTTGTGCTGCTTGACGTAGTCGATCAGGCGGCCGGGGGTGGCGATGATCACGTCCACGCCCTGCTGCAGCAGTTCGCGCTGCTTGTCGTAATCCACGCCACCGTAGACCAGCGCGAAGCGCAGGCCGGTGTCGGCAGCAAACTTCATCGCGTCCTTGTGGATCTGGATGGCCAGCTCACGGGTCGGTGCCAGGATCAGCGCGCGCGGATCTTCCGGCTTGCGGTCAGCCAGCGCCGGACGGGTCAGCAGGCGGTTGGCCACGGCGACCAGGAAGGCCAGCGTCTTGCCGGTGCCGGTCTGGGCCTGGCCGGCGACGTCGCCGCCCGGCAAAGCCACCGGCAGGGTCAGCGCCTGAATGGGGGTGCAGCGGGTAAAACCCGCGCCTTCCAGGCCTGCAAGCAGCGAGGGCTGCAGGTCGAAGGAGGAAAATGTCACGTCGGTTAGCGGTTTGTCGCTCATTGGTTTCGTCTTTGTAGTGCCAGCCGGTCAGTGTGGCCGGGCAGCTTGCATCGATTCGGGCACCGTCGCACACTGCGGCCCCTGCGCCGGGTCGCGCGACACCTGGGCCCTGCCCACTGTCCGCGCAATGCCCCAGTTTACCGCAATGCGACCGCCAACCCGGCATGGGCAGTCGCATTGCACCAGGAGACTCCAAGTGAGCGATAAGGTTTTACACGTCGGCGACGCCGACTTCGACAGCGCCGTCCTGCAATCGAGCGAACCGGTCCTGGTGGATTTCTGGGCTGAATGGTGCGGCCCGTGCAAGATGATTTCCCCGGTCCTGGACGAATTGGCTGACGCCTATGACGGCAAGCTGAAGATCGCCAAGGTCAATGTGGACGAGAACCGCGCCACCGCGATCAAGTACCACGTGCGCTCGATCCCGATGCTGCTGCTGTTCAAGGATGGCCAGATCCAGGCCACCCAGATCGGCGCAGTCGGCAAGGGCCAGCTGAGCCAGATGATCGACAAGGCGCTGGTCTGATCCAGCACGGTCCGGCGGCCCCGTGCCGCCGGCCACCGGGCCAGCCTGACCGCGGCCCAACAGGGTTTTGCAGGCGCTTGCGCCGCCACGTTTGGCGGTGTTAGTGTCGCTACATCCGGCAGCATTCGCGTGCCGCACCCTCTGGACGGGTTCTCGTCCGGACCATCCCAACCAGTTCGCAGCCCCGCAGGGCGCTCGCACATCCAAGCGAGAGGAATCAAGCACTTGTCCGAGAACACTCCTTCCGAAACCGGGAGCACCGACGCTCCTGTCGAGAAGCGCGTGCGCAAGCCGCGTGTTGCCAAAGCCGTTGAAAGCGCCGACAGCGGTGCTTCTGCCCCCGCCCAGCCAGCGCTTCCGTTGCCAGCCGCTCCGGCTCCGGTAGCCGCTGCTCCGGCAGCACCGGCCCCGGTTGCTCCGCCTCCCGCACCCGCCGCGGCGGCGTCCAGCAATGAAGGCCAGGCCCCGGCAGCCAGCTCCGGCGACAACAACACCTCACAGGGTGGCCAGGACAACAGCGAAGGCAACAACAACCAGCAGCGCTATGGCCAGCAGAATCAGCAGGGCCAGGGCCAGGGCAACCGCCGCGACCGTTTCCGCAACCGTCGCGACCGTGACCGCAACCGTCAGCGTGACGACAACGGCATGGGCAACGACGGCGGCAACGACAATTTTGTCCCGCGCCAGATGCCGAGCGTGCCGGAAGGTTTCCCGGTCTATTCGCTCAGCGACCTGAAGCGGATGCCGGCACAGAAGCTGCTGGAAATCGCCGAACAGCTGCAGATCTCCGAAGGCGTGGCCCGTGCCCGCAAGCAGGACGTGATCTTCGCCCTGCTCAAGGTGCTGACCCGCCACGGTGACGGCGTCGCCGCCGACGGCGTGCTGGAAATCCTGCCAGACGGCTTCGGCTTCCTGCGTGCGGCCGAAGCCAGCTACCTGGCCGGCCCGGACGATACCTATATCTCGCCCAGCCAGATCCGCCGCTTCAACCTGCGCACCGGCGACCACCTGTCGGGCCGCATCCGCTTCCCCAAGGACGGCGAGCGCTACTTCGCGCTGTCGATCGTGGACACCATCAACGGTGAGCCGATCGAAGCCTCGAAGAACAAGGTGCTGTTCGAAAACCTGACCCCGCTGTTCCCGCGCAAGCGCTTCACGCTTGAGCGCGGCAACGGCTCCTCGGAAGACATCACCGGTCGCATCCTCGACCTGATGGCACCGCAGGGCAAGGGCCAGCGCGCCCTGATCGTTTCGCCGCCGAAGGCCGGCAAGACGATGATGATGCAGCAGATCGCCACCGCCATCACCACCAACCATCCCGAAGTGCACATGATCGTGCTGCTGGTGGATGAGCGCCCGGAAGAAGTGACCGAAATGCAGCGCACCGTGCGCGGCGAAGTGGTCTCCTCGACCTTCGACGAGCCGGCCGCGCGCCACGTGCAGGTTGCCGAAATGGTGATCGAGCGCGCCAAGCGCCTGGTCGAGCACAAGAAGGACGTGGTGATCCTGCTCGACTCGATCACCCGCCTGGCCCGCGCCTACAACAACGTCGTGCCCAGCTCCGGCAAGGTCCTGACCGGTGGTGTGGACGCCAACGCCCTGCACCGCCCGAAGCGCTTCTTCGGTGCTGCACGCAACGTTGAAGAAGGCGGCTCGCTGACCATCATCGCCACCGCGCTGGTTGAAACCGGCTCGAAGATGGACGAAGTGATCTACGAAGAATTCAAGGGCACCGGTAACAGCGAAGTGCATTTGAACCGTCGCATCACCGAGAAGCGCGTCTACCCGGCCATCGACATCAACCGCTCCGGCACCCGCCGCGAAGACCTGTTGATCGAACCGGAGCTGCTGCAGAAGATCTGGATCCTGCGCAAGCTGCTGCATCCGATGGACGAAATCGCCGCGATGGAATTCCTGTTGGACAAGATGAAGAACACCAAGTCCAACGACGAGTTCTTCGGCTCGATGAAGCGCTGATTCCGGTTGGAGTTGGCTGCAGGCAAAAACCCCGCGAAAGCGGGGTTTTTGTTGGGCGTTGATTGGGCAGGCGATGCGGGCTTCGCGGCACCAGCAGCTCCACCTGTAGTGGGGGGGGGGGGGGGGGGGGGGGGGGGGGGGGGGGGGGGGGGGGGGGGGGGGGGGGGGGGGGCGGGGGGGGGGGGGGGGGGGGGGGGGGGGGGGGGGGGGGGG
>NZ_JASCOR010000234.1 GCF_029959445.1 Stenotrophomonas sp. PS02298 | reverse complement strand
TACATCGAGATGTTTTACAACCCGACACGGCGACACGGTTCCAATGGCGGCCTGTCCCCGATAGAGTTTGAACGGCAGTACGCACTAAACGGCTGAAGAGTGTCTACAAAAGCCTGGGCGATTCAGTTATCGCTTGCTGACGGGTTTCCCTCTACGATCCCAATATTGCGTATCTTGGATGCGCGCCAACTGTCGCGTTGATAATGAAAGCTGTAGAAGACTTTCCGTGGCATGAGCAATCCTCGGTTGATTTTTTTAGAGCACCAGATCGGGAAACGAACTAACTCTATTTGCCAGCCAAGGGCACCGCCAGATGCGCATGGAAGAGCTGAGCAAAGTCCACATCGGCAAGCGCTTCACCGGTGAAATAGCCATGGTCCTTGGCGAGATTCAGCGCGGCTCCGCCTGGCGAGGACACCGGGACCACCTTGGCTGCAGGATGGAAGCGCCTGAAAAGCTCGTGCTCAGCTTCTACCCCATCCATTCCACCAATAAACACAGCAGCGCTCAAGTCCTCACGCGAAAGCATTTGTTCGCGCATGACAAGCAAGCTTGCCGCCCTGTCATTGGGAACTGCATCGGTGAAGACTACATTTTGGAAATGCTTGTTCTCTTCGGGGAAGATTTCTGCAAAAAACGTGCTCTGGTATAAGACAACAGACTGCGAGTAGTCGACCCCCAAGTCTTCACATATGCTCCAAATCATCGGGGTAATCGCAGGATGCCCACCCCACACGATCTTGTGCTGACGAATGACTGCTATGACCAGTTCTCTCACCGCACATTGGATGAGAAATGGATCGGCGGTTTCGTGGTAAGTGCCACGCCCTACAAGTGGCACGCTGGCCGAGAGGAAGATTGCGCTCATGGCTACGCCTCCCAGTCCGCGAATTGCCAACCCGCCTCGCTGGCTTTAACCCACCTAGCGGAGTGAATGTGCTGTCCTAACCAGTCCAGATGGCCCAGCCACCTGGGGTGCAGGCCTACGTGATCGTAGACAACGGCAACGGATTGTTCCGGTGAGTTCGTAGACGCATCGTGCAGCGTAGATGACGTGGGAACACCGACCGTTGGATAAACGACTACATTCCGCCCATCGGGCAGTTGGACATATACAGCTCTATTGGCGCCCACTCCGACGACTTGGCCGCCGATTGTTTGAATGGCATTGCGCAGATTGCTTACGAGGTTGACAGAGCGAACCGCGTGACTCTGGCTGCGAACTTCCTCTAGCTGAAGACAAATGCGTTCCACCGCACCTTCTGCGATGCGCCCAGTCGTCGGATCGACTTCTTCAGGTAGCAGCTCCGCCCGACTCGCCGTTGCTGTGCGCGCAGAAGGCGTTGTGTCAGGCCAACCGACTCGCAAGACGCTGATGCCTTTGGCCAAAGCGCGTCCAAACTCAGCACTCGTCCAACGGCTTTCAAAATATCCTGGCGTGTCGAGCATCAGCAGGACATCCGAGTCACAAAGCCGATGCCATAGCATGGTCTGGAAATCTTCTGCGGGTGGAATGCCATGTGTATCGAGAAATACATCGAATAGCCGAGCAGACAGCGCATCGAATAGCTGCAAGGCTGCTTCCCTGGCCTCGCCCCGACGATAGCTTACGAACACCCGGCGCTGTCGAGGAAGGAGCCCAGCACACTCCAGCAAAGCAGACGCGACACGTTGCGGCCCACCTGCGGCGTATGCCAAGCAGTTGAGCGGCTGCAGCAATCCAGGGATTTCTGCACTGACTCGATTGACGTCAGAGGCGACCGGGAGCAATGGGATGCCTCGTGCCAGCAGTCTTGCCACATTGGCAAGAGGAGGCTCATGACCTCCGAAAAATGCCGCAGCAGACGATCGCTGTTGGTCTGGATTGAATTCATCGGGACAAACCTCCCATCCAATCTCATGCCCCAACCGCAAATTGAACATGCCGACAGCCTTTCCGATGACTTCTTCAAGTTCGGAAATTTGAACTGCAGTTGGTGTGCCAAGCAGGGCAAGTTGATACAGGGCTGGCATGCCGTTCCTTGCTATTGCAGTGTTCTAACCAAGCGAGACCCAATACGGGAATCTGTAGTTTCTAAAGATACCCGATTTTTGGGCGTCCCCGAATGGGCCGCGCTGTCGTACTTCGCATCGAGCCGCCGTTGGCGTCTCGCCCCTGCGGGCGTCCATCGCTGACGCCTCCGGCCTAGACAGGCCTGCGCGCTCCGCTTGCCAGAGTTCATGCGTGGCATATGGGGGCGGTCTTGTTGTCCCTTCACCGTATCACGGCGTTCTCGCCGTCAAAGGCGGCGCGCGCCATGCGCGCTTGCGTCCTGGCGGCCGTCTTCGCCCCCTGACTGCTTGCGCTGCGCCGTGCTGGCCACGGTTCCGGGCAATTCCGCCCGAGCAACCGGAGCACGATCATGTCGCAACTGTCCTTTTCCTCGTTCGATACCTCGCTGATGGTGCGTGACGCACAGGGCCGCTACCTGTTGGCGACCACCGACCAGATTCTGGAGGCCGCTCGCCAGGCCATCGAGCACAAGATGCAGCGCAGTGCGTCGTTCAGTTCGCCGGCGGCGGTCAAGGAATACCTGCGCGCCAAGCTGGCCGGCTTCGAGCATGAGGTGTTCGCTGTGCTGTTCCTCGATACGCAGCATCGCCTGATCGAGTACGTCGAGATGTTCCGCGGCACGATCGACAGCGCATCGGTGTATCCGCGCGAAGTGGTCAAGCAGGCACTGCGGCTCAATGCGGCGGCAGTCATCATTTCGCACAACCACCCGAGCGGGAATCCAGAGCCGAGCAGAGCCGACGAGGTGCTGACCCAGCGGCTCAAGGAAACACTGGCGCTGGTGGATGTCCGCACGCTGGATCACATCATCGTGGCGGGTAGCTCCACCACGTCGTTTGCCGAACGCGGCCTGATCTGACCGAGGGGGCTTCGGCCCCCTTTTTGCTGCGGCCGGTGGCGCAACTCCGGCCCTCGCGGGCCTGCGCGTGCTGCGCACTTGCCGAAAGCCGGGGTGCATGGAGGTGCGAGGGAGGCGGTCTTGCTGTTCCCTTCATCGTGCCACGGCGTTCTCGCCGTCAAGGGCTGCGCGCGCCCTGCGCGCTTGCGTCCTGGCGGCCGTCGTTGACCCCTGACTGCTTGCGCTGCGCCGTGCCCCGGAAGGGTCGGGCAATTCCGCCCGGCAACCTTTCAGGAGTTCACCATGAACAACGCACTCATCACTGACGAGCAGCGCATCGTGCTGCTGGCCAACGGCCGCGCATCCTTGCAGAACGCGGACTTCGATCCGGCGCCCGTGGTCAAGCTGTTCACGCCGGACGCCGGCGCGACCTGGCTGCTGACCGAGATTGATCCCGACGACCACGACCACGCCTTCGGTCTTTGCGACCCGGGCCTGGGAGAGCCGGAAATCGGCTGGGTCAGCCTGGGCGAGCTGGCGACGGTGCGCGGCGGGCTGGGCCTGCCGATCGAGGCGTGACCTGTCGTTCCGCGCCGAGAAGCGGTTGAGCGCCTATGCGCGCGATGCGCGGCTGGCCGGGCGGATCGCTGTCTGACCCGGCCCTTGGAGCGCCGCAAGGCGCTCCTTGTGCTTTCTCAACCATCACAGGAGATCAATGCCATGAGCAGCCATCACGACTACATCATCGAAATCACGGCGCAGCACGATGCGCTCAAGCCGTTCGCGCCGGAGAACGGCCAGCCCTTGCGCTTCAAGATCGGCGACGCGGTGATCTTCACCAACGAGTTTGGCGCACAGTTCCGGCGCCGCGTTACCGGGTTCTACCGGCCCACCGGACTTTCGGGCATGTATGCCCGCGGTGCGCGCTACCTGCTGGACTCGTCATCGCCTTGGATTCCGGTTGCGGAATCCAGCCTGCGTCCTGACGACGCGGCGTGATGCCTACGCGCCCCGGACGGGGCGCTGCGCGCTTCGCTTGCCTCCAGGGGAAAGCCCTGCGGGCTATCCCCGCCGCGCAGGCTTGGCGCCCCTGAACTCTGCCGACCCGGCTGCGCCGGATCGGCCAGACAGCAACCGTATCAGGCCCACGATGCCTTGCGTGTGCTCGTCCTGATCTTGTTGCTTCTTCGGCATTGAAGCCTGGGCGTCCCCGGCCACCTGGGAGATGGGAGATGGCCGGTCGCGCTGTCGTGCTGCGCATCGAACCCCCTGCGGGGTTTCGCCCCTGACGGGCTTCCATCGTTCCCTCGCTCCGCTCGGCTGACGCCTCCGGCCCGGCTTCCAGATCCGGGCCTGCGCGCTTCGCTTGCCGTGCGGTCGGCGTGTGGGATGGCCGTTGCCATGTTCAGCCGTCTTCCCTGACCTCATCACCTTGTCCGCGACTGTAGCCCGCGCCCGTTTGCCGTCAAGGCGCGCAGGGCCGTGTCCTCGCTTCGCTGCGGGCCGCACCAACCCTGCGCTTGCCTCCTTGACGGCACCCGTTCGCGCGCTCCTGACCGTCGCGGGCGATGAACTCAGGAAAGACGGTGGCAACAGGGCCAACCGGGTTCCTCGTGCCGACCG
>NZ_JASCOR010000233.1 GCF_029959445.1 Stenotrophomonas sp. PS02298 | reverse complement strand
AGCCGAGCCATGCTCGGCTGGGGCGTTACCGGGAAAGCCTCTGCCGAGCATGGCTCGGCACTACGCAGTGGTTCCGTCAGCGCTGGTCAACCGTCACCAGCAAGGGTGAGGCGAAGATGGCCGCTGGCGAAATCACCGGCTCGGCCAACGGGACATGGTTGCCGTAACGTTCGCGCAGTTTGCTGCGGACCACCGGTGCCTGCAGGTTGAAGCTGTCCAGGCGCGCCAGTGGCGCCAGTTCGATGCCGGCGGCGTCGCGGTACAGCTTCCACACCAGCTCCGAGCAATAGATGCGTTGGTCGGACCACTCGAAGCCCAGGTCATAGGGGCGGCCCACATAGCGTGTGGCGGCGGTATGCATCCGGGCCTTGTTTGCCGTTGTCAGCGGCCTTGATGGGCGTTTGATCACGTAGTGACGCTGCGCACCGCGATCCAACCAAGCCTGCAAGGGCGTATACCGCACCGGCTGCACCGCTTCCAATACGTGGGCTTGACCGCCACGCAGCAGGACGACACCCATATGGCTGTAACGCGAGCCGGTGGCGGCCTGTACTGCTGCACTTTGGCTGGAGGTGGAGGTGTGGAAGACGACGTCGCCATCCTGCGGTGTGTAGGCGCCGGCCAGTTGCGCGGATGCCATGCACAGCAGCAAGGCGATGCACTGCATCGCCCTGGAACCAGCAGTGAAGCGACGCGGAGGCCGCAGACAGCACCGGCGAACGCGCGACATCAGCCTTCCCAGGCTGCCAGTTTCTTCGCCACGGCGACGTTCTTCAGGGTCACGTACTTCGGCAGGCCGTCGCGGCCATACGGCAGCGGCGCTTCGCCACGGATCAGTGGCTGCAGGTAGCGGCGCGCCTTTTCGGTGATGCCGAAACCATCCTTGCGGATGAAGCTGGCCGGCATCTTCTTTTCGTGGTTGGCGACCTTTGACAGCGGCGCGGCTTCGATCTTCCAGCGATACGGCACGTCCGAGCTGCGCACGATTACCGGCATCACCGAGTTCTGTCCCTTCAGTGCGAACTGCACTGCCGCCTTGCCCACTGCCTGTGCTTGTTCCCAGTCGGTCTTGGAGGCGATATGGCGGGCCGAGCGCTGCAGGTAGTCGGGCAGGGTCCAGTGCACCTTGTAGCCGAGTTCGGCCTTGACCTTGCCGGCCAGATACGAAGCCACGCCGCCGAGCTGGGTGTGGCCGAAGGAATCCTTGACCCCGCCGGCATCGGCGACGAACTGGCCATCGGCGGTATGGATGCCTTCGCTGGCCACGACAACGCAGAAGCCAACCTTCTCGACCACTTGTTTCACCTTGGCGAGGAACACCGGCTCGTCATAGGCGCGCTCCGGCAGCAGGATGATCTGCGGCGCATCGTCCGGGTTCTCGCCAGCCAGGCCAGCCGCCGCTGCCAGCCAACCGGCATGACGGCCCATCGCCTCGTAGATGAAGACGCGGGTGGAGGTCTCGGCCATCGCTGCCACGTCCAGCGCGGCCTCGCGCACCGAGATCGTGGTGTACTTGGCCGCCGAGCCGAAGCCCGGGCAGGTGTCGGTGACCGCCAGATCGTTGTCGATGGTCTTGGGTACGCCCACGCAGGTCAGCGGGTAGCCGTACTCCTTGGCCAGCTGCGAGACCTTCAAGGCGGTGTCGGCCGAGTCATTGCCGCCGTTGTAGAGGAACCAGCGCACGTCATGCGCCTTGAATACCTCCAGCAGGCGCTCGTACTTGGCGCGGTCGGCATCCAGCGACTTGAGCTTGTAGCGGCACGAGCCGAACGCGCCGCCCGGGGTGTGGGCCAGCGCGGTGATGTTGGCGGCCGACTCCTTCGAGGTGTCGATCAGCTCCTCGCGCAACGCGCCGAGGATGCCGTTGCGCGCAGCCAACACCTTGATTTTCCTGGCTCTTGCCTCGGCGATGACGGCCGAGGCGGTGGCGTTGATGACGGCGGTGACGCCGCCGGACTGGGCATACAGCAAGGTGCCTTTTGACATGGGCAATACTCTCCAGAGCGGGAGGACATTCCGGGACATTGGCCGGATGCGGTAAGCTGCACATATTGCGGTGCAGCGTGAATCGGCCCATGAGTCTAACGCCGCTGTCCGTCCCGTTTCCTCAAAACATATGGGAGTCAGGAATGCGATTGGTTCTGTTGGGACCGCCCGGTTCGGGCAAGGGCACGCAGGCGACGAGCCTGAAGGAACAACTGCAGGTTCCGCACATTTCCACCGGTGACCTGCTGCGCGCCGAAGTGGCTGCCGGCACCGAGCTGGGCAAGCAGGCCAAGGCGGTGATGGATGCCGGCAACCTGGTGTCCGACGACATCCTGCTGGGCATGCTGGAATCGCGCCTGTCGCAGGCCGATACCGCCAAGGGCTTCATCCTCGATGGTTACCCGCGCAACGTGGCCCAGGCCAACGCGCTGGGCGAACTGCTGGCCAAGCTGAACCAGCCGCTGGATGCCATCGTGCAGTTGGACGTACCGACCGAACTGCTGGTCGAGCGCATCGCTGGCCGCGCCCAGGAGCAGGGCCGCGCCGACGACAATCCGGAATCGGTGCGTCAGCGTCTGCAGGTCTACAACGATTCCACCGCACCGGTGATCGACTTCTACGCCGCCAAGGGCATCCTGGCGCGCGTCGATGGCGTTGGCGCGCTGGACGAAGTGCTGGCCCGCATCCTGGCGGCGATCAAGCGCTGATGATGGAGGGCGCCGGCGGCTGACCGCCGTGCGCCCATCTGCGTGCTCGCTGCGGCGGCCACGCATACAGAAACGCCCGGGGCCATGTGCTGGAACCGGGCGTTTCGCTTATAAAAAGCCAGCTAAGGGCGTGCTCACGGCCCCATCAGCATGAGCTCCCTGGGGATGGCCTCTTGGGGAGTAGGACCTGAGGGATACTGAGGCTGGCGTCACGTATTTTCATTGTGAATGCCGCGTGACGGTATCGGGGAATCCCCTACAGGCGATTGGGGATACAGCTCAACTTGGATCTGGATACCCCTAAACCGGCGCATCGGCGACAATCTGGGGATGAGCAAGATCCATATCCTCGGCATTGCCGGCACTTTCATGGGCGGCGTGGCCGCTCTGGCCCGCGAACTCGGTCATCAGGTCGAAGGCAGCGATCAGGCGGTATACCCGCCGATGTCCACCCAATTGGAAACCTTGGGGATCAGCCTTTCGCAGGGCTATCTGCCGGGCAATATCAGTCCCGATTGCGACGAAGTAGTGGTCGGCAATGCACTGTCGCGCGGCAATCCGGCGGTAGAGGCGGTGCTGGATTCGGGCCGACGCTATACATCAGGTGCGCAATGGCTGTCCGAACAGGTGCTGCCGGGCCGCGACACCCTGGCGGTGGCCGGCACGCACGGCAAGACCACCACCACCACCATCCTGTCCTTCCTGCTGCAGGCGGCCGGGCGTGAGCCGGGCTTCCTGATCGGTGGCGTGGCGGAGGATTTCGGGGTGTCGGCGCGGTTGGGTAGGTCGCTGGCTGGGAGTGCGGGTAAGGCCTTACCCTCATCCGCCCCTGCGGGGCACCTTCCCCCGGCGGGGGAAGGGGAGGACGCATCGATCCTTTCGGATCGATCAGTGTCAAATCGACCACTTTTTGTTGTTGAAGCTGACGAATACGACACCGCGTTCTTCGACAAGCGCAGCAAGTTCGTCCATTACCGCCCCTTGGTCGCCATCCTCAACAATCTGGAATTCGATCACGCCGACATCTTCCCGGATGTGGCCGCGATCCAGCGCCAGTTCCATCACCTGGTACGTACCGTGCCCGGCCGTGGTCGCCTGATCGTCAATGGCGAGGACAAGTACCTGGCCGAAGTGCTGGCGATGGGCTGCTGGACGCCGGTGGAGCGCTTCGGCTTCGATCCGTCGCTGGAATGGAGCGCACGCCTGATCAACCAGGATGGCAGTGCGTTCGCCGTGCTGCACCGGGGCACGGAAGTGGCGACCGTGGAATGGTCGCTGCTGGGCCGGCACAACGTGCTCAATGGTCTGGCTGCCCTGGCCGCCGTGCATGCAGTGGGTGTCGAGATTGCCGGCGTCGCGCCAGCTTTGGCAGGCTTCCACAGCGTCAAGCGACGCATGGAAGTGATCGGTCAGGCGCAGGACATCACCATCTACGATGATTTCGCCCATCACCCGACCGCCATCCACACCACGCTGCAAGGCTTGCGCGCAAAGGTTGGCGATGCACGCATCGTGGTGGCGATGGAGCCGCGCAGCAATTCGATGCGATTGGGTGCGCATTCGGAGGCATTGGCGCCGTCGCTGGATATCGCCGACGCGGTGGTGTTCCTGGCCCGGCCGGAGCTGCCGTGGGATGCGGCCAAGGTGATCGATGCGGTGCGCGGCGATGCGCAGGCAGTCAGCGATACCGACGCATTGTTGGCCAAGCTCGGTGATGTCACGCGTGCGGGCGACCACGTGGTTTTCATGTCAAACGGTGGGTTTGACGGCGCGCCGCGGCGGTTCCTGGCGCAGCTGCAGTCGGCATAGAACGGACTGCAGCTTCACCTGTAGTGCCGAGCCATGCTCGGCTAGGGCTTTCCCGGTAAGGCCTCTGCCGAGCATGGCTC
>NZ_JASCOR010000232.1 GCF_029959445.1 Stenotrophomonas sp. PS02298 | reverse complement strand
GTCTGGTGGGCGGGGAGTTGTTTTTAAGAGACAGGAGTGCGGTTTCCAAACGAAACCGCACTCTGACCCCGGTTTGGCCGCCGGCTTTGCCCAACCAAGTAGAATCCACACCAGCATTCACCATGAAGTGGCGATCCATGTCCCAGCGTGATTGGGTGGCGGCGGCCATCCACAAGATTGATGCCGACTACAACCGTTCGGCCGATACCCATCTGATTCCCATCGACCTGCCGGGTTTCCCCGGTATCGATGTCTATCTGAAGGATGAATCCAGCCACCCGACCGGCAGCCTCAAGCACCGGCTTGCCCGCTCGCTGTTCCTGTACGCGCTGGCCAATGGCTGGTTGCGCGAGGGTTGCCCGGTGATCGAGGCATCCAGCGGTTCCACCGCCGTGTCCGAGGCTTACTTCGCACGCCTGCTGGGCCTGCCGTTCATCGCGGTGATCCCGGCCAGCACGTCGCCGGAGAAAATCGCCGCCATCGAATTCCATGGCGGCCGCTGCCATCTGGTGCAGCGCGCCTGCGACCTGAACTGCGAATCCGAACGGCTGGCGCGCGAAACCGGCGGCCATTTCATGGACCAGTTCACCTACGCCGAACGCGCCACCGACTGGCGCGCCAACAACAACATCGCCGAGTCCATCTTCAAGCAGATGGCCGAAGAGCCGCATCCGGTGCCGGAATGGATCGTCTGCAGCCCCGGCACCGGCGGCACTGCCGCTACCCTCGGCCGTTACGTCAGCTACCGCCGTCACGACACCCGGATTCTCTGTGCTGATCCGGAAGTGTCGGTTTTCTACGATGGTTATTGCGCCGCATTGGAAGGCCGCGACTGGCGTGACATGACCTGCGAAGGTGGCTCGCGCGTGGAAGGCATTGGTCGTCCGCGCGTGGAGCGCAGCTTCATCCCCACCTGCGTTGATGCGATGGTGAAGGTGAGTGATGCGCTGAGCCTGGCTGCAATGCGCCATGTCAGCGCCACCCTGGGCCGCCGCGTTGGCGGCTCCACCGGCACCAACTTCATCGGCGTGCTGTACGCCGCCCAGCAGATGCGCGCGGCCGGCCGTGATGGCTCCATCGTCAGCATCCTTTGCGACGCCGGCGAGCGTTACGCGCACAGCTATTACAACCCGGACTGGTACAGCCAGCAGGGCATCGACGTGGTCGGCGCCGATGCGGTGGTGGCCACGGCCGTGGCCGGGCAGGGCATGCCGGCCCTGCCTTGTGCCTGGCTGGAAGCGTCGCCATATCAGGTCTGATGCCGGCGCAGCCGGAACTGTTTGAAGGAATGCCGTGAACACCACCAATCCCCTGCTCGATTTCTCCGGCCTGCCGCGTTTCGACGTGATCCGTGCTGAACACGTCACCCCGGCCGTCGATACACTGCTGGCCGAGGCCGAAGCGGCGGTGAAAGCCGCCGAAACCGTGGCACCGGTGAGCTGGGACAATTTCGTGGTGCCGCTGGACGATGCTACCGAGCGGTTGTATCGCGCCTGGGGCCAGGTCTCGCACCTGCAGGCGGTGGTCAACACGCCGGAGCTGCGCGAGGTCTACAACGCCAACCTGCCGAAGATCAGCCGCTTCGGCAGCTCGGTCGCGCAGAACCCGGCGCTGTACGCGCAGTACAAGCTGCTGGCCGCTGCGCCGGAAGCTGCAAGCTACGACGAAGCACAGCGCAAGGCGCTGGAGAATGCATTGCGCGACTTCCGTCTCGGCGGTGCCGAGCTGGACGACGCTGGCAAGGCGCGTTTCGCCGAGTTGCAGGAAGCGCTGTCCGGTCTGCAGGCCAAGTTCTCGCAGAACGTACTCGATGCCGGTGATGCATTCGCCCTGTACGTGGATGTTGCCGACGACCTGCTGGGCCTGCCCGATGATGTGATCGCCAGCGCCCGCGCTGCCGCACAGAAGGATGGCCGCGAGGGGTACAAGCTGACCCTGCAGATGCCGTGCTACCTGCCGGTGCAGACCTATGCCGACAACCGCGCGCTGCGTGAGCAGCTGTATCGCGCCCATGCGATGCGTGCATCGGAGTTCGGCGATGCGGCGTTGGACAACACCGGCAACATCGATCGCATTCTCGCCGTGCGCAATGAATTGGCGGCATTGCTGGGTTTCGACAACTACGCCGAATATTCGATTGCCACCAAGATGGCCAGCGACGCACCGCAGGTGTTGAGCTTCCTGCGTGACCTGGCTGCACGCGCCAAGCCGTACGCACAGCGCGACCGCGCAGAGCTGGAAGCCTTCGCCCGCGACGAACTGGGCATGGATGAACTGCAGGCCTGGGATCTGGCCTATGTGGCCGAGAAGCTCAAGCAGGCGCGTTACAGCTACTCCGAGCAGGAAGTGAAGCAGTACTTCACCGAGCCCAAGGTGCTGGCTGGCCTATTTGGCGTGATCGAGCGCCTGTACGGGCTCAAGGTGGAACAGGACAGCGCACCGGTCTGGCACGAAGACGTGCGTTTCTACCGTCTGGTGAGCGCCGATGGCACCTTGGTTGGCCAGTTCTACATGGACCTGTACGCCCGCGAGGGCAAGCGCGGTGGCGCGTGGATGGACGACTGCCGCAACCGTCGCGTTACCGCCGCTGGCGTGCAGACGCCGCTGGTCTACCTGGTCTGCAATTTCGGCCGTGGCAATGACGGCAAGCCGGCCACCTTCAGCCACGACGAAGTCACCACCGTCTTCCATGAAATGGGCCACGGCCTGCATCAGTTGCTGACCCGCATCGGTGAGCTGGCGGTTGCCGGCATCAATGGTGTGGAATGGGATGCAGTGGAGCTGCCCAGCCAGTTCATGGAGAACTTCTGCTGGGAGTGGGAGCAGGTGGAAGCGATGACTGCGCATGTCGATGCCGGCGCGCCGTTGCCGCGCGACCTGTTCGACAAGATGCTGGCGGCGAAGAACTTCCAGAGCGGCATGTTCACCGTGCGCCAGTTGGAATTCGGCTTGTTCGACATGCTGCTGCATAGCCAGTACCAGCCTGAACAGGAAAGCGTGCTGCAGTTGCTGGAACGTGTGCGCGGCGAAGTGGCGGTGAACATCCCGCCGGCCTGGAACCGCTTCGCCAACCAGTTCAGCCATATCTTTGCTGGCGGCTATGCGGCCGGTTATTACAGCTACAAATGGGCCGAGGTGCTCAGTGCCGATGCCTATGCCGCGTTCGAGGAAGCACCGGGCGCCTTGGCCGAAACCGGCAAGCGCTTCCGCGATGAAGTGTTGTCGCGTGGCGGCAGCCGCAGTGCGGCCGAGAACTTCCGCGCCTTCCGTGGCCGTGAACCGCAGATCGATGCCTTGTTGCGGCATAGCGGCATGACGGCCTGATGCAGGCGGTGTCCGACCCGACAGGAGTGCGGACGCTCTACTTCGTTCGGCATGGGCAGAGCATGGCCAACGCGGGTGCGTTCGCCATGGCTGATCGGGAGATCCCGCTCAGCGCCTTGGGCCGACAGCAGGTATTGGATCTTCTGGCGCGCTGGGCGCTGCGGCCTGCGCAGCTGTACTGCTCGCAGATGCTGCGCGCCCGGCAGACGGCGGCGTACTTCGCCGCTGCCCACGGGCTTGCAGCGCAGGAGATCGCTGAGCTGGATGAGTTCAGCTATCTGGCGCTTGCCACGGTCGAGGGCAAGGCGCCCGGTGACGTGGCGGTATTGGCACGCGAATACTGGCAGCGCGGTGACCCTGCACATCGCGATGGCGATATCGCCGACAGTTTCGATGATTTCGCGGCTCGGGTTGAGGCCTTCCTGGCGCGCCTGCATGACTTCGACGATGGCAGCGTATTCGTGGGTCACGGCATCTGGATCGGCCTGCTGGCCTGGCGCCTGCAAGGGCGGGCGGTGAACGGGCCTGCGGACATGCAGGCATTCCGTGCCTTCCAGACCGCGATGCATGTGCCCAATGCCGGCGTATACAGCTTGGAAATTGCCGGAGGCGTAGGCGCTGCACGGCTTGCGGCGATAGATGTCGGCCCTGCCTGAACGTGGTGCGGCTGCAACGGCGTGGGTTCAAGCTTGGCGTGTCACCATAGGCGCTTCATCTGGCCGCACCGGTCCCGCCGCACTCGCCATGCACAGGTTGTTCAAGTCCACCGACGGCAAGCCCCGCCTGTATCTGCGTATCGCTGCGGCTGCGGCGATCATCGGCGTGGTGCTGTGGTTCCAGCCGCAGATCAACGAGCCCGCCGCCCAGGTCAGCAATGGCCTGAACCTGCGCAGCGCGCCGGACCAGCGTGCCGAGCGCCTGGCGGTATTGCCGGTGGGCACCACGGTGGAAGTGCAGCGCTGCCTCGACGACCTGCAATGGTGCAACGTGCGTGCGGACGGCAAGAGTGGCTGGGTAGCGGCGGATTATCTGGTCGCCCGCAGCGACGGCAAGAAGGTGAAGCTGGCCGAGGCCGGCAAGCAGCTGGGCGTAGTCATAGAGACCGCCAAACCAGGTGGGTGAGCTGCATCCGTAGAGCCGAGCCATGCTCGGCTTGGGGCATTCGCGGTAAAGCCTCTGCCGAGCATGGCTCGGCACTACGCTTTTGCCCCCTCCCTTGCGCCGCAGGCGGAGGGGAGGGCTGGGGAGGGGTAGCTCTTCGCCGTTTGCAGGAATACGCGCTTCGCGGCTTACGCCGCTCCTACATCAGCATGATCAAGCCGGCCTTGAAGCTGCGCCTGTAGAGCCGAGCCATGCTCGGCTTGGGGCATTACCGGTAAAGCCCTGCCGAGCATGGCTCGGC
>NZ_JASCOR010000231.1 GCF_029959445.1 Stenotrophomonas sp. PS02298 | reverse complement strand
GCCATGCTCGGCAGGGGCTCCATGCACGGACCAACCGCCGCCGGCAAGGCCCCTGCCGAGCATGGCTCGGCACTACAGGGGGTTAGTTCGTGCACAAGGCCTCTTGCCGAGCATGGCTCGGCACTACAAAAACAAAGGCCCGGGTTTCCCCGGGCCTTCGTGTTACTGCTGCTGCCTTGCTCAGGCGGCGAACAGTGCCTTCATCTTCTTCAGCGCGTTGGCTTCGATCTGGCGGATGCGCTCAGCCGAAACGCCGTACTCATCTGCCAGTTCCTGCAGCGTCACCTTGCTGTCCGCTTCCAGCCAACGACGGGCGATGATGTCGCGCGAACGCTGGTCGAGCTTGGCCAGACCTTCGCGCAGCAGGCTCAGCTGGTTGTCTTCGCTGTCCTCGCGCTCATAGGCTTGCGACGGATCTTCATCGCGCGCGACCAGATACGCAGCCGGCGACGGCGGCGCATGATCGTCGTCTTCATCCGACGGCGCATCGAAGCCGATGTCGCGACCGGACAGGCGCGATTCCATCTCCATCACTTCACGCTCGGAGACGTTCAGATCCTTGGCGACGGCGCTGACCTCAGCGGCGTTCATCCAGCCCAGGCGGGTCTTGGACTTGCGCAGGTTGAAGAACAGCTTGCGCTGCGCCTTGGTCGTGGCGACCTTGACGATGCGCCAGTTCTTGAGGATGAACTCGTGCATCTCGGCACGGATCCAGTGCACCGCGAAGGACACCAGGCGCACGCCCATGTCCGGGTCGAAGCGTTTGACCGCCTTCATCAGGCCGATATTGCCTTCCTGGATCAGGTCGCCCAGCTGCAGGCCGTAGCCGTTGTAACCGCGGGCCACGTGCACCACGAAGCGCAGGTGCGAATGCACCAGCTCACGCGCGGCGTTCAGATCCTGCTCGTCGCGGAAGCGACGCGACAGTTCCTGCTCCTCATCGACCGACAGCACCGGGATCTGGTGCACGGCACCGATGTAGGCGTCCAGCGAACCGAGCGCACTGGGGATCGGGAGATTGTTTGCCACAAGGGCAGTAGAGGTGTTCAGGTTCATAGGACCTCATCTTAGCAGTCGAACTATTGGACTGCTCAGTACAGAAAAAGTTCCAGCGTTCTGTTTTTGTTCGCAAACTCGAGGTCAAACCTGAATAGGCGGCAGCAACAGCAGCATTCCCAACCTCTCCAAGGTAGCAAAGCCAAGGTCACCGCGATATGACAGGAATCAAATCAGTTCAGCGATCAGCCGGTGCCAGTGGCAGGTCAGCCAAGGCCGGCAGACGCCAGTCGATCCGGGCGTGGCCGTTGCGGGCCAGGTAGTCATTGGCCTGCGAGAAATGCCGGCAGCCGAGGAAGCCACGGTGCGCGGACAACGGCGAGGGATGCGGCGCCTTGAACACGCGGTGGCGCCGGGTATCGATGACCTTGCCCTTCTGCTGGGCGTAGGCGCCCCACAGCAGGAACACCAGGCCTTCGCGCTCGCGGTTGAGCACGTCGACCACGTGGTCGGTGAACCCCTCCCAGCCGCGGCCCTGATGCGCGCCTGCCTTGCCCTCTTCCACCGTCAGCACCGCATTGAGCAGCAGCACGCCCTGCTGCGCCCATGGCAGCAGGCAGCCGTGGTCCGGGCGCGGGATGGCCAGGTCGGCCTCGATCTCTTTATAGATGTTGAGCAAGGACGGCGGCACCGGCACGCCCGGCTTCACCGAGAAGCTCAGGCCATGCGCCTGGCCATAACCGTGGTACGGGTCCTGGCCCAGCACCACCACCTTGACCTGCTCGAACGGGGTGGCGTTGAAGGCAGCAAAGATTTCCGGGCCGGGCGGGAACACATGCGCCCCGGCTGCCTTGCGCTTGCGCAGGAAAGCCGACAGCTCACGCATCTCCGGACGCAGCAGCCAATCACCGATGCGCGTCTTCCAACTGGACTCAAGCTGGATCTGTGCGCCGTCTTCGCTCACAGCACCACCGCTGGCTGTGCCATGCGTGCCAACCGCAGCTGGAACAGCACCTTGGTCACCAGCAAGCGCTCTTCAATCGGTTTCTGCACCAGGTCATTGGCGCCGGACTGCAGCAGTGCCGACTGGTTGTGCGGATTGCTGTCACCGGTCATCACCAGCACCGGCAAGCGTCGCTTGCCATAGGCGAAGTCGACGCGGATGCGTTCGACCACATCGCGGCCGCTAAGCTCGCCCTTGAGGGTGACGTCAGTCAGCACCAGGTCCACCTGCCGCGTGGTGCGGCCCAGTGACTCGGCGGTGAGCAGCGAGAACGCATCCTCGGCGGTAAGCACGTGCACGACATGCAGGTCATGGCGTTCGAGCATGCGCTTGGTGGCTTCGGCCACCACGCGGCTGTCTTCGACATACAGCACAGTGGCATTGGCCACCGGCTCTGGCTGCACATAGCCACGGATGAAGGTCGCCAAGGCTTCATGGCCCAGCGCCTTGTCGAAATAGTCGGTGACGTATTCGGTGAAGCGGCGCTGTTCCAGATGCTGCTGGGCATCGCCGGAAACCACGATCACCGGCACATAGGCCTGCCCGGCGGTTTCGCGCACGCCACGCGCCAGCGCCAGGCCATCGCCATCAGGCAGGGCCAGCGACGTGGTGACCAGATGCACCGGGCCAGCGGCCAGCGCTTCACGCGCCTCGGCGATGCTGGCGCAGCCCACCACCTCGACATCAGGCAGTTCGCGCTTGAGCACGTCGCTGATCAGGCGCCGTACCAGTTTGGATCCGTCGACCACCATTACCCGCGGCGCGTCGCTGATCAGGTGCTTGAGCTCGTGCGTGGACATGCGGGCCTCAGGTTTCGGTCGGGCGAGTCTGCCTGAGGAAGTGACCGGTCACCAGCCATGCCCCCAACCAACCCAGGATCGTGGTGCCAACCAGCACCATGCCCGAATGCAGCAGATCCAGGCCATGCAACATGAAAGGACTGCCGTAGCTCTGCGACAGGTTGGCCAAGGGCGCGCGCAGGGCAAGCCCGCACACGCCTATCAGGCCCAGCGCCACGGCACCGGCACCGAGCCCGTACCACGCGCCCAGATAGACGAACGGGCGGCGGATGAAACCGTCGCTGGCACCCAGCAACTGCAGCACGCCGATTTCCTCGCGCCGTGCCTGGATGTCCAGGCGCACGGTATTGCCGACCACCAGCGCTGCCCCCAGACCCAGCAGCACCGACAACACCTGCACCAGGCGTGCGCCGAAGCTCAGCCAGCCATCCAGGCGCTGCCTCCAGAGTGCATCGTGCTGGACCAGGTCCGCCTGCGGCAGGGTTTCCAGCGACTTGGCCAGCGCTGCGTCGGCGCCATCGGCTGGAGTCACGATCAGCAGCGTGGGCAGCGGGTTCTCACCCAGCGCATCGATGGCCTCGCCCAGACCAGCGTTCTCACGCAGCTCGGCCAGGCCTTCATCCGGCGTACGCAGCTGCACCTGCTGCACATCGGCACGGGCACGCAGGGTCTTGGCCAGTTCCTGTGCGGCGGCGCCGTCCACATCGGTCTTCAGGAACAGGTTGATATCGCGCGACTGCTGCACGCTGCCGGAGAAATGCTTGAGGTTGTCCAGCCCGATCGACAGCCCCAACGGCAGTGCCAAGGCCAGCGCCATCACCGCCACCGTCAGCGCGGTTGCCCACGGCCTGCGCAGTGCGCGGCCAAGGCTGAACACCACGCTGTGCAGATGGTGGTTGATCCAGGTGGCCAGCCGCGACGGTGCCGCCGTGCTGGTGTTCGTTGCGGACTTCTCGCTGCTGTTGCTGCTAGTCATTCGGCCAGGTCCTGCGGCGAGATGTCATCGACCAGGCGGCCGTGGTCGAGGATCAACACACGCTTGCGCATCTGCTTGAGCAGGGCCAGGTCATGGCTGACCACCAGCACACTGGTGCCGCGCGCCGGCAGCTCGGCAAACAAGGTCATGATTTCCGCGGCCAGGGTCGGGTCGAGGTTGCCGGTGGGCTCGTCGGCCACCAGCAACTTGGGCTCGGCGACAATCGCGCGGGCGATGCCGACGCGCTGCTGCTCACCGGCCGACAGTTCGCTGGGCAGCGCCTTCTCGCGGTGGCCCAGGCCCATCCGCTCCAGCACCGAACGCACCCGCTTGCCGGTATCGGCACGGCGGTCGCCGCGCAGGATCAGCGGCAGGGCGACATTCTCGCCAATGCTGCGGTCAACCAGCAGGCGATGATCCTGGTAGACCGCGCCGACTTCGCGCCGATGCAAGGCAACCTTGCCGCCGCGCACCTTGAGCAGGTTGCGCTCGCCAAAGATCACCGCGCCACGACTGGGCCGCTCGCTGAGATGGATCAACTTGAGCAAGGTGCTCTTGCCGGCACCGGAGTGCCCGGTAACGAACAGCATCTCGCCGGCCGCCACCTCAAAGCTGACATCCAGCAGCGCCTGATGGCCACCGGCATACTGTTTGCTGACATTGTCAAAACGCAGGACGCTCATCGTGCTGATTATGCAGGAGCGCGGGCGGACTGCGGGGGATACAGGTCACGTGTAGTGCCGAGCCATGCTCGGCAGAGCGAAACCTGTAGTGCCGAGCCATGCTCGGCAAGGGGCCTTACCAGCCATGCGGTAAAAGCGGCACGCACCCCGAAACCGGGATTGCATCAACCGGCAAAAAGCTTACCCCTCCCCAACCCTCCCCTTTAGCTGCGCAAAAGGGAGGGCGCTCTAGTGCCGAGCCATGCTCGGCAAGGGGCTTTACCGGTAATGCCGCTGCCGAGCATGGCTC
>NZ_JASCOR010000230.1 GCF_029959445.1 Stenotrophomonas sp. PS02298 | reverse complement strand
GCCGAGCCATGCTCGGCAGGGGCTCTACCGGTAACGCTCCAGCCGAGCATGGCTCGGCACTACAGGGGATCTACGGGTAATGCCCTTGCCGAGCATGGCCCGGCACTACAGGGGATCTACGGGTAATGCCCTTGCCGAGCATGGCTCGGCACTACAGGGGATCTACGGGTAATGCCCCCTGCCGAGCATGGCTCGGCACTACAGGAACCCAGCTCAGTCGGTGGGCTGCAACAACGCCGTGCGCGCCTCGTCCAGCAGCACATTGACTTGGCGCAGGCGCACCGAGGAGCGCGACCAGACCATGCCGATGCGGCGCGGCTCGCTGGGCTCGGGCAGGGGAATGCGCACCACCGAAATGCCTTCCGGCCACGGCTTGGCCCAATCCGGCACCAGCGACACGCCGAGGCCGCGATCGACCATCACCGCAATCGCATTGAGCGCATTCAGCTCGAACCGTTCGCGCGGCACGATGCCGGCCTTGCGCAGGTATTCATCGGCCTGGCGGCCGCCCCATTCATGGCGGTCGTAGCGGATCAGCGGTTCCTCGCGCAGCAGCTTGTGCGGATCCGCACCGGTCAGGCGCGCCGGTGCCAGCACCACCAGCGGCTCTTCGCGCAGCAGCTGCCAGTCGCAGGTCTTGGGCAGCGAGAACGGTGCCTGCAGCACCATCGCCGCATCCAGGTCACCCGATTCCACCGCGCCATACAGGTCGGCCGAGTAACCGGGTTTGATGAAGACGTTGATCTCGGGGAACTTGGCCACCATCCGCGCCAGGATGTCCGGCACCAGCCCGCCCAGCGCGGTAGGGCAGGCGCCCAGCCGCAGTTCGCCGGCCATGCCGCTTTCGTTGGCGACGCTGCGCAGGTCGGCCACGCCACGCAGCAGGTCGCGCGCCCGCTGCAGGATGCGCGCACCTTCCTCGGTGACGCTGACGGTGCGGCCGGCGCGGGCGATCAGCGGCGCGCCCAGCTCGCGTTCCAGCGTGCGGATCTGCTGGGCGACGGCGGCCGGGGTGATGTGCAGCAGGCGGGCCGCCGCGGCCATGGAGCCACGGTCGACCACGGTGACAAAGGTATTGAGGAACTGGGTTTCCACGCGATTAGACCTCTCAGCTGCGCGCCAAACTACACCAGCGGGCGCGGCGGCGCGATCCGACCAACGTCATGGTCGTTGCTGAAGCTGGCTTCACGCCGCCGCGGAACCGGCCCGCAGCGGCGTGCCGACCGGTCTTCACACCGCGTCCTGCTTGTAGATGGTCAGGCCCTTCAGCGAACGGCTCGGGGCCGGGAAGAACAGGCTGGCCAGATAGCCGATCACGATGCACAGGAAGATCGAGATTGCCAGGTAGAAGTACGGATGGACCAGGTTGAACCACCATGCGACGAAGGTCAGCACGATGCTGGCGGCCACGCCGATTGCCACGCCGGCGGAGTTGGCGCGGCGGGTGAACATGCCCAGCGTATAAGCACCCGCAAAGCCGCCGCCGAGCAGGCCAGCCAGTTCGATCGACACGTCGAACAGGGAGTGGATGTCGTAGCGGGTCATGATCAGCGCCAGGCCGATCGCGGTCAGGCCGACCAGCACCGTGGAGATCTCGGCGAACAGCACGCTCTTGCGCGGGGTCGGGTTCTTGGCGATGCGCTCGTAGAAGTCGACCGAGATCAACGTGGCGACGCTGTTCATGATGCTCGACAAGGTGGCCATTGCCGCGGAGAACACGCCGGCGATGATCAGGCCGGTGACGCCCGGCGGCAGCTCGGCGGCGATGAACAGCGGGAAGGTCGCATCGATCGGCAGCAGCGGATCGAGGCGCTGCGGGTTGTTCTTGTAGAACACCCACAAGGCGGTACCGATGCCGTAGAAGATGAAGCCGCCCGGGATCATGATCGCAGCGAAGGCCCAGATCGAACGGCCGGCTTCCTTGTCCGACTTGGTGGCCAGGGTGCGCTGCATCAGCACCTGGTCCTTGGGGAAGGTCAGCACCACGTCGAACACGACCAGGAAGATGAAGCCCCACACCGTGGCCTTGGTCAGGTCGAAGCTGAAATCGAACAGCTTGGTCTTGTCTTCCATCGCCGCGGTGGCCACGAATTCACCGAAGCCGCCCTTCAGCGTCCACACGATAAAGAGGATGGCGAAGATCGCGCCGCCCATCTTCACGATCACCTGCACGAAGTCGGTCCAGATCACCGCCTTCATGCCGCCCATCGCGGTGTAGAGGATGGTGAACACGCCCATCATCATGATGCTCCACACCACGCTGATGCCGGTGATGGTGGCGATGGCCAATGCCGGCAGGAACAGCACCACGCTCATGCGCGCACCGATCTGCATGACGATGCACAGCGCGCTGGCGAGCATGCGGATGGCCGGATGGAAGCGGGTTTCCAGATAGGAGAACACGCTCATCAAATCCAGGCGACGCAGCAGCGGCACGATCCACACCGCCACGAACATCAGGCCCAGAACTGCGATCAGGTTGTTGGTCAGGTACTGCCAGTTGGTCTCGAAGGCCTTGGCCGGAATGGCGATGAAGCTGATCGAGCTGGTGTTGGTGGCGTACAAGCTCACGCCCGCTGCCCAGAACGGAATGCTGCGGCCACCGACGAAGAAGTCGGCGGTGCTGGCGCGCTTCTCGCGGAAATAGAAGTAGGCGCCCATGCCCAGCATCGCGCCGAGGTAGATGATGATCACCGTCCAGTCCATCCAACCCAGCAGGTGCTTGCCGCTCTGCAGTTCAAAGGTATGCAGGCTGCCATCGGCATTCGCCCAGGCCAGGCCATTGCCCCAGCTGGCGCTGGCCAGTGGTGCGTTGGCATCGGTATCGGCCAGGTCGGCCCAGGCGCTGGTGATGGTGTGGAAGGTGCGCGCGTGGCTGCTGCCAACCGCGTCGGTCACCTGCATCAACAAGTGCGCCTGGCCGAGTGCACGCAGCGAACCCGGGACAACGTCGCCACCGATGGCGGGCAGCTCATGCCAGCCCTTCTCTGCGTTCCAGCGCAGCAGTTGCTGCGCACCGTTGTTGCCGACCACCGCGTACAACGCGCCTTTCTGCGCCTGCAGGGCGACAACCGCGGCAGCGCCCGGCCAGATCGGCTGCGGCTGCCACTGCGTGGCGTCGGTCGGCTTTTTGTACAGCTGGGTCACGCCGCTATCGTCGACACCAGCGACGAACAGGGCGCCATCCAGGGCGGCTGCATGTGCATTGCCCAGTGGCGATGGCAGTGCCAGCGACTGGCCCTTGCCGAGGCTTTCGCCCTTGAGCGTGAGCTGCTGCAGCTGATTGCTGTGACTCGTATCCGGGCCGGTCAGCACCCAGGTTTTGTCGCCGGTGCGGACGATGTCCTGCACCACCTCGTTGCTGATGCCGGTGGCGGCCGTCCACGCCTTGCCATTCTTGTCGAGCAGCCAGGCCTTGTCGCCGGAGCGGGCCAGCAGGCGGCCATCGACATCCAGCAACTGCTGCACCGGCGCGGCCTCCGGCAGTGACGGCAGCGAGCCGGGCTTCACTGCATTCAAACTCTCGTCGGCGGCCGCCGTGCCGGCCAACGCCAGCAAGGTGGTGACGACGAGCAGACGGAAGCCGAGCGAGAAGCGGTGCGACAGCGCGGCGAGCGCGGTGGCCATGGGCGTGGGCATGGATGGAATCCCGGTAATGAACGGCGTGGCGGCGAACCGCCAGATGGAAAGATCAGGCGCGCAGGGCGCCGGCGAGCAGGGCTTCGGCCCGGCGCAGGTAGGGCACATCGATCATGCGTCCCTCGAACAGGAACGCACCGCGGCCCAGATCGCTGGCCGCCTGCGCGGCGGCAACAATACGCCGTGCTTCGTCCAGTTCGGCCTCGGCCACGCTGAAGATCACATTGGCCTGGCCCACCTGGCGCGGATGGATGCAGCTCTTGCCGATATAGCCCAACTGCTGCGCGAGCATGGCCTCGGTACGGAAGCCCTCCGCATCGGCCACATCCGGCCAAGCCCCGTCACAGGCGAACACGCCCGCTTCGGTGGCGGCCATTTTCACCGCGAACAGCACCGCATGCACATTGGCCGGCGTGCGGGCGATGCCATTGGGCGCGAACAGATCGCCCAGGCCCAACTGCAGGCCGACGACGCGCGGATGCGCGCCAGCCAATTCGGCGGCCAGACGCAGACTGCGCGGGGTTTCGATGTTCAGTAGCAGGCCGATCGGGCGGGTGACGCCATTGGCGGCCTCGGCGCGTTCCAGCGCGACGACCACCTGCCGCACCTGCGCGGCCGATTCCACCTTGGGGATGTTGAGCAGCCACAGGCCGGGCACCGCCATCGCAACCAGATCGGCGGCGAAGTGCGGGCTGTCGGTGGCGTTGGTACGGACGATCAGCAGCTTGTTGCTGGCAAGCACATCGGCGCGGGCAAGGAAGCTGGCGATGGCCGCGCGCGCCGCCTGTTTGCCAGCCTCGGGGACGGAATCCTCCAGATCGAAGGACAGGGCATCGGCCGCACTGGCCAAGGCCTTGTCGAACAGTTCCGGACGTGCGCCGGGCACAAACAGCTTGCTACGCATGGCTTCCCCTCACTTTGAAAGGCAGTCTGCGCGAATCGGAACGCTGAAAAAGTGTATTCCCCGACATTCACCCGATAGGTTTTGTTGTGGTTTGCGGGGTTTGGCGGGTGGGGAGAAAGCCTCAGCAAGGCGTCCAGGCGCGGGCTGTCCCTTCCCCCGCCCGCGGGGGAAGGTGTCCGAAGGGCGGAAGGGGGCACTTTTGACCTTGCCTCAGTTGCGGGAAGACAAGCCGAAGCGACGGGAGAGCCAAAGCCAAAGCCAAAGCCAAAGCCAAAGCCAAAGCCAAAGCCAAAGCCAAAGCCAAAGCCAAAGCCAAAGCCAAAGCACCCCTCCCCAACCCTCCCCTGCGCCGTTG
>NZ_JASCOR010000022.1 GCF_029959445.1 Stenotrophomonas sp. PS02298 | reverse complement strand
GGCGTGAGCCGCGAAGCAAGTACATCACCAGATGGCGCAGGTGCCAAGGGCTTCAGCAGGGTCAGCTTCGCGGCTCACGCCGCTCCTACAAACGCCTTGGTCCTGCGCTCAGTCCGCCGGCGTCAGCTGCCGCAGTTCCTTGCGTGCGGCATCGATCCAGGCGCGCTGTGCCTGCTGGTAGTAGCGCGGCGAGGTCTCGGCGCGGTCGAGGATGTTCTGCAGTTGCCTGGCCGCGTCGTCGTCGCGGCCGGCGCGCTTGAGCAGCAGTGCATAGCGCAGCCGTGCTTCCTCGCCCGGGTAGCCGCCGATCATCGCCTCGTACTCGTGCAGGGCAGCAGGGATGTCCGCGCTGTCCTCCACGGTGCGGGCATACAGCAGGTGGCCGTCATGCGAGCGGAAGTTGGGGTTGGCCGCGATCAAGGCTTCCAGCGTCTTGCGCGCCTGTGCCGGCTGCTGCAGGCCGTACTGGGCTTTGGCCAGACCCAGCATCAGGTCCGGGTCCTCGCTGTGCAATCCGCGCAGCGCACCTTCGTACAATGCCGCTGCCTCGGCATATTCGCCGCGGTCCAGGTGCTCCTGGGCCAGGCGCCTGCGGTTGTCGGCGGTGTCGGAAACGCGCAGCCGCTGGTCGGCCTGGCGCTTGCCACGTGTCGGGTCGATCTGGTCGCGGACCTTGCGCAAGCCACGACGCGCGGTCGGGTTGTTGCGCAGTCCGGGCAGTACTTCGGCGATCACATAGATCAGCACCGCCAGGTACGAGAAGAACAGCAGGATGAAGATCCAGTACAGCGGTCGCCCGGTGCGCACGACGTGCACGCAGCAGGCGACCTGCAGGATCAGCGAAAGCAGAATGATCGGACTCATCCGTGTGTCCCAGTGGCGGAAGCGGCTCAGGCCGCTTCGTAGGCACCGTAGCTGCGCAGGCGCGCGTAGCGGCGCGCCAGCAGTTCGTCGAGGGGCAGCTTCTCCAGCGCGTCCAGCTCATTGAGCAGCACGGCCTTCAGGCGCTTGCCCATCTGCGTGGGGTTGCGGTGGGCGCCGCCGATCGGCTCGCGGATCATCTTGTCGATCAGGCCCAGGCTCTTCAGGCGCGGGGCGGTCATGCCCAGCTGCTCGGCGGCGTCCTTGGCCTTGCCGGCGTCCTTCCACAGGATGGACGCGCAGCCTTCCGGGCTGATGGTCGAGTAGACGCTGTATTCCAGCATCAGGGTGCGGTCGCCAACGCCCAGTGCCAGTGCCCCGCCGGAGCCGCCTTCACCGATAACGGTGCAGATCACCGGCACCTTCAGCTCGGCCATTTCCATCAGGTTGCGGGCGATGGCTTCGGACTGGCCGCGCTCTTCAGCGTCGATGCCCGGCCAGGCGCCAGCGGTGTCGATCAGGGTCAGCACCGGCAGGCCAAAACGCTCGGCCATCTTCATCAGGCGCAAGGCCTTGCGGTAGCCCTCGGGCTTGGGCATGCCGAAGTTGCGGCGCACCTTTTCCTTGGTGTCACGGCCCTTCTGGTGGCCGATCAGCATCACCGAGCGGCCGCCGATACGGGCCAGGCCACCAACGATGGCCTTGTCGTCGGCAAAGGCGCGGTCGCCGGCCAGTTCCTGGAACTCATCGCAGAAGATGCGGATGTAGTCGAGCGCGTAAGGACGCGACGGGTGGCGGGCCACCTGCAGCACCTGCCACGAGGACAGGTTGCGGAAGATCTGGGCAGTACGCAGGCGCAGCTTGTCTTCCAGCGCCTTGACCTCAGCATCGACATTGACCGCCGGCCCGGCGCTGGCATTGCGCAGGTCCTTGATCTTGGATTCCAGATCGGCGATGGGTTGCTCGAAATCGAGGTAGTTCGGATTCATCGGAAACCGTCAGCAATGAAAGGGGGGAAGTGTAGCCGAACGCGCCGTATCAACCCGTACGCGTCCGTCCGGACAATCAATTGGCCCAGGGCGGGCTGTACTTGACCTTGACCCGGCGCACGGCCGGGTCCTCGCGCAGGGCATCGAGCAGCTTGGGCGTGACCCGCACCGAGCCGCTGCTGCCGAGGTCGAGCATGCCGGCGATGCTGCCGGGTTTGCCGTTGAGCAGCAGGTCCAGGCGAAGGGGGGTACGGCCCGGGCGGGCGGTGGCGAGCAGGGCATCGATGCGCTGCCAGATCGGGCCGCCACGGCCGTCCACGCGCATCGATACGCGCAAGGCGTGGTCGGCGCAGAGTTGCTCGTAGTCCCAGCACTGGCGGATACGCAGGGCATAACCGCCGTTGAACTCGTCTTCGCGCAGGCCGCCCTTGACCACCAGGATGCGGTCCTTGGTCATCAGGTGGCCGAATTCGGCCAGGCCATCGGAGAACGCGCTGCATTCGACCCGGCCCTTGCCGTCTTCCAGGGTCACGAAGACCTGGCTGTCGCCCTTGCGGCGTACACCAATGACCATGCCGGCCAGGATCACCGGGGATTCCTGGCGCCAGGCGCGTTTCTCGCCGTCCTTGGAGGGGAAGGCCGGTGCAATCAGTTTGTCGAGTCCGCCGAGGTCGGTGCCGACCAGCTCCTTGACGTCATCGGCATACGGGTCGAACGGATGGCCGCTGAGGAAGAAGCCCAGCGTCTCGCGCTCGCCATTGAGCAGCTGTGCCAGCGGCCATTCCTTGCTCTCGGGCAGGTCGAGCTGGCTGGCGGTGCTGACCGGGTCCGGTGCACCGAACAGCGAGTTCTGCCCGGAGGCCTTCTCGCGCGCCATCTGCTCGGTGGCCTTGATCACCTCCGGCAGCTGCAGCGCCAGCGTCGCGCGGTTCTTGCCGATGCCGTCGAAGGCACCGCAGTTGATCATCGCTTCCAGCGTGCGGCGGTTGAGCTTGCCCGATTCCACGCGTGCGCAGAAATCCAGCAGCGAGGCGTACTCGCCGCCGCGTTCGCGTTGCTCGACTACCGCTTCGCAGGCACCTTGGCCGACGCCCTTGATCGCACCGAGGCCGTAACGGATGGTGTCGGCGTTGGCCGCCTCGAACATATAGGCCGAGTCGTTGACGCGCGGCGGCAGCACGGTCAGGCCAAGGTTCTTCACCTCGGCCAGGAAGCCGACCACCTTGTCGGTGTTGTCCATGTCCGAGGACAGCGTCGCGGCCATGAACTCGGCCGGGTAATGGCGCTTGAGCCAGGCGGTCTGGTAGCTGACCAATGCATAAGCCGCAGCATGCGATTTATTGAAACCGTAGCCTGCAAACTTCTCCATCAAGTCGAAGATTTCGTCGGCCTTGGGGCCATCGACGCCGCCGGTGGCCGCACCTTCGCGGAAGATCTCGCGGTGCTTGGCCATTTCCGCCGGCACCTTCTTGCCCATCGCACGACGCAACAGGTCGGCGCCGCCCAGCGAGTAATTGCCGACGATCTGCGCCATCTGCATCACCTGCTCCTGGTACACCATGATGCCGTAGGTGTCTTTCAGGATGACTTCGGTACGCGGATCGGGATAGATGATTTCTTCCTGGCCGTGCTTACGCGCGTTGAAGGAAGGAATCAGGTCCATCGGGCCCGGGCGGTACAGCGACACCAGCGCGATCAGGTCTTCGAAGCGGTCGGGACGCGCGTCCTTCAGCAGGCGGCGCATGCCCGAGGATTCGAACTGGAACACCGCGCCGGTATTGCCGTTGGCGAAGATGTCCTTGTAGGTCGGGGCGTCGTCGAGCGGGATATGGGCGATGTCGATCGGCGGAATGCCGGCACGCTCATGGCGCCTGTTGATCGCCTTCACCGCCCAATCAATGATGGTCAGCGTGCGCAGGCCGAGGAAGTCGAACTTCACCAGGCCGACTTCTTCAACGTCGTTCTTGTCGAACTGGGTGACCGGGTTCTTGCCGATGCCACCATCGTCATGTTCGGCGTACAGCGGGCAGAACTCGCTCAGCGGTTCCGGCCCGATCACCACGCCACCGGCATGCTTGCCGGCGTTGCGGGTCAGGTCTTCCAGCTGCAGGGCCAGGTCGATCAGATCGCGGACGTCGTCTTCGGATTCGTAACGCTGGATCAGCTCGGCCGAGGCCATTTCCGAACTCGTGCCTTCCTTGCCCTTGCCCAGCGCATCCTTCAGGTGGATGCCGAGGATGTTGGGGATCAGCTTGGAAACGCCGTCGACCAGACCGTAGGGGAAGCCGAGCACACGGCCGGTGTCACGCACCACCGCCTTGGCCGCCATGGTGCCGTAGGTGATGATCTGACTGACGCGCTCGCGGCCGTACTTGCGTGCAACGTAGTCGATCACCTCGTCGCGGCGATCCATGCAGAAGTCGATGTCGAAGTCGGGCATCGACACGCGTTCCGGGTTGAGGAAGCGCTCGAACAGCAGGTTGTAGGGCAGCGGATCCAGATCGGTGATCTTCAGCGCCCAGGCCACCAGCGAACCGGCACCGGAACCACGGCCCGGACCGATCGGAATGCCCTGGTTCTTACCCCACTGGATGAAGTCGGCCACGATCAGGAAGTAGCCGGGGAAGCCCATCTTGATGATCGTGTCGAGCTCGAACTCCAGCCGCGCGTCATAGTCCTCACGGGTCATGCCGGCAGCAATTGGATGCACCTGCAGGCGTTCTTCCAGGCCGTCGCGCGAGATCTTCTGGATCCAGCTGTCCAGGGTCTGGTCGTCCGGCACCGGATAGTTGGGCAGGAAGTAGGTGCCCAGCCGCATCTCGACGTTGCAGCGTTCGGCCAGCGCCAGGGTGTTGTCGATCGCGTCGGGGATGTCGGCGAACAGCTCGCACATCTGTTCCGGCGTCTTCAGGTATTGCTCGGCGCTGTACTCACGTGGACGCTTGGGGTCGTCCAGCACGCGGCCGGTGGAAATGCAGACGCGCGCCTCATGCGCGTAGAAATCATCCGGCGACAGGAAGCGCACATCATTGGTGGCCACCACCGGCAGGCCGCGCTGGCCGGCAGCCTGCAGCGCGAACTGGTTGAAGGCTTCTTCGCCATCGCGGCCGGTGCGGGTCAGTTCCAGGTGCAGGCCGTCACCGAACACGCGCTGCCAGTCGGCGAGCTGCTGCTCGGCCAGATCATGGCGGCCGTCATTGGCCAGGCGCCCGGCCAGGCTGTGACGGCCGGCCAGCGCGAAGAGGTTCCTGCAGCCGTCCTTCAGCCACTGTGGGTGCACGGCAACGCCACCTTCGTTGCGATGGCCTTCCATCCACGCACGGGTCAGCAGCCTTGACAGGCTCAGGTAGCCTTCGCGGTCGCGGCACAGCAAGGTCATGCGCCAAGGGTCCTGGCCGTCCTCGGTGATCAACAGGTCGGCGCCGGCGATGGGCTTGATGCCCACGCCTTCGGCAGCCTTGTAGAACTTCACCAGCGCGAACATGTTGTTCAGGTCGGTGACCGCCAGCGCCGGTGCCTTCATCTCGACCGAGCGACTCAGCAGGTTGGCCTGCTTGGCCTTCTTGGGGTCGGCCTGATCGGGTTTGGCGGGTACGCGGATGGTGGAGTCCACCATCGAGAATTCGGTGTGGACGTGGAGATGGACGAAGCGGGAAGAAGTAGACATGCGGAGCCAGAAGTATGCCGGTGCAGGGTAGCGACGGGGGCGGGGTGGGGCAAGGCTTGACATGCCTGCGACCCGCGCCGGCCCGGGCCAATGGCCCGCAGGTGCACACTATCAGGACAGGCGCAGGCCAGGCGGGCTTGGTCGTCCACGCCACGCCCGGCAGAGCTCCAGCCTGAGCTTGGCGGGTCTGGCTGGAGCGCTGTCGGTGTCGCTGTCAGTGGATGCGGAAGTAGCTGAGCGGTTCAGGTGCGTAGCTGCTTTCACGCACCCGCCGCTGGTGTTCATGCAGGCGGGCTCGATTTCATGCAGCTCCAGCCAGCTGCGGCGGTTGAAGGCGATGTCATGGTAGCCGCGGCCTTGGCGCTCGGCTTCCCGCTGGTAGTCGAGGAAGTTGGCGACTACGCCGGCCAGTTTCGGCCAGGCGGTGTCAATGGCGATGGCCTGATCCAGCTGGCCGACGCTGGTGACCGTGTCGGGGATCAGCGGGTGGCTGGCTTGCGGCGGGCAATGATCATATGCAATCGATTGCTTGCCCCGATGGGGCAGCGAGTGACTCAAGCGGTTTCCAGGCAAGCACGCACCGGGGCGAAGCTGCGCCGGTGCTGGGGGCAGGGGCCATGTGTGCGCAGCGCGGCCATATGCAGCGGTGTGCCATAGCCCTTGTGCTGGTCAAAGCCGTACTCGGGGTGTTGCTGGTGCAGCTCCAGCATGAAGCGGTCGCGGCTGACCTTGGCCAGGATCGAGGCGGCCATGATGCTGCGGTCAATGGCGTCGCCACCAACCAGCGCTTCGGCCGGGCAGGGCAGGCCCTTGGGAATCTTGTTGCCATCGATGCGGGCGAACTGCGCCACATGTGCGACGCCTTCCACCGCCAGGCGCATGCCCTGCATGGTGGCCTGGAAGATATTGAGGCTGTCGATCTCGGCCACGTCGACCATCACGATCTTGTAAGCCAATGCACGTTCGATGATGCGGTCGTAGAGCTGGTCGCGGCGTAGTGCGGTCAATGCCTTGGAGTCATCCAGACCGTTGATGCGTGGACGTTCGGGGTCGAAGACAACGGCCGCCACCGCGACCGGGCCGGCCAGCGGGCCGCGCCCGGCCTCGTCGACACCGGCGACCAGGCGTGGTGCTTGCCGTGCGAGCAGGGCGGCATCGTCAAACAAGGACAGCGAGGCATCCGCTGCCTTGGGGGTGCGCCTTGTGGTCACGGCTGGCCTTGCTTGCGCGGCGCCTGCAACAGGCCCGCGACAGCCTCTGCTGCACGTGCCGAGGCGTCCTGGCGTAGCTGCTGGTGCAGCTGCTGGTAGTCGTCCTGCAGACCGCTGACGCAATCGGGATGCTCAAACCAGTTGCGTACTGCGGCGGACAGGTTTTCTGGCGTGCATTCGTGCTGGATCAGCTCCGGCGCCAGGTCCTTGCCGGCCAGTACATTGGGCAGGGCAAAACGATCGACCTTGATCAGGCCCAGCGCCTTGACGATGCGATAGGTGAGCTCGGCAACGCGGTAGCCCACCACCATCGGGCGCTTGACCAGCATGGTTTCCAGGGTCGCGGTGCCGGATGCCAGCATCACCACGTCGGCGGCGATCATCGCTTCGCGTGCCTTGCCATCGAGCAGGTGCAGGCGCGCGCTGGGGAGCGCTGCGCTGCGGATCTGTTCGGTGATCATCGCCTTGCACTTGGCATTGGCCGCGGGCACGACGATATGCAGGCCGCGGTCTTGTTCGCACAGCTGCCAGGCGGCGGCGAAGAACGGCGGGCCGAGCCGGCTCACTTCGCCCAGGCGGCTGCCGGGCAGTACCGCAAGCAGCTTTGCCTGCTCGGGAATGCCCAGCGCTTGCCGCGCTGCCGTGCGATCGCTGTGCAGCGGAATTTCATCAGCCATCGGATGGCCGACGAAGCGTGCATCAATGCCGTGTCGGGCATAGATCGGCGGTTCCATCGGGAACAGGCACAGCACCAGATCGGCGCTGGCACCGATCTTCTCGGCGCGCTTCTCGCGCCAGGCCCAGACCGAGGGGCTGACGTAATGCACGGTGCGCAGGCCGCGCTGCTTGAGCCACTTTTCAACGCCCAGATTGAAATCCGGTGCGTCGATGCCGATGAATACATCGGGCTGCCAGTCGAGCACGCGCTGGCGGAATTCCTTGCGCAGCTTCAGCAGGCGCGGCAGATGGCGCAGGATCTCGGCCAGCCCCATCAGCGCCAGCTCGCTGGCATCAAACCAGGTTTCGCAGCCGGCATTTCGCATTGCGTCGCCGCCGATGCCTGCAAATTCGGCATCGGGGTAGCGCGCACGCAGGGCATTGATCAGGCCGGCGCCGAGCAGGTCGCCCGACGCCTCACCGGCTACCAGCGCGATGCGCGGCTTGCGGCCAAGCGCCAGTCCGGAATCCTGGGTTACAGCGTTCATCGTTGCAGCGGACGCTCGCCGTGCTCGATGAAGTCCAGCATCTGCTTGACGTCATCGCTGCTCTGGGCCTGCTCGGCCAACGCCACCTTGGCTTCGGCCAGCGGAACACCTGCAACGTAGATGGTGCGGTAAGCGCGCTTGATCGCACTGATGCGTTCGGTGTCGAAACCACGACGCTTCAGGCCCTCACTGTTGATACCGCGTGGACGACCGTGGCCGTCGATGCCGACCATGGTGAACGGCGGGATGTCGCCGGTGACCAGTGCACCCATGCCGAGGAAGGCATGGTCGCCGATGCGGCAGAACTGGTGGGCACCGGCGAAGCCGCTGATGATCACCCAGTTGCCGACCGAGACGTGGCCGGCCAGGGTGGTGTTGTTGGAGAACACGCAGTGGTCGGCGACATGGCAGTCATGGGCGACATGCACGTAGGCCAGCATCCAGTTGTCGTTGCCGATGGTGGTGACACCACCGCCGCCGGCAGTGCCGCGGCTGAGGGTGACGAATTCACGGAACACATTGCGGTCGCCGATCACCAGCTCGGTGCGTTCACCGGCGAACTTCTTGTCCTGCGGTTCGCCGCCGACCGCGACGTGGCCGATGAAGCGATTGTCGCGACCGATCCGGGTCGGACCGTGGATGCTGCAATGCGGCCCCACTTCGGTGCCATCGCCGATCTCGACGTCGGCGCCGATCAGGGTGAACGCACCCACGCGCACGCCTTGGCCGAGTTTGGCCGAGGGATCGATGACCGCGGTCGGGTGAATCAAGGGTGCGTTATCGCTCATCGTTTGCTCCAGGCAGATTATTCGCGGGTGCCGGCGCAGAGCACTTCGGCGTGTGCGACGATTTCACCATCCACCTTGGCTTCGCCGTAGTAGACCGCCATGTTGCGGATCATGCGCTTGACCTGCACATGCAGTTCCAGCACGTCGCCCGGCACCACCTGCTTCATGAAGCGCACGTTGTCGACCTTGACCAGGTAGAACAGCTTGGACTGCGCGTCGCGGCCAAGGCTGAGCTGGGTCAGCACGCCACCTGCCTGGGCCAGGGCTTCGATGATCAGCACGCCCGGCATGATCGGCTGGCCCGGGAAGTGGCCCTGGAAGTAGGGCTCGTTGATGGTTACGTTCTTGTGCGCGACGATGCGCTTGGCGTCCACATCCAGTTCGACAACCTTGTCGACCAGCAGGAACGGGTAGCGGTGCGGGATCAACGTCTGGATCGTGGTGACGTCGATGGGCATCTGCAGTGGTGCGTTCATTCTTTCTCCTTGCTCACAGCCAGGATGCGCCGTGCCAGCGAATCGAGCTGCTTGAAGCGCGCGGCGTTTTTGCGCCACGTGCGGTTGTCGGTCAAAGGGGTGCCTGACGAGTACTCGCCCGGTTCGGTAATCGAGTTGCGCACCACCGACTTGCCGGTGATGACGACGTGGTCGCAGATTTCCAGGTGGCCAACGACGCCGACGGCGCCGCCGAGCAGGCAGTAGCGGCCGATCTTGGCGCTGCCGGCAATGCCGGTCGAGCCCGCGATGGCGCTGTGCGCGCCGATCTGTACGTTGTGGGCGATCTGCACCAGATTGTCCACGCGCACGTCTTCGTCCAGAGTGGTGTCTTCCAGTGCGCCACGGTCGATGCAGGTGTTGGCGCCGATCTCGCAATCGTCGCCGATGCGCACGCCACCCAGCTGCGGGACCTTGATCCAGTGGCCGTTGTCCATTGCCAGGCCGAAGCCCTCGGCACCGAGCACCGCGCCCGGGTGGATGCGCACGCGCTTGCCCAGCTTGACCCGCGCAACCAGGGTGACGCGGGCCAGCAGTTCGGTGCCGGCCTCGACCACGCAGTCGTCGCCGATGATGCTGCCGACGCCGATGATGCAGCTCTCGCCGATCACGCTGCGTGCGCCGATGCAGACGTGCGGGCCGATATGGGCGCTGGCGGCCACCGTCGCGCTGGGGTCGATGACCGCGCTGGGGTGGATGCCGGGCTCGCGCACCGGGACGGTTTCGAACAGTGCGCCGATCTTGGCGAAGGTGGTGTACGGGTCCTTGGCGACCAAGGCGGCGCCTGGTGCGGCCTCGGCGTCATCGGCGCGCAGCAGCACGATCGACGCCTTGCTGTCGGCCAGCTGTGCCCGGTAACGCGGATTGGCCAGGAAGGTCAGCTGCCCGGGGCCGGCATGGGCCAGCGTGGCAACGCCGTGGATGGCGACCGACGGGTCACCGTGCACCTGCAGGCCGAATCGGTCGGCAAGTTCCTGAGCGGTATAGGTAAGAGTATTCACGCAGCAAGTTTACCGTGTGCGCCGATGGCGGTCATGCGAACGGACGTTATCACCCTTGCAGGGCAAGGGCAGCGGGGTGGGCGGGAGGCCGGATGTGGGCAGAAGGGTCAGCATGGCTTTGATGGGAATGGCCGGTTGCGCCGAGCGCAGGCACTGGACCCATAAAAGCAAAGCCCGGGACTGTGTTTCTTCCCGGGGCAGTTTGATGCGGTAATTCTGGTGGAGAGCCCCCTTTGGTAAAGGGGGCGCGCCGACAGGCGCGGGGAATCGGTAGACCAGAGCGCGCCCGAAGATTGCGCCATGGCGCAATCTTCGGTACCCGGGGCGCAGCCTCGGGTCAGCGGGTCAGTTCTATTTAGAACTGACCACCAAAGGTGAACTGCAGACGCTCGATCTCGTCACCGTCTTCCTTCTTCAACGGGAAGGCATAGCTGATGGAGATCGGGCCGACCGGGGCGCGCCACAACAGGGCGACACCGGCAGATGCGCGCAGCTCGTTGGCCTTGAAGTTGCTGGTGCCGTTGTAGACGTTACCGAAGTCGAAGAACGCCGAAACGCGCGCCGACGGGCTGTCGAACAGCTTCGGGAAATAGGCTTCGATCGAGCCGACTGTCTTCACCGAGCCACCCAGCGGCTGGCCATTGTAGTAGCCGCCGATGATTTCCGAGCGCGGACCCAGGGTGTTGTCCTCGAAGCCACGCACCGAGTTGGTGCCGCCAGCGTAGAAGTTCTCGAAGAACGGCAGGCCGCTCGCCTTGATCTGGCGGTGGTTGGCGGTGGGGTTGGTGGCGCAGTCAACCACCTGGGTGGTGTCAGCGGTGCCAGGTACCGCCGGGGTATCGCCATTGGCTGGCGTGCCGGGGGTGCCGGGGATTACATTCCAGCAGATGTCACGGACCTTGTCGCTGCCGTACGAATCGCCGTAACCCAGTTCCAGGCGGGTATTGATCACCAGTGACGGGATGATCGGCCAGTATTTGGAGAACTGGTAGCTGAGCTTGTAGTACTCAACGGTCGAGCCAGGCAGCGTGGCTTCCAGGCCGAGGCGCTGGTAGGTGCCGCGGGTCGGCATGAAATAGTCGTTGCGGGTGTCGCGTGCCCAGCCCAGCTCCGAACGCCAGGAGTGGAAGGTGCGCGTGCCAACGGCATCGATGTACTCGATGATCGAGGCGGGCGTGTAACCGGGGTACGTGGTGATCTGGTTGCTGTCGATGCCGAACATCAGCGAGAACGCATCGTTCTCGGTGATCGGAATGCCGAACACCACCTGCGCCGAACCGTTGGTGCTGTTGTACTGCGCGGTGTTGAAGTCGGAGTAGTCGAGCTCACGCCAGGACAGGTTGTAGCCCAGCGAGACGCCGTCATCAGTGAAGTAGGGGTTGGTGTAGCTGAAGCCATAACGCTGCAGGTAGCTGCTGCGCGAGGCCTCGACCGACACGCGGTTACCGCCGCCGAGGAAGTTGTTCTGCGACAGCTGCACCGAGGTGGTCATGCCGTAGGACTGCGAATAGCCCAGGCCGAACACGAAGCTGCCGGAGGTGGTTTCCTTGACGTTGTAGACCACGTCGACCTGGTCGTTGCTGCCGGTGACCGGTTGGGTCTCGACGTCGACCGATTCGAAGTAGCCCAGACGCTGCAGGCGGATCTTGGAACGGTCAATCGCAGCCTGCGAATACCAGCTGTTCTCGAACTGGCGCATTTCACGGCGCAAGACTTCGTCGCTGGTGCGCGAGTTGCCCTTGAATACGATGCGGCGCACGGCCACGCGCGGGCCCGGTACCACCTGCATGTTGACCGCCACGGTACGGTCGGCGCGGTTGCTGGTCGGGATCGGGTTGACCTTGGCGAAGGCGTAGCCAACGTTGGACAGGCTGTTGGTGATGCCATCAGCGCTGAACTCCAGCAGGGCGCGCGAGAAGGTATCGCCCGACTTCTGGATGACCATCCGCTCGACGTCTTCCTGCGGCAGGATGGTGTCGCCAGTGACCTTGATCTCGGAAATCTTGTACTGCTCGCCCTCGGTCACGCCGGCGGTGACGAACATGTCACGCTTGTCCGGGCTGATCGAGACCTGGGTGGAGTCGATGCTGAAATCGACGTAGCCACGGTCCAGGTACCAGGAGTTGAGCTTTTCCAGGTCGCCAGACAGCTTTTCCTTGGAGTACTGGTCATCGCGGCGATACCACGAGGCCCAGTTGTGCTCCTTGGATTCCCAGGTGTCGAGAATGTCGTTGGCTTCGAATTTTTCGGTGCCGATCAGGTTGACGTGGCGGATCTTGGCCGCCTTGCCTTCCTTGACGGCAATCGCAACGTCGACGCGGTTACGGTCCAGCGGGCTCACCGTCGGGGTGATTTCCACGTTGTATTTGCCGCGGTCGTTGTACTGCCGGCGCAGTTCCTGGGTCACGCGGTCCAGGCTCAGGCGGTCAAAGGTGCCGCCTTCGCTCAGGCCGATGTCGGACAGGCCCTTGAGCAGCTGCTCGCTCTTGATGTCCTTGTTGCCGGTGACGGTCAACTTGTTGATCGCCGGGCGTTCCTTGACGGTGACGACCAGGATGTCGCCCTGGCGGTCCAGCTGCACGTCTTCGAAGAAGCCGGTCTTGTACAGGGCGCGGATGGTGTCGCCGATCTTGGCGTCGTCCACCGTGTCGCCGCGTTCCACCGGCAGGTAGGTGAACACGGTGCCGGAGGAAATGCGCTGCAGGCCGTCCACGCGGATGTCGCTGGCGGTAAAGGGCTCGGCCGCCTGTGCAAGCACAGGCAGGGCCAGACCGGCAGCAAGTGCGAGGGCCAGCAAGCGGCGATTGGGAAGTCGCGTCATATCACGTCCGGTTGGAGTCGATTTCGATAATGCGTGGGTGCCGGCGTAAGACGACGACAACGGGAAAAAGTTCATCGCGGGACCAGGCTGAGGATGTCGTTGTAGAACGCCAATCCCATCAACCCCGCCAACAGCGCCAGACCGATGTATTGGCCGGCAGCCATGGCGCGCTCGCTAAGCGGGCTGCCCTTGACCAACTCGATAAGGTAATACAGCAGGTGCCCGCCGTCCAAGATGGGGATGGGCAGCAGGTTGATGATGCACAGGCTCAGCGACAGCAAAGCCAGGAAATACAGGAACCAATCCAGCCCGCGTTCAGCCGAGGCATTGGCCACGCGGGCGATGGTGATCGGGCCGGAAATGTTCTTTACCGAGGCGTGGCCAGTGAGCATGCGCCGCATCATACCCAGCGAATCTGTCGCCAATTTGCCGGTTTCGCGCACGGCGGCCGGCAGCGCGGCGAACACGCCGTACTGCTGGCGGGCGTCGTAGGCGGGGGCCTGGTTGGTGGCAAAGCCAACCCCGATCAGCCAGCGTGGCTTGCCGTCCGGCCCTTGGCCGGCCTGCGGGGTCAGCTCCAATGCCAGCCGCTCGCCGTTGCGCTCGACCTCGACCATGCCGGGACCGCCGCGCTGGCCAAGTTGCTGGATCAGCGGGGTGACCTGGTCGGCGCTGTCCACGCGCTGGCCGTCCACGGCCAGGATCAGGTCGCCGGTCTGCAGCAAGCCGGCGGCGGCCGAATCGGCGGAAACCGAGTCGACACGGGCTGGTTGCAGCCAGAACTGCCAGATGAAGCCTGCCTGCGTCGGAACCTGTCGCTCATCAAACCCCGCCGGCAGCTGCGACAGCGGCAGCACCCGGGTGCGTTCGTTGTCCAGGTTGTCGCGGACGCGCACGTGCGCATCCTGGCGGTCCATCGCAGCGGTGGTGAAGGCCATGCTGGCCTCGGCCCAGGTCTCGACGCTGCGGTCCTCGACGGCAAGGATGCGGTCGCCGGCGACAAAGCCGGCCTGTGCGGCCATGCCGGTGGTGCGGCCGATGGTGGCTGAATAGTCCTGGCGCCCGATCACGAACATCGCCCAAAGCAGGGCGATGCACAGGATCAGGTTGGCAGCAGGGCCGGCGGCGACAATGGCGATGCGCTGCCAGACGGTCTTGTTGTTGAAGGCGACGGCGCGTTCACCGGCCGGGACCTCGACCTCGCGCTCGTCCAGCATCTTCACATAACCGCCCAGTGGGATGGCGGCGATGGCGAACTCGGTGCCGTTGCGGTTGCGGCGGCTCCACAGTGGCTTGCCGAAGCCCACCGAGAAGCGCAGTACCTTTACCCCGCAGCGGCGGGCTACCCAGTAATGGCCGAATTCATGAAACGTCACCAGCACGCCCAGGCTGACGATCATCCACCACACGGACCCCAGGAAATCAGCCATGGGCACAGCTCGGTTGTAGGGTGGGATCAGACATTCGGCAGGCGGGCAATGGCGGATTCGGTGATTTGGCGGGCCTGGGCATCAGCTGCCAACAGGGCGTCCAGTGTATCGGCCGCCACGTAGGGCAGGGTAGATAGCGTGTGTTCCACCAGTGCCGGGATCGACAGGAAGCCTATGCGCCCCTGAAGAAAGGCTGAAACGGCGACTTCGTTGGCTGCATTCAGGATCGCCGGGGCGCTGCCGCCGGCCTCCATCGCCTGCCAGGCCAGGCGCAGGCAGGGGAAGGCGTCCATGTCTGGCGCCTCGAAATCCAGCCGGCCCTGCGTCAGCAGGTCCAGCCCGCCGACGCCCGACTCGATCCGTTGCGGCCAGCCCAGGCCGACGGCCAGGGTGGTGCGCATGTCCGGCAAGCCAAGCTGGGCAAGGGTTGAGCCGTCGATGAATTCGACCAGCGAGTGCACCAGGCTCTGCGGGTGCACCAGCACGTCGATGCGTGAACCGGGGACGTTGAACAGGTGGTGGGCCTCGATGACTTCCAGGCCTTTGTTCATCAACGTCGCCGAATCGACCGAGATCTTCGGGCCCATCGACCACTTCGGGTGGGCAACGGCCTGGGCCACGGTCACCTTTTCCAGCTCGGCGCGGCCGCGCCCCCGGAACGGGCCGCCGGACGCGGTCAGAATGATGCGGCGGACGCCGGCTTCCAGCCGCGCGTCGCGCGAGCGCAGGCATTGGAAGATGGCGTTGTGCTCGCTGTCGATCGGAATGATCTCGGCGCCAGCGTTGGCGGCCTCGCGGGTCAGCAGCTCGCCGGCCAGTACCAGTGATTCCTTGTTGGCCAGCAGCAGTCGCTTGCCGGCGCGGGCGGCGGCGAGCGTGGAAGACAGGCCGGCGGCACCAACAATGGCGGCCGCCACGGTGTCGCAGCAATCGCTGGCGGCCAGTGCGTCGATGGCTTGATGACCGGCATGTGCTTCGGTCGCCAGCCCGGCGTGCTTGAGGCCGTCGCGCAGGCGCGCGAACAGCGCCGGGTCGGCAATGGCGGCGTGGTCCGGGCGGTGTTGTTGGCACAGCGCGATCAAGCCATCCACATTGCTGCCAGCGGCCAACACTGTGGCACGCATCTGCTGCGGATGGCGGGCAATCACATCCAGCGCCGAGGTGCCGATGGAGCCGGTGGCGCCAAGAATGGCGACCTGACGTAAGGAAGAGGTGGACATGCTTAGAAGCCGAAGATTTCCTTGCCCAGCGCGAATACCGGCAGCGCGGCGAGCACGCCGTCGATACGGTCCAGCACGCCGCCGTGGCCGGGGATGATGTGTCCGGAATCCTTGGCGCCGGCGTGGCGCTTGAGCAGGCTTTCAAACAGGTCGCCGAGCACCGAAGCCAACACTGCCACCGCGGTGACCAGCATCAGCCAGCCGAACTGCGGGGCCTGCACGCCGGCAAGCCAGCCGAACACGCCAGCGGTAACCAGGCCAGCGACCAGTCCGCCAAGCAGTCCTTCAATGGTCTTGTTGGGGCTGATGCGCGGGGCCAGCTTGTGCTTGCCAAAGGTACGACCGGCGAAATACGCGCCGGAATCGGCCGCCCAGACCAGGGTCAATGCGGTCAACAACCACAGGTGGCCATTGCTGCCAGCGTGGATCAGGACCAGCGAGGCCCAGGCCGGGATGATCGCCAGGCTGCTGGCGGCGAGCTTCAGCATGCGTGCGCTGCTTTCGTCATGCGCGCCAAAATCGAAGAAACGCAGCCACAGCAAGGCCAGCAGCCAGAAGCCGACGCCGACCAGCGCGGCCAGTTGGAACAGCACCATGCTGCCGTCCGAGGCCCAGACCAGCAGCACCATCAGCAGCAGGTTCAGCACCACCAGCACGGTACGCGGCAGGCCAACCACGCCGGTGAGCTTGAGCCATTCCCACAGGCCGACCAGGAACACCAGGGCGGCAGCGGCAGCCAGCCATTGGCTTGGCAGGAACAGGATTGCGCAGATCGCCACCGGGGCCATGATCAGCGCTGCAATCACGCGGGTCTTTGTCATGAATGTGCGCTCGCTGCCGCAGCGGCGGCAATCTGGGCGCTGGTCAGACCAAAGCGGCGCTCACGCCTTGCATAGTCATCCAGTGCCAGTTGAAGGACGGCCGCATCGACATCCGGCCACAGCACGTCAGTGAACCACAGTTCGCTGTAAGCCAGCTGCCACAGCAGGAAGTTGCTGATGCGGGTGTCGCCACCGGTACGGATGAACAGGTCCGGCGGCGCCATGTCGGCCAGCGCCACGTGCTGGCCGAGGGCCTGCTCGTCGATCTGCTCGGGGCGCAGGGTGCCGGCGGCGACCTGTTCGGCCAGGGCGCGCGCAGCCAGTGCGATGTCCTGGCGACCACCATAGCTGGCGGCGATGCTCAGGGTCATCGCGGAATTGCCGACCGTGCGTTGCTCGGCCTTGTCCATGCGCTGGACGATGCTGCCGGCGAAGCGGCTGCGGTCGCCGATGAAGCGCACGCGCACGCCACGGCGGTGGAGTTCATCCACCTCGCGGTCCAGTGCGCCGAGGAACAGTTTCATCAGCGAGTCGACTTCCTCCTGCGGGCGGCCCCAGTTTTCACTGGAAAACGCAAACAGGGTGAGTGCGCCAACGCCACGCTCGAGGCAGAAATCGATGCTGCGGTTGACCGCGCGCGCACCGGCACGGTGGCCGATCATGCGCGGCCGCCGGCGCTGCTGCGCCCAACGGCCGTTGCCATCCATGATGATGGCAATGTGCCCCGGCAATGCCGGGGCCGCGGTATCGTCGTGCAGGACGGAGGACACGCCTCAGACCGCCATCAGTTCCTGTTCTTTGAGCTTGACCACTTCGTCGACGTCCTTGATCGCCTTGTCGGTCAACTTCTGGATGTCGTCCTGGCTGCGACGGTCGTCATCCTCGGTGATCGCCTTGTCCTTGAGCAGCTTGGCCACTTCCTGGTTGGCGTCTCGGCGGATGTTGCGGATGGCGATCTTGGTTTCTTCGCCTTCCTTGCTCACCGACTTGGCCAGTTCCTTGCGGCGCTCTTCGGTGAGCGGCGGCAGGTTCAGGCGGATCACCGTGCCCATGGTGGTGGGAGTGATGCCGATGTCGGAGGCATAGATGGCCTTTTCCACGTCCTTGATCATGTTCTTGTCGAACAGGGTGATCACCAGCGAACGTCCTTCGGACACGCTGATGCTGGCCACCTGATTCAAGGGGGTGTCGGTGCCGTAAGCCTTGACCTTGATGCCGTCCAGCAGGGTCGGCGAAGCGCGACCGGTGCGGATGGTGGTGAGGGTATGGCGCAGAGCTTCGATGCTCTTGGTCATGCGCGCCTGCGCATCTTGCTTGATATCGTTGATCATCGGCCGAATCCTGGATGTTTCTAGAACCGGCCGATTATAGGCGATTACCCCTGCCCACCGCGCCGGCAGCGTGGGTTAGTGGGCGTCGCGGCCGTGCACCAGGGTGCCGATGGGCTCGCCGTGCAGGATTTTCAGCAGTTCGCCGGGCTGGCTCATGTCGAAAACGCGCAGCGGCAGGTCGCTGTCACGGGCCAGCGCAAAGGCAGCCGTGTCCATGACTTCCAGACCCTGGTTGATGACCTGGTCGTAGCTCAGGCTGTCATAGCGGACCGCATCGGCATGCTTGTTCGGGTCCTTGTCATAGACGCCGTCGACCTTGGTGGCCTTGAGCAGCAGGTCGGCGCCGATCTCGATGGCACGCAGTGCAGCGCCCGAATCGGTGGTGAAGAAGGGGTTGCCGGTGCCGGCGGCGAAGATCACCAGGCGGCCCTTTTCCAGGTGGCGGATGGCGCGGCGGCGGATGTAGTCCTCGCACACGTCGTTGATCTTGATCGCGCTCATCACGCGGGCCTTGCCACCCGCTTTTTCAAGCGCGTCCTGCATGGCGAGGGCGTTGATGACGGTCGCCAGCATGCCCATGTGGTCGCCGGTGACGCGGTCCATGCCGCCTGCAGCCAGGCCGGCGCCGCGGAAGATGTTGCCGCCGCCAACCACCAGCGCGATTTCGACGCCGGCGCTCTGGGCCTCGATGACTTCATGGGCAAGGCGGTTGATGACCTTGGGGTCGATGCCGTAGTCCTCGTCCCCCATCAGCGCCTCCCCGGAAAGTTTCAACAGGATGCGGCGGTAGGCGAGCTTGGACATGGTGACCTCAGATGGCTGGAAAACGCGGGGGATTCTAACGGATGCCGCAGTTTCAGGTGACATCTATTGTTGCAATGCAGCGACAAAACCCGGGTCAATCGGAATCCGGTTCAGCAGGCGGTGGGGTGGGGATCCGGGGCGCGGGCGATGACCCGGTTGCGGCCAAGGTTCTTGGAGCGGTACAGCACGTCATCGGCGGCCTTGAGCAGGTCGCGCATGTCGGTGAAGCGCTCGTATGCACCATGAGTGGCGACGCCGGCCGAAAAGGTCACATGCAGCGGCATGTTGGCTACGGTGACGATCGGGGTCTGGGTGATGGCGCCAAGTACGCGGCGTATCACTTCCAGCGCGGTCTGTTCGTTGGTGCCCGGGAACAACACCACGAACTCCTCGCCACCGAAGCGGGCAACGGTATCGCTACCGCGCAGCTGGCCCTGCAGCTGGCTGGCGAATGCCTGCAGGACCTGGTCGCCGACCAGGTGGCCGTGCTGGTCGTTGATCTTCTTGAAGTCGTCCAGGTCGATGAAGGCCACCGACAGTGGCCGGTCGGCGCGGCCGGCGCGGTCGAACTCCTGCGCCAGCACCACTTCCAGCTGGCGCCGGTTCAACAGGCCGGTGAGTGCGTCCAGGTGCGCCTGTTCGGTCAAGCGGCGAGCCTGCTGCTCGAAATCATCGGCACGTCGCTTGGCGGCGCCGGCATCCTGTAGCTCGCGCAGGTTGCGCAGGGCCATCAACTCGGCGGCGTGATCGAGCAGGTAGGTGATGCGGGCGGGGGATGGCACCGGCACGTCGAACAATGCGCTGATCTCCGGCAGCATCTGGCTGACCTGTTGCAGCACCAGTTCGAACTGGCTGCTGTCCATTTCCAGTTGTGCATGCACCAGGCGCAGGGCGGTGTCGCGGGCCTGGTCGGTGTCCTTGCTCAGCCAGATCTCGGCAATGCTGCCTGACAGGGCAACGCAGCGGCCGAACAGGTCGGTTGGTTCGGCCGGCGCTTCGCTGTGCCTGATGGCGTCGACCAGGTAGGGCGGCAGGCCCCATTGCTCGCACAGCTCGGCACCGATATCGGCGTGGCTGCACTCGAATATGGTGCGTTCGTGGGCGAGCAGTTCCTCATTGCTGCCGGCACCGGCAAGCAGGCTGGGGTAGTTGTCGCTGCGCAGCTGCAACAGGGCGAGGATGCCGATGTCCTGCAGCAGGCCGGCCAGCATCAGTTCTTCCACCTTGCGGACGTTGCGTGCCAGCCCCAGGTAGCGCGCGGCCAGGGCGCTGAGGATGCTGCGCCGCCAGACGGCTTGCAGCAGCTGTGCGTGGTCTTCGTCCTCGCGCAGTGCGCGTGACAGGCTGAAGCCCAGCGCCAGCTGCAAGGTGGCGTTGAGGCCGAGCATGGTCAATGCCTGGCCCAGGTTTTCGATGCGGCGGCGGCTCGCGTACAGAGGGGAGTTGGCGATGCGCATCATGCGTGCGCTCAAGCCCATATCCAGCGCTATCACGTCAGCGGCGCTGGCGATGTCGGTTTCCGGGTCCTGCGCAAGCTCGATCAAACGGACAGCGATGGCCGGCGGCGAGGGCAGGTTGCGGCAGAGGGACAGGGCTGCAGTGAGCTCGGGGGACATGTCGAAGAAGCAGGCGGCAGTGGCGCAAGCATACAGGATGGTTTAAGCAAAGACGGGGTCTTGCAGTCCAGTGCCGGGAGTGTGTTGTCGCGGGTACTTCGTGGCAAAGAAAAAGCCGCGGATAACCGCGGCTCTTTCAGGTGTTGCGTGTGGCAGGTGCTTAGACCTGCATCGCCTTGGCAACTTCGGCGGCGTAGTCTTCCACCACCTTCTCGATGCCTTCGCCGACAGCCAGACGCTGGAAGCCGACGACGTCGCCGCCAGCGGCCTTGACGGCCTGCTCGACGGTCTTGTCGCTGTCCAGCACGTAGCTCTGGCCGTACAGGGTCACTTCGCTGATGATCTTGTTGATCTTGCCGCTGATGATCTTTTCCAGGATGTCCGCCGGCTTGGCCTTGTCCTTGTCGGTCATCTTGGCCAGCTCGATTTCCTTTTCCTTTGCAACGAAGTCGGCCGGAACGTCGGCTGCCTTGTTGTGCGGCGGGTTCATCGCGGCCACGTGCATTGCCAGGCCCGAAGCCAGCTCGGCGTTGCCGCCGGCCAGTTCGACCAGCACGCCGATCTTGCCGTTGCTGTGCACGTAGGTGCCAACGGTGTTGTCGCCGCTGATCTTGACCAGGCGACGGATCTGGATATTTTCACCCAGCTTCTGGATCGCGATGGCGCGGGTTTCTTCGACGGTTTCGCCGCTGGCCAGCTTGACCGACTTCAGGGCTTCCACGTCGGCGGCGCCGGATGCCAGGGCGGCAGCGGCAACGGCATCGACGAATGCCTTGAAGTTGACGTCGTTGGCAACGAAGTCGGTTTCCGAGTTCACTTCGACCAGGACGGCGTTGCCGCCGTTGCTGGCAACGCCCACGCGGCCTTCGGCGGTGACGCGATCAGCCTTCTTGTCGGCCTTGGCAGCGCCGGACTTGCGCAGGGCTTCCGCCGCTGCGTCGATGTCGCCGTTGGTTTCGGACAGAGCCTTCTTGCACTCCATCATGCCGGCGCCGGTGCGCTCGCGCAGTTCCTTGACCAGGGAAGCAGTGATTTCCATGGAATTACCTCATCAATAGAAAGGGGTAGGCCGGCCATGATGGCCGGCCGTTGTTACGCAGCCCTGTCAGTGCTCGGCGCCATTGGTGCCGGCACAGGGGAAGCGGGCGCAATGGCTGCGCCCGCCGGTAGGGATCAGGCCGAAGCCTCGTCACCCTTCTTGGCCGGAGCCTTCTTGGCCGGAGCGCGGCGGGCCGGCTTGGCTTCTTCGCCAGCAGCGGCTTCGCTGAACTCTTCTTCGCGCACGGTGGCGGCGTTCGGAGCAGCAGCCTTGCCTTCCAGCACGGCGTCGGCGGCGGCGCGAGCGTACAGCTGCACGGCACGGATGGCGTCGTCGTTGCCCGGGATGGCGTAATCAACCAGTTCCGGGTTGTAGTTGGTGTCAACAACGGCGATCACCGGGATGCCGAGCTTCTTGGCTTCCTTGATGGCGATGTCTTCGTGGCCGATGTCGATGACGAAGATGGCGTCGGGCAGGCGGTTCATTTCCTTGATGCCGCCCAGCGAGGCTTCCAGCTTGTCGCGCTCACGGCGCAGGCCCAGCACTTCGTGCTTGACCAGCTTGTCGAAGCTGCCGTCGGTTTCACCGGCTTCCAGTTCCTTCAGGCGGGCAACCGACTTCTTCACGGTGGCGAAGTTGGTCAGGGTGCCGCCCAGCCAGCGCTGGTTCATGAACGGCATGCCGCAACGCTCTGCTTCTTCCTTGATGGATTCGCGTGCGCTGCGCTTGGTGCCGAGGAACAGGATGGTGCCGCGCTTCTGGGCAACCGAGGAGATGAAGTTCATCGCATCGTTGAACAGCGGGACGGTCTTTTCCAGGTTGATGATGTGGATCTTGCCGCGGGCGCCAAAGATGTACTGGCCCATCTTCGGGTTCCAGTAACGGGTCTGGTGGCCGAAGTGGACGCCGGCTTCCAACATCTGACGCATGGTGATCTGGGGCATTGCAAAACTCCTGATGGTGGAACTGACACCGCGCGCGACCGGTTTGTTGGGGTCGTGCTGCGATGCGCGGCTTTCATGTCGAGCGCGCAAACAGTTCCGGGGTTGGGCTTCCCTGGCGCCTCCGTGGCCGAACCCTGACGAACAGGGCACCCCGGCACGGATGGGGGCGACAGGTGAGGATTCACCGGTTGACGCCCGGTGTCAGCGCGCTCCAACGGGCATGCGCCCGAAAAAGCCGGCGAAGTATAGCCCCTGGCTGGGCTGCGCGCAATTTGTCGGATCAGCGAGCAGAGGGGGGGGCGGCTGCCTAGTAGGTAAGCGTGACCGTGATCGTGTCGCTGTAGCTGCCTGGAATGGGGGCCGGCTGTGGGAACACCCTGCCATAGACGGGGAAGGCCACATCTTCGTTTTCACCCACATCACTGGCGCCGGTCGCCTCCGAGTCGCCCCAGGGAATGAGCAGTGCCGGGTCGAGGTAGAGCTCGTAGGGCAGGAAGTTGCCATTTGAAGCCATCCGGCGCTGCCCATTGGCAGGGTTGTTGCCGTTGCTCAGAGTCATGGTCCATACCGTACCGGTAGCGCAGCGCATGCGGATCAGTGAGCTCTGGTCGCGGGGGGCATCGAGGCGGCTGGCGCTGCCGAAGTCCAGGTCGGTGGCGATGGTGATCAGGCAGGCGCTGGGCACTTGCGCGCTGACGGTGCCAAAAAGGAACTGCGATTGACCTGCACCACCCAGCAAGGGGAAGGTGCCATCGCGGCAGTTTTCCGCGGTTGGTGGCGCGAGTAGTGGTGGGCCATAGCTGTAACGAAGGATGGAGGTGCCTGGATTACCCTCGTATCGGTAGGCTGCTGGCAGCATCTGTCCTCCCGGGACGCGGGCATAGATGTTGAACGGGATCTGTTGTGGGCTCAGTGCTCCCGCCTGGATCGAGATCGCGTAAACGGGCTGGCTGCCGCCAAATGCGCCGAGCAGCTGTGTCTGCGCCGGGTTCGCATAGAGGTCGTAGTTCATCAGGGCGCCTGCGTCATTTGTCATGCGGCGTGGTGCCACGCCGCCGGGAACGCCTTCGCCAGGGAAGATGCAGGCGGTGATCTGGTTGCCGAACGGTGCCAGGCCCTGGCAGCTGACGACGACGGTGGCCGCTGTGTCGGTAGTGGCGGTGCTGCGGATTTCGCCGAAATCGATGTTCGGGCTGCGGATCACTTGGCAGCTTTGTGCCCACGCGAAGAACGGGAGCCCAGCCAACACCAGCAGCAGGATATGCAGGGTCGCCATGCGCGGATTTCGCGGCAATGGCCTGGCCGTGTCGCTCATGGTTGGCACTGCAGTGTCGTGATGCCGGGCGGGTCGCTGCCTTGCACGATGGTGGGGAGGGGAATCACGCAGTCGTGGCTGTCGTCCACCGGGATGCGCAGCACCGCGTCGGCAGGCGGATCCTGCAGATACACCTCACCGTCATGGCCGGTGACGGTGGTTGCGACGATCCGGCCTGCCAGTTCGACTGCGATCGTGCTGCCGACGCCCAGCCATTTCCCATCCGCGCCGCGGACCTGCAGGCGCAGCGGGCGGCTTGGTTGCAGTCTGAAAACCACGCTTGCGCCGCTTCCCGATGCGGGTACCACCAGTTGCTGTGGAGTATCCAGCAGCAAGTCCATTGGCAAGCCAAGGGTATCGATGCTGATGAGGTTGCGTTGCCACGCGCGCAGCGGTGCAACCAGCAGCTGTCCTTGCGCATCGGTGGTGCCGATCAATCGGTTCTCCAGTCGCACCGGAACCTGCGCCACGCCATTGGTCGACACCAGGGCAAACGCGTCGTCAACCTGGCGCAGTGCACGAATGCTGCGGCCGAACCACACGATGCTGCCATTGGCATCGGCGTACCCGGTGGTACCGGCGTCGGGATCGTAATCCATGCCGATACGCCACTGGCCGGCATCGCCCAGATGGCTCAGTTCGGCGTTGGCGCTGCGGCGTGTGCCCAGGCTTGCCTGCGCGCGCCAGCCCCAGCCGCCCGCATCCGCCGGCACACTGCGACCTGCCTGCAGGGCCAGCGCGTTGCCGTCGCTGCCGTGGCGTACTGAGCTGCTGAGTTGGGTAAGCCGCCCCAGTGGCAGCGAGAGATACAGGTTGGCGCTGTCCGTGCGCCGGTTGTCGAGGTCGTGCTGGAGCTGCACGCTGAGCCAGGCATTGCCATGCAGGTTGCGTGACCAGCCCAGCCCGGTCAGGCGGGTGGGGAGGCTGCCGGGGTAATGCTGGGAGATGTAGCTGAGGCTGAACTGGCCGCTGTGGATATTGCCAAGGCCCACGAAAAACTGATCGGTACGGCGGGGCAGGAGTGCATTGGCAAGAAACGCAGGGGCATCGCGGAAGTCGCTGCTGCTGCGCTGGGTGCGGGCCGAGACGCTGAAGCCGTGCGCGCTCCATTGATAACCCAGTGCGTGTTGATGTCCGCGCATGATGCCGGCGCGACTGCGGCTGAAGGAGGCGCTCACTACCCCGCCGCGCTCGCCCAGCAGGGCCACCGCACCCATGCCGGCCAGCTGCAGGTCCGTGCTGAGCTCGGTATGCGCCTCGATAGTCAGGTGCTGGCGAACGCCGTGGCGCAGGCTGGCACTGGCCATCGGCCTGTCACCGTAAGCGAAGGAGCGCAGCCCGTAGTCCTCGCGTAACACGCCCAGATCCAGTGACCAGTCGCTCAGGCCGGCCTGCAGCAGAGTGGGCGTGCCGTACAGCGCAAACTCCAGCATCCGCTGCTGCCCATTGATATCGGTCACCAGCAGCTGCGCCTGGCCACTGCCGTTGAGCGTGGGGGCGGCATCCAGTTGGAATCGCCCTGGCTGCACGTTGCGGCTGGCCTGGCGGATGCCATTGATGTAAAGGTCGACCGTGGATGGCAGCAGGGCATCGCCGCTGAACGACGCCAATGGAGTGGTCACGCGGTAGGGCTGCAGGGAAAAATCGCGTGACAGGTGTACGCCGGCAATGCGGACGGCGCGCGACCATTCCAGCGCGCCGGTCAGGGTGTCGCCAATGCCCAGGGTGAGCATCGGGCCGGGCAGGTCGAGTTGCCAGCGGCTGTCCAGGCGGATGTTGCGGCGCTGCCAGCGGCCTCGGTCATCGTCCAGGCTGGTGTTCTGTGTGGTTGACCAGATGCCTGCCCCGACGCCGAACAGGCGCAGCTCGCTGAAGCTGCTGGCGCTGCGGAACCCGCGTTGCTGTTGTGCATGCAGGTCGTAGTTGAGCAGGAGGCCGGGGCTGCTGTCGCTTGCCGCGAGCACGCTGGGAGGCGTCGCCGGACGTAGTTGAGTGACTGGCCGATTCAGTCCGGCCAACGGCAGCTGCAGTGCGAGGCGCTGGTTGCGGGCGTCGTAGCTGATCTCGATATCCGGCAGTTGGGCAAGATCAACCGATTGCTGGTCGGGCTCCACGCCCTCCGGCAGGCGCAGGCCCAGTTCCTGCAATGTCGCCGCGCTGGCGGCCAGCTGTTGCCCGGTAGCGATGAAGCGTGCCAGCTGGGTGCTGCTGCCCTGGTTGATCCGGACTTCCAGATACAGCTCCTGCGGCAGCTGTTCGCCAATGCCGGCGGGTGCGGTATCCGGGCGGGCAGGGGGCGCGGCAGACAGGGAGGAGCTACTCGCCATGAGCATTGCCAGATCAAAGGTCAGCAGAGCGCAGCGGCTGCGGGATGGCGGCATCGTTCAGCCTGGCCTGCAAAGTGCCGGTGAGGGGGAAGGGGTGCGGTAGCGGCAGCGTCCATTGCATGTGCTGGCCTGCCAATACATAACCGAGCAGGCCGGGTGTCAGTTCAATCGGTGGGCCGTTCTCGGGCAGCCAGCGCAACTGGCTCAGGCGCACGCGCTGTGCGCCCGTGTTGTGTACGGTCAGGGTCAGCAGGCCCGGGTCTAGCTGCCAGCGGGCGTGCAATCCGCTTGTGTCGGTGGCGGCCTTGCTTCCCAGTTCGCGCGGGCTCGCCCCCGCAGGCAGGACGAACGCCGGGATCGAGTAGCGCAGCAGGAAATTCAAGCCCTGGTTGGGTTTGACGTGGGGGGCGGGGAGCTCGTCCACCAGCAGGCGATAGGCCTGCTCCTGGGGGTCGCCTGTTGGCACGGGCGCCGGCCGCAGCACGCGTACCAATTGCCGTTGGCCGGGGCCAATCTGGACGATGGCCGGGCGCGCCAGCAGCATCTGCGATGGCTCAAGCACGTCGGCTGCATCGCTTTGCGTCCAGTGCTGTACGCGCACCTGTGCATGCAGTGGCTGATCGCCGTTGTTCTCCAGCCACAGTGCCTGCGCCTGCACGCCATCACTGAATTCCAACAGGATCGGCGCGACCTGCAGGTTGCCGGCGCTCGCCAAAGGGGCCAATAACAGCAGGCCCCAGTGTGCACGGCGCAAGGGGCGCGGAGCGGTGCCGCGGGCGCGTGGGCAGGCTGGCTGCATCTGGTCAGGCCTCAATAGGTGATCGTGGCAATCACCGTGTCGCCATAGCTGCCGGCTGGCGCATCGGTGGAAGGCACGCGGCCATAGACCGGAATCGTCTGCGCGCTGGCAGTGCCGGTGCCGGCCAGGGTGTCGGTGCCGATCACCTCGCCCCAGAAATTCTGCCGGCCGGCATCGCGGTACAACCCATAGGCAACGAAGTTGCTGGCGCCGTCGCTCATGCGCCGGTTGTCGGCGGCGGCAGTGGTGCTGGTGGCATTGGCGCCGGGGTTCATGCCGATGGTGTAGGGGGTGCCGTTGGTACAGTTCACCTCCAGCGTGCCCTGGGCGTCGAGCGGAGTACCGGTGGCGCGGGCCACGCTGCCAAAGTCGATGTCGCTGGCGGCGACGGCCTGGATATCACAGGACTCGGTAATGACGATGCGGACCTGGAACTGCGCGGTCTGGGTTGCTGCCTGGGTGAGGCCTGCAGTTCCCGTCAATGCGATGCTGGCTGCGGTGATCAAGAGCGTGCGCGTGAGCATGTCGATTCTCCCGGCGGTTGGCGGCAGCGGCGAGGCCATGGTGCATGGCCCCGGGGCGCGCGCAGAGCAAAGCACGGCAGCGCAGCGCTGACACGTGTTCACGCTGGCAGTTTTGCCTGAACGGGGGATCTTGCTAAGTTCGGTCAATCGGGACGCCGCGCTGACCGGTCGTGGTTTCCCCGCTGGCTCAGAACACTCGCGCGAACGCTGCGACCAGGCGCTTGTCAGGACTGACTCGCATGAGTGCACACAGGCAGGCCGCCCGTCGGCGCTTCCGGTCGCAAAGGTGGCGGCCGGATCCTGGAGTGGCGCCTGACTCCGCGTTCATTAATGTGAAATACTTAGCGAAAAAGCCCAAATGGGGGATAATCGGCACATGGCAATCCAACTGAAAACCCCCGAAGAAATCGAGAAGATGCGCATCGCCGGTCGTCTGGCGGCTGAGGTGCTCGACATCATCACCCCGCACGTCAAGCCCGGTGTCACCACCGAAGAGCTGGATCGCATCTGCAACGACCACATCATCAACGTGCAGGGCACCATCCCGGCCAATGTGGGCTACCGCGGATTCCCCAAGACCGTGTGCACCTCGGTCAACAACGTCATCTGCCACGGCATTCCCAGCGAAGCCAAGGTGCTCAAGGACGGCGACATCGTCAATATCGACGTGACCGTCATCAAGGATGGCTGGCACGGTGATACCAGCCGCATGTATTACGTCGGCACGCCGTCGGTGATGGCCAAGCGCCTGGTGGAAACCACCAAGGAAGCGATGTGGCGCGGTATCCGTGCGGTCAAGCCGGGCGCGACGCTGGGCGATGTGGGTCATGCGATCCAGGAATTCGCGGAAGCTGAGCGTTTCAGCGTGGTGCGTGAGTACTGCGGCCATGGCATCGGCAAGGTCTACCACGACGAACCGCAGGTGCTGCATTACGGCCGTCCGGGCCAGGGCCTGGTGCTCAAGCAGGGCATGACCTTCACCATCGAGCCGATGATCAATGAAGGCACCCGCTACACCAAGGTGCTGCCCGATGGCTGGACCGTGGTGACCAAGGACCGCAAGCTCTCGGCGCAGTGGGAACACACCATTGTGGTGACCGAGGATGGCGTTGAGGTATTGACGTTGTCCCCGGCGGAATCCGCGCAGGCATGACCTCTTTGCCGGCGGGCCCGATTCTGGACACGCCGGCAGATCCTGCCGGTGACGCGCAATGGGCTGCTGATGCACGGCAGTCACTTGCCCACACCGATGCCCGCCTGGGCAAGCGCTTCGAGCAGACCGACAATGTCGAACGTCTGCCCGGCCTGCGCGCGCGTGCGGTCGATCAGCTGATCATTGAAGCCTGGCAACGCTGCATTCCGGCGACAGCAGGCTTGGCGCTGTTCGCGGTCGGCGGCTACGGCCGTGGCGAGCTGTTCCCGCGCTCGGACATTGACCTGCTGGTGCTGGCCGAGACCGACGTGCAGCAACGCCACGAAGCCGCTTTGGCGCGCTTGTTCGCCCTGCTATGGGATGCCGGTTTGCCGGCCAGTCATGCGGTGCGCTCGGCAACGCAGTGCGTGCAAGCCGCTGCAGACCAGACCGTGCTGACTGCCTTGATCGAGGCGCGACCGCTGGTTGCGGACGCAACCGCCCAGCACGGTCTGGCGAGGGCGATTGCGCCCAGCCTGGTATGGCCGCCGCGTGAGTACTTCCTGGCCAAGCGCGAGGAACTGCTTGCCCGCCACCAGCGCTTCGGTGATACCGCAGACAACCTGGAGCCGGACATCAAGGACGGCCCTGGCGGCCTGCGCGATCTCAATACACTGGGCTGGATGGCGCTGCGCGCCTTCGGTGTCAGCAATATCGATGCGCTGGTCGGGCTGGGCCATCTGGGCCTGGACGAGGCCGCCGCGCTGAAGCGCGAACGCCAGGTATTGGCGCGGCTGCGTTTCGGCCTGCACCTGGTCGCACAGCGGCCGGAAGAACGGCTGCGTTTCGATTACCAGAAGACCTTGGCCGCGCGCATGGGATTCGGCGATGACGCCGAAAGCCTGGGCGTGGAGAAGATGATGCAGGGCTTCTATCGCAGTGCCACGGTGATCCGCCGCATCAGCGACCGCCTGCTGCAACGCTTTGAAGAACAGTTTGACGGTGAGGCGACCCCGCAGCCGGTAGGTGATGGGTTCTCGCTGCGCCGCGGCTATCTGTCCGCCGACGACCCGTTCTGGCCGCATGGCGACATCCGCAGCATCTTTGCCTTGTTCGCGTGCTGGGCACGCACCGTCGATGTGCGCGGCCTGCATTCGATGACGGCCCGCGGTCTGGCCGAGATGCTGGACGAGATTCCTGACTTCACCGCCGTGGACGACGATGTACGCGAGCAGTTCATGGCCTTGCTGCGCGGTCCGCGTGCGGTCGATACGCTCGCGCGGATGGCGCGGCTTGGCGTGCTCGGGCAATGGATTCCCGCATTCGCTGCGGTGTCCGGGCGCATGCAGTTCGATCTGTTCCATGTCTACACGGTGGACCAGCACACCTTGATGGTGCTGCGGAACATGGCCTTGTTCGCCAGCGGCCGCGCCGATGAGCGTTTCTCCATCGCGCACGAAGTCTGGCCGCGCCTGCGCAAGCCGGAGTTGCTGCTGCTGGCCGGGCTGTTCCACGACATCGCCAAGGGCCGCGGTGGTGATCATTCCGAACTGGGCGCGGTGGATGCGCGTGAATTCTGCAGCGCACATGGTTTGAGCAGCACGGACACTGAACTGGTGGCGTGGCTGGTCGAGCAGCACCTGCGCATGTCGGTGACCGCGCAGAAGCAGGACATCACCGACCCCGAGGTGATCCATCGCTTTGCCGGCCTGGTCGGCGACCGTGATCGTCTCGATTACCTGTACCTGCTTACCTGCGCCGATATCGCCGGTACCAGTCCCAAGATGTGGAATGCATGGAAGGACAGGCTGCTGGCCGACCTGTATTTCGCCACCCGTCGCGCGTTGCGCGAAGGCTTGGAGCATCCCCTGCCGGAAGCCGAACGGGTGCAGGAAGCGCGCGACAACGTGCGCGAACAGATGCGCCTGCTTGGTCATGAGGATGCGGTGATCGATCGCCAGTTCGCGGCCATGCCGGATGAGAGCTTCGTGCGTTTCCGCCCGGAGCAGTTGGTCTGGCAGGCTGCGTCCCTGGTGGAAATCCACAAGGGCGGCACCCTGGTCAAGGTGCGGCGGATTACTCCCGAGAGTGATGCGCTGGAAGTGTTCGTGCACTCGCCCGACCGTGACGGCTTGTTCGCCGCGATCGTGATGACACTGGACCGGGCCGGCTACGGCATTCACCGCGCGCGCGTGCTTGACGGCCCCGACGACACCATCTTCGATACCTTCGAGGTGACGCCGGCCGGCAGCTTCGCCGACGGCGACGCCGCGCGCCTGGAATCGGTGCTGCGCAAGGCGCTGGCCGGCAATATCCTGATCCTGCGTCCCTCGCGGCGGGTGATGCCACGGCAGCTCAAGCACTTCCGCTTCGCCCCGCGCATCGAGTTCCTCGACGCCAGTCATGAAGGCCGGACCGTCTTGAACCTGGTGGCGCCGGATCGTCCCGGCCTGCTTGCCGACGTCGCACATGTGCTGCGTGACCAGCGCCTGCGCGTGCAGGACGCACGCATCGCCACCTTTGGTGAGCGTGCCGAGGATCAGTTCCAGCTTACCGATCGCCACGATCACCCCCTTACCGAAACCTCCATGCAGGCCTTGCGTGATGCATTGCTTGCCTGCCTGGATCCCGACAACAAGCCAGGAGACCCCCACTGATGGCAAGCAAGCCCGCAACCAGGAAGACCGTGACCAAGAAGACCGCCAAGAAGGCAGCACCTGCAAAGGCCGCGCCGAAGAAAAAAGCCGCAGTAGCGACCAAGCCGGTCGCCAAGCCTGTTGCGAAGACGGTCAAGGCACCGGTCAAGAAGGTTGCCGCTGCCAAGCCGAAGTCGACCAAGCCGGTGACACCGTCGGTAGGTCCGCGCAGCCTGCGCAAGCCGCCGGCACCGGGCGTGGCCGAGTTGAAGTTCAGCATCGAGAGCGCATTCGAGCGCCGCACCATGCTGACCATGGACGAGATCGAAGGTTCGACCCGCGCGCTGGTCAACCGCGTCATCGACGGCCTGGAGTCCGGTGAATTCCGTGTTGCCGAGCCCGATGGCAATGGCGGCTGGAAGGTCAACGAGTGGTTGAAGAAGGCGGTGCTGCTGTACTTCCGTGTCAATGACATGGCAGTGATGGACGGCGCCCCGGCCCCGTTCTGGGACAAGGTCGAGTCGCGCTTCGAGGGCTACGACGAGCCTGCCTTCCGCGCGGCTGGTGTGCGCGTGGTGCCAGGGGCGATCGCCCGCCGCGGTACGCACTTCGGCAAGGACGTGGTGCTGATGCCGAGCTTCACCAATATCGGCGCCCATGTGGGCGAAGGCACCATGGTTGATACCTGGGCCACGGTGGGTTCGTGCGCGCAGATCGGCAAGCACTGCCACCTGTCCGGTGGTGCCGGCATCGGTGGCGTACTCGAGCCGTTGCAGGCCAGCCCGACCATCATCGAAGACCATTGCTTCATCGGCGCCCGTTCGGAAGTGGTGGAAGGCGTGGTTGTCGGCCACCACAGCGTGATCGGCATGGGCGTGTTCCTGAGCCAGAGCACCCGTATCTACAACCGTGCCACCGGCGAAGTGACGTATGGCTATGTACCGCCGTACAGCGTGGTGGTCAGCGGCTCGCTGCCGTCCAAGGACGGCACGCACTCGCTGTACTGCGCGGTGATCGTCAAGCAGGTGGATGCCAAGACCCGCAGCAAGACCAGCGTCAATGACCTGCTGCGTGGGTTGGCGGACTAAAAAGCAAACGTCAGGAGTCTCCCTTCTCCCGCCCGCGGGAGAAGGTGCCCCGAAGGGGCGGATGAGGGGAAGCTTTTGCTTCGCTCTTGTCTGGCTTGGTGGAAGCTTCTGTTACCAATACGAGCTAAAAGCCTCCCCTCACCCCCAGCCCCTCTCCCGCAAGCGGGGGAGGGGAGCAGATCACCGCGAGCTTTGAACCATGACCACGATCTACGGACTGAAAAACTGCGACACCTGCAAGAAAGCCACCAAGTGGCTGGATCGCTTCAACATCGCCTACACCTTCGTCGACTACCGCGACAACAAGCCCAGCCCGGAAACCCTGCTCGAATGGGCGGGCAAGGCCGGCGGTTTCGCGTCGATGATCAACAAATCCTCGACCACATGGCGGCAGCTGCCGGACAACCGCAAGTCGCCCGAGTCCGATGCCGAGTGGAAACTACTGCTGCGCGAGTACCCGCAGCTGATCAAGCGCCCATTGGTTATCACCGACGACGGCACCCTGAGCCAGGGTTTCAGTGACAACGGCTTCAAAGCCCGCTTCAACATCGCCTGATCCGTCTTCCAGCAACAGTGGGAGCGCGACGTAAACCGTGAAGCAACCGATCCAGAAGGCCCCCATGAACGACGTACTAGCCCTGACCTGCGATCTGATCGCCCGCCCCTCGGTTACCCCGGAAGACGCAGGCTGCCAGCAGCTGATCGCAGCCCGCCTCAGCGCCGCAGGCTTCAACTGCGAGCACCTGCGCCTGGGGCAAGTGGACAACCTCTGGGCTACCCACGGCAGCGGTGCGCCGGTATTGGTGCTGCTCGGCCACACCGACGTGGTGCCGACCGGTCCGGTCGAGGCCTGGAGCAGCGATCCGTTCAAGCCGGAAGTGCGTGACGGCGTGCTGTACGGACGCGGCACCGCCGACATGAAAGGCAGTGTTGCCGCCTTCGTGGTGGCGGCCGAACAGTTCGTTGCCGCCCACCCGAACCACCCCGGCACGCTGGCGGTGCTGCTTACCAGCGACGAGGAAGGTGACGCCATCGATGGCGTGCGCCACGTTGCCAAACTCTTTGTCGAACGCGGGCAGGGCATCGACTGGTGCATTACCGGTGAGCCTTCGTCTACCGCCAAGCTCGGTGACCTGCTGCGCGTCGGCCGCCGTGGCAGCCTCTCGGCCAAGCTGCGCATCAAGGGCGTGCAGGGCCATGTCGCCTATCCGGACAAGGCACGCAACCCCATCCATCTGGCCGCACCGGCGTTGGCTGAGCTGACTGCCCGTCATTGGGACGATGGCTACGAAAGCTTCCCGTCCACCAGCCTGCAGATATCCAACATCAACGCCGGCACCGGCGCCAACAATGTGATCCCGGGCGAGCTGCAGGTGATGTTCAACCTGCGCTACAACCCGCATTGGAATGCCGACAAGCTGGAGGCCGAGATCGGCGCGCTGTTGGACCGTCATGGCCTGGACTACGACCTGCATTGGCACCGCAGCGGTGAGCCGTTCTATACGCCGGTAGGCCGCTTGCGCAGCGTCGCCCGCGAAGTGCTGGCTGAATTCGCCGGTGCCGCGCCCGAAGAAAGCACCGGCGGTGGTACCTCTGATGCCCGCTTCATCGCTCCGCTGGGCGCACAATGCATCGAGGTGGGGCCGGTCAATGCCAGCATCCACCAGGTCGATGAGAACGTGCGCGTCGCCGATCTGGAGGCGCTGCCTGGGCTGTACAGGAAACTGATCGAAAAGCTGCTGGACTAAGCTGTTACGGTGCAAGTGCACAATCTTGCCGGGGGGGCGAGATGGACAGTGTTCAAATGCGGTTCCGTAAAGGGCTGATGGCCCTGCTGCTGGTGTGCGTGCTGCCATTCGCGCACGCCAGCACAACACTGCATGGCTTGCCGCTGCTACGTCAGTTCGGGGCAAGCCAGTTGCCTGCCGCGCCAACCTATCCCGGGATGGTCGTCGACCGCGCGGGCAACCTCTATGCTGCCAGTGGCGAAGGCGTGATGGTCTTCCGTAGCGGGGTATGGGCGCTGTTGGAGGCGTCTGGCGAAGCGCCGGTGTACTCGATCATGCTGGCGCGTGATGGCAGCATCCATGTCGCCGGCGCGGGGGTTTTCGGACGCTTGCTGCGACAGCCTGATGGCACCCACAAATTCGTAGACCTGTTGCCACGCTTGGCCAGTGCGGGTCTGGTGCAAGGGCCGGTCGAGGTCTTCTCGTTGGGGGAAACCTCGCGTGGCGTGCACGCGGTAAGCGCTGGCGCCTTGTTCGTGCTTGAAAAGGACGGCAGCACCACGCGCATGCAGCTTCCCGCTGGCGCACGTACGCGTCCGTTGGTGGCCGGCGACGAGGTCTTCTTCCGGGTTCCGGGGCAAGGTCTTTACCGTGTCGACAAGGCCGCGATGGTGCTGGTCGAAGGCATGGAGTCGCTGGCCAAGCTGCGTGTTCCAGCGGCCTGGCCGTACCGGGGCGGCTTGCTGTTTGCCGCGGCCGATGGCTTCCATTTCAGCGATGGTAGGCGTGTGCGCAAGCTCGACACGGAGGCCGATGCGGCCTTCCGTCTGCACGAGCCGTACACCGGTATTGCCCTTGCCGACGGTGGCTTCGCGATCGGCAGCTTCGACGGCACGATCATGCGTTTCTCCCCCGATCTGCACCTGCTCGACAGCTTTGCCGCGTGTGCGGGTGAGATGCACGACCTGGTGGAGGATCGCGAGGGCGCGGTGTGGATCTCAGGCGAGAACGGCATCGCGCGCCTGCGCTGGTCGCTGCCATGGACACGCTATGGGCGCCTGCATGGCCTGGGCGGACGCATCTTCGACAGCACCTGGTATGACGGTCGCCTGTGGGTGGCAAGCATGGGGGTGTGGAGCGCGCAACCGTCTGCGGCGGGCACGCCAATGTTCTCGCTCTCGCAATGGCCGCGACGTGATCTGGAGACCTTCGCGCTGGAGGGAACAAACGCCGGTCTCCTGATCGGAGATCGCTATGGACTGGCGGTGCTCGATCCCGGGCAAACGCAACCACGACGGCTGCTGCCGCCGGCGCTGGGTGACAGTGTTAGCAGGCTGATGCCCTCGGCGTTCGACGCCAGGCGCATGTTCGCGTTGACCAACACCAAGATCATCGTGCTCGGCCAACACGACGGGCGCTGGCAGCTGCAGGCGCAGTGGCAGATCGGCGGCGCTGCGCTTGGGGTGTATGAAGTTGTCGCCGGCGAGTTGTGGGCGGGCGATGCAAGCGGTGGCGCGAGGCGCTGGCGCTTCGCTACGGATAGTGGCCAACTGCTCGCTGAGCAGCCTTTTGGGCCGAAGCAGGGCTTGCCTGCAGCTGCAGGCAAGGGCACTCGTTTGTTCCGGAGTGATCGCGTGTTGTACGCGATATCCGGGCAGCAGGTGCATCGTTTGCAGGGTGAACGGTTTGTTGCCGCGGTTTTGCCCGTGCTGCCGGGGCTGCAGGCTCCCATGGAACTGGAGGGCGAGGACAACGCCAAGGGCAGCTTCGCCTGGACGCCACGGCAGCTGTGGTGGCGCAAGCCAGGTGCGTCCACGTTCCAACTGCAGCAGGTCAGTGATAGCCGAGTGCCAGGCTTCATGACAGTTGCCCTGCATCGCGATGGACAACTGCGCGTGGTTACCCGCGACAGCGTGTTGCAGTTGGATCCTGCTGCGATTGAGTCCGTCGCGACACCACCGCAGGCGCGACTGGATCGCATCGAGCTGCAAGGTCCGAATCATCCGCCGGTACTGTTGCCGCTGTTGCCAAAGACAACGCCGCACTTGCCAGCGGGGGCGGGATTGGCCTTGCGCTTCGGCGTGCAGAGCATGGAGCCGGAGGTCGAGTTCCGTTACCGGATGCCGGGCTATCACGACGAATGGTCGCCATGGACGGCAGGGCGTGAGCTGACCTACCAGCGCTTGCCAGCGGGTGCTTACATCTTCCAGTTGCAGGCGAGGGTACTGGGCGGCGCACCCACCGAGGCGATGAGCTACCCGCTGCAGGTTGCACCCTTCTGGTACCAGCGGCCCTGGGTTCGGGTGGGCTTTGGCGTGGCGGGTTTATTGTTTGTGGTGGCGGTGGTGCGGCTCCGCACCCGTGCCATCAATGCACAAAACCGTCTGCTTGAGCAGAAGATCAACGAGCGCACAGCCGAGCTGCAGAGCGCCAATTCCAGGCTCTCTGCCCTGGCGGTGACCGACGGACTCACCGGCATCGCCAACCGCCACGCGATGGAGAAGGCCTTGCCACGGGCGTGGCAGCGCTGTCTCGAACAGCAGGAGCCGCTGGCGGTGATGATGATCGACGTAGACCACTTCAAACAGTTCAACGACACATACGGGCACCACATCGGTGACCTGCAGTTGCGCCGCGTTGCGCAGACCCTGGACGCGCAGGTGACCGGTGCCGAAGAGCTGGTCGCACGCTATGGCGGCGAGGAGTTCGTGTTGATCCTGCCCGGTTGCGACGGGCAGATGGCGATGGCGCTTGGGGAGCGTCTGCGCAGTGCGGTGGAACAAGTGACCGGTGCAGCGGGGCAACGGGTGACCATCAGTGTCGGGGTGGCGGTTTGCACTCCGGTGCCTGGGGAAGACCCGATGGCGCTCGTGCGCTGTGCTGACCTGGCGCTCTATCGCGGCAAGCGCGAGGGGCGGAACCGGGTTGAGATCGCAACGCTCGATGCGGAGTGACCGCGAGGGGCATGACCTGGGCCAGCGGTAAGCCCTTATTGGTGCATATCCGAAGCGCCTGTTTTCCTAGGCGACGATCAACCCAAATGCCGCCAGCGCCGCCGCTGCCTGCCGCTGCGAAATCACTGCTTTCTTGAAGTGCTTGGCATCCATCAGGTTGAGCCCGCTGATATCGGTATCGCGCAGGTCGGCACCTTCGAAGCGGGTCAGGCGGGTCTGCGTGTTGCGCAGGCTGCCGCCACTGAAAACAGCATCGCGGAAGTCGCAGCCTGAGAGGTCGGCATCGGAGAAATCCATGCCTTCCAGCTGCGCTTTGCGGAATGACATGCCGCGCAGGTCGGCGCTGACCAGCAGGCAGTCGCGGAACTCCAGTGCCCAGCCGCTGACTTCCTGCAGGTGGGCACCGGTCAGCTTGCAGTCCTTGAACTGTACCGACGATAGTGTGGCGCGTCGCCAGAAGCTGTTGTTGAGGTCGCAATGGTCAAAGCGCGAATCACTGAGCTGTGCGGAACTGAAGTCGCAGTGGCTGCCGCGGCATTTCTGCCACTGGCTTTCCTCCAGTGATGCGGCAAGCCAGTTGGCCCTGCTCAGCGAACACTGCTTGAACTGGAAGCCGTCCATGTCCAGGCGCGAGAAATCACCCTCGTCCAGCGTGCAGGATTCAAACACCGCTGCACGCGGATGCGCTCGGATGATCTGCTGCATGCGCACGCGGTCGATGGTTTCTTCGTGGAAAATCGGGGTGTTCGTCATGTCCAACTCTGCAGGTGCTTGTGCGTCATTCTGCGCGACATCGCTCTGCTGATGCAGTCTTGTTGCGGCGGACGTTGTGTGTACAGACCTGCTCGATCTATTCGAAGATGAAGAATGGCGGCGCGATGGCCCTGCGCCAGTACGACTCCTCGGCCAGATAGAACTCCTGCGCCTGGGCGCGCGCGAACCACGCCGCCGCTGCAGTCTCATTTTTCGGCAGGCCTTTGCTGCCGCGGCCGAGCGCCAAGCCGCTGAAGTACTGGCCGTAGACATTGCCCTGTTCGCCGGCGCGCTGATACCAGCGCAGTGCCTCGCGCATATCCGCTGGCATGCCGATGCCCGCTTTGTGCAAGGCGCCAAGATCGACCTGGGCCTCGGCATCGCCGCGCGCGGCACGCCGCTGGATGCGGGCGATGGTCGGATTGGTGGAGGGCTGGTCGGGGGCAAGGCGCGTAGCTTCGGTTGAGGCATGGGTTGCGTTGCGCAATGCGTCCAGCTTGTACAGCTCACGCATGTACACCGCCGAACGCAGGCGCCAGCGCAGTGCGCCCGCCATGTCGCCCTGGCGTTCGTACCAGCGTGCCAGATCGGACATGGCATACGGTGAGCCGTGGTAGGCGGCACTCTGGTACCAGCGCAGTGCCTTGCGTGGCGATGGCTTGAAGCGGACGTCCTCCGGCTTCTGCGGTTCGTCACTGCTGTCCAGGCGGCCGCGCTCAAGCAGCCTGCCCAATTGCTCCTCGGCGCCGGTGCTGCGGTGCGTGCGCGGTATTGTCGCCGCGGCGCGCGCGTACCAGTCCAATGCGCGCGGGTCGTTCCAGGCCTGATACATCTTCGCCACCCGCAGGGCGGAATCGAACTGGCCATCGGCGGCCGCGGACAGCGCGTCGCGTTCGGTGTCGCTGGCAGGGCGGGTGTTGGGCGTTGTCGCGCAACCGAGCAGGATGAACAGGGGCAGGGCGTACAGCAGCACGCGGGGTGTGGGACGGGGCATCCAGCAGGTCCGGGCAAGGTGGCGGGGGATTATCGCGGAGTGCGCCGGCCCGGCCGCTGAATCGGTTGCCAAAGCAACAGTTGCGCGGGCGCCGAAAGCGGGATACGGTCAGCGCCATGTCCTCGTTCCTGGCCACCGCCGTCAACAATAACAACCGCAATAATCTGCGCGCGAATAATCGTGCGCGGCCACTGCGGGACTGCGACCAGAGCTAGAACAGGCAACACGCTCAGGACACCAGAAAACCCGCATCGGCCGATGCGGGTTTTTTTGTGGCCGGGGCGGGAACACCGAGCGGCTGCAGGTCTTCAAGCCGTTGCTTCCAATGTTTGTCCCCACACAACCCAGGAGCTTTCCCATGTGTTCCATCTTCGGCATTTTTGGCCTGCAATCCGGTGACGACCTGCAGGCGCTGCGTCGGCAGGCGCTTGAACAATCCCAGCGCCAGCGGCATCGCGGCCCGGACTGGAGCGGCGTCTACGTAGACGACGGGGCTATCCTGGTGCACGAGCGCCTGGCCATCGTCGACCCTGCCGGCGGCTCGCAGCCGCTGCTGTCCGACGACGGCCAGCTGGCGCTGGCAGTGAACGGTGAGATCTACAACCACCAGGAGCTGAAGAAGGAACTGACCCAGCCCTACGCCTTCCAGACCGGCTCGGACTGCGAAGTGATCAACGCGCTGTACCGCGAGGACGAACCGGCGTCCTACTTGAACAGGCTCAACGGCATCTTCGCCTTTGCGTTGTGGGACCGCGAGAAACAGCGCGTGATCATCGCCCGCGACCCGATCGGCGTGGTGCCGCTGTACTGGGGCCACGACAAGCAGGGCCGGCTGTGCGTGGCCTCGGAAATGAAGTCGCTGTCCGATACCTGTGCCGACGTGGCGCAGTTCCCGCCCGGCCATTGGTATGACAGCAGCACCGACACGCTGAGCAAGTACTACGAGCGTCCGTGGCGCGAGTACGAGGCGGTGGAAGGTGTGGATGTATCGCTGGCCGAACTGCGCGAGGCCTTCGAGCGTGCCGTGCACCGCCAATTGATGACCGACGTGCCCTATGGCGTGCTGCTGTCCGGTGGCCTGGATTCCTCGCTGGTCGCCGCGGTCGCGGCGCGCTATGCGCGCAACCGCATCGAAGACGGCGGTCAGAGCGAGGCCTGGTGGCCGCGCCTGCACAGTTTCGCCATTGGCCTGAAGGGTTCGCCCGACCTGGCCGCGGCCAAGGTGGCGGCGGAAATGCTGGGCACCGTGCACCACGGCTTCGAGTACACCTTCGAGGAAGGCCTGGATGCGGTGCCGGAAGTGATCCGTCACGTCGAGACTTACGACGTCACCACCATCCGCGCATCGACACCGATGTTCCTGTTGGCGCGACGGATCAAGGCAATGGGCGTGAAGATGGTGCTGTCCGGTGAGGGCAGTGACGAGATCTTCGGTGGCTACCTGTACTTCCACAAGGCGCCGAACGCACGTGAGTTCCATGAAGAACTCGTGCGCAAGCTGGATGCGCTGAACAACTACGACTGCTTGCGCGCGAACAAGTCGATGATGGCTTGGGGCGTGGAGCCGCGCGTGCCGTTCCTGGACCGCGAATTCCTTGATGTGGCGATGAAGATGGATGCGCGCCACAAGATGGTCGACAAGGCCAGCGGCCGCATCGAGAAGGCGGTGTTGCGTGAGGCCTTTGAGGGCTACCTGCCCAAGGAAATCCTGTGGCGGCAGAAGGAGCAGTTCAGCGACGGCGTCGGCTACGGCTGGATCGACGGTTTGAAGGCGCATGCCGAAGCGCAGGTCAGCGACCGGGTGCTGGCAGCGGCCGACAAGCGCTTCCCGCACAACCCGCCGCAGACCAAGGAGGCCTATTACTACCGCCATGTGTTCGAGCAGTTCTTCCCCAGCCACGCGGCATCGGAAACCGTGCCGGGCGGCAAGTCGATTGCCTGCTCGTCACCCGCGGCGATTGCATGGGACGCCAGCTTCGCCAGCATGGCCGATCCGTCCGGCCGCGCCGTGGCCGGTGTGCACGAGCAGGCCTTGGCCGGCTGAGTGACGACGCGCGGCCCGTAGTGATGCGGGC
>NZ_JASCOR010000229.1 GCF_029959445.1 Stenotrophomonas sp. PS02298 | reverse complement strand
GCCGCGAAGCCGGTGAACGGACAGATCTTCAGCTTCGCGGCTGACGCCGCTCCTACAACGGCCGGGTCTTGTTCAGGCAAAGTGGCGCTGTCACGCCAGCCCGCCCTGCGCCGTCCTCCCCGTATGAACGCCGAAACCACTTTCCAGACCCACCGCCCGCGTCTGCTGGCACTGGCCTACCGCATGCTGGGCAGCCGCGCCGATGCCGAGGACGTGTTGCAGGACGCCTGGCTGCGCTGGGCGGGCAGCGACACCGCCGACATCCGCGACGCCGAGGCCTGGCTGGTCACTGCCACCACCCGACTCAGCCTGGACCGCCTGCGCGCGGCCAAGCGTGAGCGCCAGCACTACCCCGGCCCGTGGCTCCCGGAACCATTGCAGGTCGAACTGTCGCCCGACATCGCATCCGATCCTGCACAGATCCACGCCGTCGCCAACGAAGTCTCCGTCGCCTTCCTGACCCTGCTGGAGCAACTGAGCCCGGACGAGCGCGCCGCTTTCCTGCTGAAAGAAGCCTTCGACCACGACTACCGCCAGATCGGCAGCCTGCTTGGCCACAGCGAGGCCAACTGCCGGCAACTGGTGCGTCGGGCCAAGCAGCGCCTGCAGGCCGGTGCACCACGCTTCCAGCCGGCGCCGGCACAGCATAGGCAGCTGCTGCAGCGGTTCATGGACGCGGCCCAGCGTGGCGACAGCCCCGCCATCCAGGCCCTGCTGCATGCCAATGCCGCCCAGTTCTCCGACGGTGGCGGCATCGTCACCGCTGCCATCCGCCCACTGCGGGGCGCCGAGCGCATCGGCCGCCTGTACTGGGCCATCGCCCGCCGCGGTGCTGCCCTGCCCGCCCAACTTGGCTACGTCAACGGCGAACTGGCAATCCTGCGCTTCGCCGAAGGCAGGCTGGCCTCATTCACCACCATCGAAGTGCTGGATGGGCGCATCGCAGCCCTCTACAGCGTGCTCAATCCAGAAAAATTGCCCCCACTTGTCACGCACGAAGCCGCTGCTGCGTCCTTGTAACGAAAGACGGCCATCGTGGCAGTCTGGAGAAACCTGATGTCCGCTACTACTTTCCCGCGCGTGCCCTATGCCCGCCTCGCCGCCGATGCCTTCAAGGGCCTGCTGGCCACCAGCAAGGCCGTGCATGACAGCTCGATCGAGCACGAACTGCAGGAGCTGGTATTCCTGCGCGTATCGCAGATCAACGGCTGCGGCTACTGCATGGACATGCACGGCACCGCACTGCGCAAGGCCGGCATCGAACCGCGCAAGCTCGACACCCTGCCGGCCTGGCACGAGAGCCGCTTCTTCGATGAGCGCGAGCGTGCCGCGCTGGGCTGGGCCGAGGCGATGACCTGGCTGCCGGATGGCGCGCCCTCGCAGGCCGCCTTCGACGCGTTGAGGCCACATTTCGACGACAAGGGCATCAGCGACCTGAGCATGGCCGTGGCGGTGATCAACGCCTGGAACCGGCTCGGCGCCAGCCTGCTGCCGCCGCTGCCCTGATCGAATGGCGAACCCAAGGTCATCAATCCAGACCGGACTGATGGCCGCAGCCAGCGCCACACCGCACAATACGGCGCATGGGAACCCTCGTACTGATCCTCGACCTCATCGGCACCTTCGTCTTCGCCCTGTCCGGGGCAACGATGGGCGTGCGCCGGCGGCTGGATATCTTCGGCGTGCTGGTGCTGTCGTTCGCGGCGGCACTGGCCGGCGGCATCACCCGCGATCTGCTGATCGGCGCCACACCGGTGGCAGCAATCAGTGATTGGCGCTATCCGGCGATCACTTTGGCCGCAGGTATCGTCACTTTCTTCTGGGCGCCGCTGATCGAGCGCATGCAGTACCCGGTGCGGATGTTCGATGCGATGGGTCTGGCGCTGTTTGCCGTAGCCGGCACGCAGAAGGCATTGGCGTATGGCATCGACCCGCCGATGGCGGCTGCCTTGGGCATGTTGACCGGCATTGGCGGCGGCATTGCCCGTGACGTGCTGCTGGCACAGGTGCCGCTGGTGCTGCAGGCCGAGTTGTATGCGGTTGCGGCCTTGGCTGGCGCTGCGGTGGTTGCGGTGGGTTACTGGCTGGGCTTGCCGCCGCTGCCTTGTGCCTTGGTTGGTGCTGGGCTGTGCTTTGGCCTGCGGATGATGGCGATGCATTTTGGCTGGCATCTGCCGGTGGCGTTGCAGTCATCGGAGCCCCCGCCGCCGGAAGGGCCGCGGAAGTGATCTAGGGGATGTAGACGCTTGGTTTTTGGGGGTTTGGTTTTTCTCTCTTTCTCCGCCTCCATGCCGTGATTCCCTCGAAAGTGAGAATGACGCCGTGAAGACAAGGGCAAGAACAAGAACCAAAGCACCCCTCGCCATCCCTCCCCTGCGCGCTGCGCAAGGGAGGGGGCAAAACCCCAGCCCTTCTTTTGCCTGCGGCAAAGGGAGGGAGTGAAGCCGAGGTAACGTCAAACTCACACCTGATCGGCCATGGTGGAAATCCCACATCCAGAGGACCCAACCATGGCCGCAGAACGCTCCGACACCCTGATCGGCGATGAAGTCGTCCACACCCTTGGCCAGCAAGCGCAGACCTCGCAGGTACTGGCCCAGGTCAGGGATGGCCAGGTGACCTTGTCCGGCGACGTTCCAAGCACCGAGGTCAAGCACAAGGTTGAAGCGGTCATCGCCGCCATCGAAGGCGTGCGCACCGTGGTCAGCCATCTCAATGTCGACAACGGCAAGCGATCGTTCGGTAGCGCAGGCGAGGCTGTCCGTGACAACCCGGACGGTCGCGACGATGCCCAGATGGGCGATATCGACCTGGGCAAGGATGGTTGAGCACCTCGAGGCAGCGGACTCAACACATTTGCAGGTAACCTGAACCCGCACCTCGCCGCTTGAGTCCCCCATGCCCCACCCCGAGCCCGCTCCCGCCAAGAAACCCAGCTTCCGCGAGCGCGTCGATGCGATGCGCAACCTGCCGCCCTTCCTGCGGCAGGTGTGGCAGACCAGCCGCTGGCTGACACTCGCCAGCCTCGGCCTGCGCCTGGTCCGTGCGTTGATGCCGGTGGCGATGCTGTATGTCGGCAAGCTGATCATCGATGAAGCGGTGCGCCTGGCTGGTGCTGGTCCAATGCCGCCGCTGGCAGAGGCGTTCTCCAGCGGCCATCTCAATACCCTGCTTGAGCTGCTGTTGCTGGAGTTGGCCATCGCGATCGGCTCGGACCTGCTTGGCCGGCTGATCAACTACGCCGATTCGCTGCTCTCCGAGCTGTTCACCAACGCCACCAGCGTGCGCCTGATGGAGCACGCCGCCGAACTAGACCTGGAAGACTTCGAAGATCCCGACCTGCAGGACAAGCTGGACCGTGCACGCCGCCAGACCATGGGCCGCATGAGCCTGATGAGCCAGCTGTTCGGCCAGGTGCAGGACACCATCACCGTCATCAGCTTTGCCGCCGGCCTGATCGTCTACGCACCGTGGCTGATCGTACTGCTGGCGATTGCCCTGGTCCCGGCCTTCCTCGGCGAATCGCACTTCAACACGCTGGGCTACTCGCTCAACTTCAGCTGGACACCCGAGCGCCGCCAGCTTGATTACCTGCGCCAGGTAGGCGCCAGCGTGGAAACGGCCAAGGAGGTGAAGATCTTCAACCTCAACCGTTTCCTGATTGATCGCTACAAGCTGCTGGCCGAACGCTTCTACAAGGCCAACCGCGCACTGGCCCGCAAACGTGCGATCTGGGGCACGCTGCTGGCCGCCTTGGGCACCCTGGGCTACTACGCCGCCTATGGCTATATCGCCTGGCGCACCATCCGCGGTGACTTCAGCATCGGCGACCTGACCTTCCTGTCCGGCAGTTTCCTGCGCCTGCGCCAATTGCTGGAGGGCCTGCTTACCGGTTTCTCGCAGGTCGCAGGGCAGGCGCTGTACCTGGATGACCTGTTCTCGTTCTATGCCATCGAACCGGAGATCCGCTCGCGCCCGGATGCAGTGGCGATACCGCGCCCGATCCGCGAAGGCTTCGTGTTCGACAACGTCGGCTTCCGCTACCCCGATGCCGAGCGCTGGGCCGTCCGTAACCTCAGCTTCCATCTGCAGGCCGGTGAGGTGATTGCCCTGGTTGGCGAGAACGGGGCCGGCAAGACCACCCTGGTCAAGCTGCTGGCCCGCCTGTATGACCCGGACGAAGGCCGGATCCTGCTCGATGGCCGCGACCTGCGCGATTACGACCTCGACGACCTGCGCGCCAACATGGGCGTGATCTTCCAGGACTTCGTGCGCTACCACCTGTCTGCTGGCGAGAACATCGGGGTTGGTCTGGTCGAGTCGATGTATGACAAGGAACGTATCCAGAATGCAGCACGGCGTGCACTGGCCGATGAAGTGATCGACGCCCTGCCCGCTGGCTATGACCAGCTGATCGGCCGCCGCTTCAAGACCGGCGTGGACCTGTCCGGCGGCCAATGGCAGAAGATCGCCATCGCCCGCGCCTATATGCGCGATGCGCAGGTGATGATCCTCGACGAGCCGACTGCAGCCCTGGATGCGCGTGCCGAGTTCGAGGTATTCCAGCGATTCAAGGAGCTGTCGGACAACCGCACCGCGGTGTTGATCTCGCACCGTTTTTCATCGGTACGCATGGCCGATCGCATCCTGGTGCTGGCCGACGGTCGCATCGAAGCCAGCGGCACCCACGAAGAGCTGATGATCGAAGGCGGCCGCTACGCGGAACTGTTCGAGCTGCAGGCAGCTGGGTATAGATAGCAACAAGCTGTAGTGCCGAGCCATGCTCGGCAGGGGCATTCCAAGCCAAAGCCCAAAGCCACCCCTCCCCAGCCCTCCCCTTGGCCTGCGGCCAAAGGGAGGGAGCGTAGTGCCGAGCCATGCTCGGCAGAGAGCCCCACCTGTAGTGCCGAGCCATGCTCGGCAGAGGCACTACCGGTAAAGCCCCTGCCGAGCATGGCTCGGC
>NZ_JASCOR010000228.1 GCF_029959445.1 Stenotrophomonas sp. PS02298 | reverse complement strand
CCGCCCCCCCCCCCCCCCCACCCTTATCCCGGGGCCCCCACCACAAAAACCCACGCCCCCGGCCGGTGCAGCCTGCAAGGCGTCGAGCAGCGAGCGCCGCAGGCCCAGGCCAGCGCTGGCCTGGGCGGGCATGCGCTGGTGGGGTGGTGTGCAGGACTTAGTGCTTACCGCCACACTTGCCCTCACCACACTTGCCTTCGGCCTTGGCTTTGTCGGCACCGGCGGCTGCTTCGCCATCAGCCTTGGCGGCATCGGTCCTGGGCTTGTCCTTGTCGGCACCACACTTGCCTTCGCCACATTTACCTTCGCCGCACTTGCCCTCGGCCTTCTGCTTGGCGGCGGCATCGGTGCTTTGCGCGGTAGCGCTGGCCGCTTGTGCTTCGGTGGTTGGTGGGGTCTGGGCGCTGGCACCGAGGGCATAGCCCTGGGCCAGGTCGGTCATGGCAAAAGCAGGGGCCGCGATGCCGCCGAGCAGGGCGGCGCCCAGGGCGAGCGTGGTGGACTTGCGGATGTCGATGGCCATTGATGGTGTCTCCGGTGGTGGTTGGGCCGGGGGGAGGCTGGAGCTTAGCAAGCGGTCCGGCGCAATGGCGTGACCTTGCCACCGTTGGAATGGCAACGGGCCCACTTGGGGCCCGTGTTGATTCAGCTGGCGATGGTGATCAGCGATGGCCGCTGACGATATCGATGATGAGTCCGGTGGCGACTGCCATCAGCACATAGCGGTCATCGACCTTGCGCCATTCGTTGCCGCGCCCGGGCCGACGCAGGCCATGCTTGCTGTAATCGGCAATATGGTTGCCGCGCTGGTTCTGCGGCAGGCGCTCGCCCTTGCGTGGGACATGGTGCGCACTGTTGCTGGAGGCGTTGCGGGCGCCGTTGTGCGCGGCCGGTGCAGGCGTGCTGGTGCGATGGCTTTGGGCGTGCTGATCAGCACTGTGGGCCGACTTGTCGCGACGAATGTCGTCGCGGTCACGATCCTGCGCTGGGCCGGCAAGGGCGGCACCGGAGGCGAACAGGGACAGACCCAGGAGGGTGGCAGCGATACGCTTCATGGCAATTCCTCAGTGCGCGGCGGGAGTGCTGCGGACGAGTCCATGCTCGGAAAAAATGCGTGAATGACTGATTAAAAACACCGGCTGCAGGGTATCGCTTTGTACCTGTCTGTATCAGCCCGCCACGACGAGGTGCAGCGGGCCGATGCGGACCGGATGGCAGCGCGGCCGCTGCCTGCGCATTCAGGCCGCGGCTGGACAACCGTCGATCAGGCGTGATCGACGGTGCTGGTTTCGTCGCGCTTCTCGCGCGGCGGCAGCGGCGCATCACCGTGTACCAGGAACCATACGTTCTCGGCGATGTTGGTGGCGTGGTCGCCGATACGCTCCAGGTTCTTGGCCATGAACAGCAGGTGCGTGCACGGGGTGATATTGCGCGGGTCTTCCATCATGTAGGTCAGCAACTCGCGGAACAGCGCGGTGTACTGGGCGTCCAGACGCGCGTCGTCGGCGCGCAGGCTCAGTGCGGCCTCGGCATCGTTGTCGCGATAGGCTTCCATTGCGCGGCGGACCTGCTGCGCGGCCAGTCGGCCGAGTGCGCGTACGCCCTGGATCTGCGGCAGCGGCGGCACCGCGGCAAGTGCGATGGAGCGCTTGGCGACGTTGGCGGCATAGTCGCCGATGCGTTCGATGTCGGCGGGGATGCGCAGGCCGGCGAGTATCTCGCGCAGGTCGCGGGCCATCGGCCCACGCAGCGCCAGGCGCATCACGTCGTGGCTGATCTGCTGCTCAAGCTGGTCGATGGCCTCGTCATTGGCGACGATGCGCTGCGCGGCCTTCTCGTCGCGGCGTTCGATCACGTCCAGCGCGGCTTCGAGCTGGGCAACGGACATTTCGCCCATGCGCACGATCTCGGTTACCAGTCGCTGCTGTTCTTCGTCATAGCTCTTGACGATGTGGTCGTTGGGAAGATTCATGGAATGCTCGCTGGAGACGGTTCGGGTGGGACTGCATTCGTTCGGGAGCTGCGTTGCCATCCATGGCGTACATCTGGCTTCGGAGTGCGGCCCGGCCATCCTTGGCCAGGCGTCCAGCGGGCGGTGGACCATTGCACGGTCCGCCTGCGCCAGCCTCAGCCGAAGCGACCGGTGATGTAGTCCTCGGTCTGCTGCTTGGAGGGATTGGAGAAGATGGTTTCGGTGCGGTCGTGTTCGATGAGGTCGCCCAGGTACATGAAGGCGGTGTAGTCGGACACACGCGCTGCCTGCTGCATGTTGTGGGTGACGATGGCGATGGTGTAATCGTTCTTCAGCTCTTCGACCAGCTGCTCGATGCGGCTGGTGGAGATCGGGTCCAGCGCCGAGGTCGGCTCATCGAGCAGCAGCACGTCCGGGCGCAGCGCCACGGCGCGGGCGATGCACAGACGCTGCTGCTGGCCACCGGACAGGCCCAGCGCGCTCTGGTTGAGCTTGTCCTTCACTTCGTCCCACAACGCGCCCTGGCGCAGCGCCTGCTCGACGCGCACGGCCATGTCGGCCTTGGACAGCTTCTCGTGGTGGCGGATGCCGTAGGCGACGTTCTCGAAGATGGTCATCGGGAACGGCACCGGCTTCTGGAACACCATGCCCACCTTGGAACGCAGGCGGTTCATCGGGTACTTGGGCGAGAGGATGTTCTCACCGTCCAACAGCACTTCACCGCGCGCTTCCAGCTTGGGGTACAGCGCGTAGATGCGATTGAAGATGCGCAGCAGGGTGGACTTGCCGCAACCGGAGGGGCCGATCAGCGCGGTGACACGCTTTTCCGGAATCTCCAGGTTGATGCTCTTCAGCGCATGGAACTTGTCGTAGTAGAAGTCCAGGCCGCGTGCAGCGAGCTTGACCGGCGCCGGCGTGTGCAGCGACTGGTTGGCGGCGGGCACGTTGATGCGCTGCATCGGTACGGCGTTGCTGAGGTCGTTCATGGGAAGGTCCATGGCAATCAATCGTTTAAGTTCAATCGTTCGAGATGCGGTTACGCAGCAGCAGGCCGCGCGCGGAGAGGCTGACCAGCAGGACGAACACGGTCAGCACCAGGGCACCTGCCCAGGCCAACACCTGCCAGGATTCGTAGGGGCTGCCGGCGAACTGGTTCATCACCACCGGCACCGAGGCCATCGGCTGCATGACGTTGCTGTTCCAGTACTGGTTGCCGAAGGCGGTAAACAGCAGCGGTGCGGTTTCGCCGGAGATACGGGCCAGTGCCAGCAGGATGCCGGTGACGATGCCGGCCATGGCGCTGCGGTACAGCACCTGCATGATCACCTTCCACTGCGGCACACCGAGAGCCAACGCGGCTTCGCGCATCTGCACCGGTACCAGGCGCAGCATTTCGTCGGTGGTACGGATCACCACCGGCAGCACGATGAAGGCCAGCGACAGCGCGCCTGCAAATGCGGAGAACTGGCCGCCGGTCTGCATCACGTACAGCGTGTAGACGAACAGGCCGAGCACGATCGATGGTGCCGACAGCAGGATGTCATTGACGAAGCGGACCACGGTGCCGGCCTTGCGGGCGTTGCCGTACTCGGCCAGCCAGGTGCCGGCGGCGACGCCCAGTGGCGTGCCGATGCCGATCGCCATCGCACACATCACCGCGCTGCCGAAGAAGGCATTGAGCAGGCCGCCTTCCTGCATTGGCGGCGGCGTCATCTTGGTGAAAAGGTTCAAGTTGATGCCCGGCAGGCCCTTGGACAGCAGCGTCCACAGGATCCAGCCGAGGAAGAACAGACCGAACAAGGCGGTCGCACAACCCATGAACAGGGCCACGACATTGACGACGCGACGGCGCAGGTACAGCGAATCAGCGGAAGCGGACATCAGTTGCCCTCCTTGCGGGACAGGCGCATCAGCATCAGGCGGGCCAGTGCCAGCACCACGAAGGTGACGATGAACAACACGAAGCCGAGCAGCAGCAGCGCCGAACGGTAGGTCTCGGTGGCTTCGCCGAAGTCGTTGGCGATCAGTGCGGCGATGGTGGTGCCGGGCTCCAGCAGCGAGGGGGTCAGGCGCACGCTGTTGCCGATCACGAAAGCGACCGCCATCGTTTCACCCAATGCTCGGCCCAGGCCGAGGAATACGCCGCCGATCACCGCGGAGCGGGTGTAAGGCAGCACGATGTCCCAGCTCACTTCCCACTTGGTCGAACCCAGCGCGTAGGCCGATTCCTTCAGGCGGGTCGGAACGGTGAGGAAGACCTCGCGCATCACCGAGGAGATGAAGGGGATCACCATGATCGCCAGCACGAAGCCGGCGGTGAGCATGCCGATGCCCAACGGCGGGCCGCGGAACAAAGCGCCGATCACCGGCAGTGGACCGATGTGATCGTTGAGGAACGGAGTGACGTATTCGGTCATCACCGGCACCAGCACGAACAGGCCCCACATGCCGTAGATGATGGAGGGGATGCCTGCCAGCAGTTCGATGGCGGTGCCAACCGGGCCACGTAGCCAGCGCGGCGCGACTTCGGTCAGGAAGAAGGCGATGCCGAAGCTCACCGGCACGGCGATCAACATCGCGATCAGCGCGGTGACGATGGTGCCGTAGATCGGCGCCAGCGCACCGAACTTATTCTCGACTGGATTCCACTCGGAGGAGTAGAAGAAGCTCAGGCCCTGCTCCTGCAGCGCGTGGCGGCCGCCCCAGAGCATGGACAGTGCGGCGCTGGCCAGGGCGACCAGGACGAAGATGACGGTGGCGACCAGGAACCAGCGGAACAGACGCTCGTTGCGGGCGTCACGCAGGTCGCGCGACGTGGGCGAGGAAGCTAGGGACGGTGCAATGGCATTCATGGCAGCGGCAGGGGCCCAGGAGGATGCGGTGGTGTTTCTGTCCCCGAGGTCGGGGAATTCAATTCTTCGAGGTCGTGACCCCCGCCTGCGCGGGGATGACGGTATGACAGAGGCGGGGGGGGCCCCCGCGCGGCCGCCGCCCGTCGCCGCTCGTTTATTCAAATGAACACCGCCACCCC
>NZ_JASCOR010000227.1 GCF_029959445.1 Stenotrophomonas sp. PS02298 | reverse complement strand
ATCTTGCTCCCAGCTTCAGGCTTGGGGCCATAACCATGGCAACAGCCAGATCAAAAGCTACCCCTCCCCGGCCCTCCCCTTGCCTACGGCAAAGGGAGGGGGCGAAGCACCTTCACAAATTGCGAATCATTCTCATTAGTGCTCTAATCGTCGTCCTTTCATAATCCCGATTCCCGTGTCCGCAGACCGCAGCACCGCCACCACCGTGCAACAACAGGCCAGCCGTGGTTTCTGGTTGCGCACCCTGCATCAGTGGCACTGGATCAGCTCGGCGGTCTGCCTGATCGGCATGCTGTTGTTCTCCCTGACCGGCATCACCTTGAACCACGCGTCCAAGATCGAAGCCAAGCCGCAGGTGCAGAACCAGCAACTGGAACTGCCCGCCCCGGTGCTCAAGGCCCTGGGTGATCGCGAAGACGGCAACGCGCCGCTGCCAGCGCGCGTCGCCGACTGGTTGTCCAATCGCCTGGAAGTGTCCATCGGCAGCCGCGAGGCCGAGTGGTCGCCGGAAGAAATCTATCTGTCCATGCCTGGCCCCGGCAGTGACGCCTGGTTGAGCATCGACCGCGAAACCGGCGCGGTGGAGTTCGAGAAGACTCGCCGCGGCTGGGTTTCCTACTTCAATGACCTGCACAAGGGCCGCAATGCGGGCCCGGGCTGGGGCTGGTTCCTCGACGTGTTCGCGGTGGCCTGCCTGGTGTTCTGCATCACTGGCCTGTTCCTGTTGCACCTGCATGCGCGGCAGCGGCGCATGACCTGGCCGCTGGTCGGCCTGGGCCTGCTGATCCCGCTGCTGATCGCCCTGCTCCTCATCCATTGACCGTCTTTCTCTCCGGAGTCGCACCATGCGCGTCACCCTGACCATCGCCCTGAGTGGCCTGATCGCCACCGCTCCTGCCGCCTACGCCGCCAGCCTCGACGTCAACGTCGAAGTGCCCAAGCTCAACGTGGCCGAATACCACCGCCCCTATGTCGCGGTGTGGATCGAAGGTGCCGACCAGCAGGTCGCCGCCAACCTGTCGGTCTGGTACCAGCTCCGGGACACCGCCGAAGGCCACGGCACCAAGTGGCTGCCGGACCTGCGCCAGTGGTGGCGCAAGAGCGGCCGCACCCTGCAGGTGCCGGTCGATGGCGTCACTGGCCCGACCCGTCCGGTCGGCAAGCACCAGCTCAGCTTCAGCGACCGCCAGCCGCAGCTGCGCGCCCTGCCCGCCGGCCAGTACTCGCTGGTGGTGGAAGCCGCGCGTGAAGTCGGTGGCCGCGAGCTGGTCAAGATTCCCTTCACCTGGCCGGCCCGTGCCGCGCAGAACGGCAGTGCCCAAGGCACTTCCGAACTCGGCGCCGTCACCCTTGCCGTCAAGCCCTGATCCCCATTACCAACGGAGCCAACCGATGAAGCGTTCCCTCCTGCTTGCTGCCACCATCGCCGCCGTGCTGCCCTTCTCCGCTGCCGCCCACAAGGCCTGGCTGCAGCCGTCGCAGACCGTGATTGCCGGTACCAACCCGTGGATCACCGTGGACGCCGCCGTGTCCAACGACCTGTTCTACTTCAACCATGTGCCGCTGCGCCTGGACAACCTGGTGATCACCGCACCGGACGGCAGCACCGTGCAGCCGCAGAATGCCGCCACCGGCAAGTACCGCAGCGTGTTCGACGTCGAACTGACCCAGCAGGGCACCTACCGCCTGGCCACCGTCAATGCCGGGCTGTCGGCCAACTGGCAGGAAGACGGCAAGCCCAAGCGCTGGCGCGGTAACGCTGCCACCTTCGCCACCGAAGTACCGAAGGACGCCAAGGACCTGAAGGTCTCCGAGACCGCCGGCCGCATCGAAACCTTCGTCACCAACGGCAAGCCGAACGACACCGCGTTGCAGCCGACCGGCAAGGGCATGGAACTGGTTGCCCTGGGCCACCCGAACGACCTGTTCGCCGGCGAGCAGGCCAAGTTCAAGCTGCTGGTCGATGGCAAGCCGCACGCTGGCCTGGAAGTCGAGATCACCCGTGGCGGCACCCGTTACCGCAACGCCCAGGAAGAGATCAAGGTCACCACCGACGCCAATGGCGAGTTCTCGGTGACCTGGCCGCAGGCTGGCATGTATTGGCTGGAAACCGGCACCGAGGACAACAAGACCTCGATCCCGCAGGCCGCCGTCCGCCGCCTGAGCTACGTAGGCACGCTGGAAGTGCTGCCGCAGTAAAGCTCTAAAAGCCCCTCTCCCGCCTGCGGGAGAGGGGTTGGGGTGAGGGCAAGGCCGAAGCCGGGCTCCTGAAGCTGCGGCAGACCCACAAAAGCAAAAGCTCCCCTCATCCGCCCCTACGGGGCACCTTCTCCCGCCTGCGGGAGAAGGGACCAACTGCACCCAGACAGTTTCCGATACCGATGTCCTCCAACTCCGACATCGCCGCCCTTGGCGGCCACACCATGGGCACCAGCTGGAGCGTCAAGCTGGTGGCTGCACGTAGCCGTGATCTGCATCCGCTACATGCCGGCATACAAGCCGAGCTCGACCGCGTGGTCGCGCAGATGAGTACATGGGAATCGGATTCGGACATCAGCCGCTACAACCGCGCCGCCGCCGGCAGCTGGCATGTGCTGCCCGATGATTTCTGGAACGTGCTCAGCAGCGCGCACGATATCGCCGAGCGCAGCGCTGGCGCCTTCGATCCCAGCATCGGCCCCCTGGTCGCGCTGTGGGGCTTTGGCGCCGAAGCGGGCGCGCAGGTTATACCCGATCCCTCGCACCTGGCCGAGGTCGCCGCTCGCTGCGGCTGGCACAAACTGCAGTTGGATCCGCAGACACAGAGCGCGCTGCAACCCGGCGGCCTGCAACTGGACCTGTCGGCCATCGCCAAAGGCTATGGCGTGGATCTGGTCAGCCGCTGGCTGCATCGTATCGGCATCACTGCCGCGCTGGTCGAAGTCGGCGGTGAACTGCATGGCTACGGTTTGAAGCCCGACGGCCAGCCCTGGCGCGTGCTGGTCGAATCCGCACCGGAAGAAGACGCCGGTGCCGAGTATCCGCCACGCGTGCTGGCGCTCGATGACCTGGCGGTTGCCACCTCCGGCGACCGCTGGCACCAGTTCGAACGTGATGGCGTGTCCTATAGCCACACACTGGATCCGCGCAGCCACGCGCCGGTCAGCAGGGCCGCTGCAGCGGTTACCGTGATCGCCCGCGACGCCATGCACGCCGATGCCTGGGCCACCGCACTCACCGTGATGGGCGCCGATGAAGGCCTGGCCTTCGCCAACCAACATGATCTGGCTGCACGTTTCATCACCCGCGCCGATACTGGGCTCGTGGAAACCATGACCCCCGCCTTCGAGCGTTACCTGGACGCCAGCACGCAATGAATCCCAACCGTTCCACGCGTGCACTGCTCGGCAATCTCGCCGTTGGCCTGGGCCTGCTGCTTATCGCCCTGATGCTGCTGCGGCTGCATCTTGGCGAACGCTGGTGGCCGGCTGCTCCACTGGAGGAGCAATGGTGGATGGCTGTGGCGGCTTTGACCATCTACGCGGCGGCCTGCTTCGCGCTGTGGTGGTGTACCCGCCAGCGTGATGACGACAGCGGCGACAGCAAGGAACCGCCAATCCTGGTGGTGTGGGCCAGCCAGACCGGTTTCGCCCAGCAACTGGCGCAACGCACCGCCGCGCACCTGCGCGCAGCCGGCCACAAGACCAGACTGCGCGGCATCGACCAGGTCGATGCATCCCTGCTCGCCGGCAGCCGCCAGACCTTGTTCATCGCCGCCACCACCGGTGAAGGTGATCCGCCGGACCACGCTCTCGCCTTCCTCAGCCGGGTGATGCCGCAGCCGCTGAAACTGCCGCAGCTGCAGTACGCCGTGCTGGCGCTGGGCGACAAGACCTATGAGCACTACTGCGCATTCGGCCATCAACTCGACGAGTGGCTGCGCACGCATGGCGCACAGCCGCTGTTCGATACGGTGGAAGTGGACAACGCCGATGCCGATGCGCTGCGCCATTGGCAGCAGCTGCTCGGCCAGCTGGGTGGCGAAGCCGCCAACGCAACAGACTGGAGTGCACCGGCCTATCAATCCTGGCTGCTGCGCAAGCGCGACGTGCTGAATCCCGACAGCGTTGGCGGCAAGGTATTCCACCTGCAGCTGCAGCCCGCGGACGGAAAGCTGCAGACTTGGCAGGCCGGCGACATCGCCGAGATCGGCCCGCGTCAGTCCCCAGCTGCGGTGCTGCAGTGGCTGCAGGCAAACCACTTCGATGCTGCCACCGTGCTGGCCGACGGTCGCACGCTGGGGGACGCCCTGGCCCGCTCCTATCTGCCCGACAGCGCCGATAGCCGCGACGCCAATGCCCTTGCCGCCAGCCTCAAGCCACTGCCGCACCGCGAATACTCGATTGCCTCGATGCCAGGCGAAGGCAGCCTGCAACTGATGCTACGCCGGCAACTGCGCCCGGACGGAACACCCGGTCTGGCCAGCGGTTGGCTGTGTGACTACACGCAGATCGGCGACAGCATTGATCTGCGCCTGCGCAGCAACAGCAACTTCCATCCGCCGGGCAGTGACGCGCCATTGATCCTGATCGGCAACGGCACCGGCATCGCCGGCCTGCGAGCACATCTGCGTGCACGCATCGATGCCGGCGCGCGACGCAACTGGCTGCTGTTCGGCGAGCGCAATGCGGCCCACGACTTCCATTTTGGTAGCGAGCTGCAGCAATGGCAGCGCGAAGGCGGAATAGAGCGCTTGGACAGCGTCTTCAGCCGCGATGATGGCCAGTTCCATTACGTGCAGGACGCGCTGGCCGCGCATGGCGAGCTGCTACGGCAATGGCTGGATGACGGCGCCACCATCCTGGTCTGCGGCAGCCTGCAAGGCATGGCCCCGGCAGTGGACAACGTCATCATCGACACGATTGGCGAAGATGCGCATCAGGCGTTGCGCATCGCCGGCCGCTACCGCCGCGACGTGTACTGACCGGAAATCCACCTGTAGTGCCGAGCCATGCTCGGCAGAAGCATTACAAGCAATCCCAAACGTAGTGCCGAGCCATGCTCGGCAGAGGCTTTACCGGTAATGCCCATGCCGAGCATGGCTCGGC
>NZ_JASCOR010000226.1 GCF_029959445.1 Stenotrophomonas sp. PS02298 | reverse complement strand
GTTTTTTTTTATACGAGCCGGGGGGGGGGTTCCTCAACAAACCCCCACTCTGACCCCGGTTTGCCGACCCCGGTTTCCCTGACCCCGGTTTCCGCTTATCTGGCTACCGCCTCCACCGCCGCAAGGATCACATCCGCCACCTTCCGGGGTTGCGACAACTGCGGAACATGGCTTGCATCGAGCGTGGTTACCCGCGCACCGATCTTCTGCGCAAGGTCCTTCTGCAGGCCGGTATCAAGCATATGGTCCTGCTCGCTGATGACGTACCACGATGGTCGGCTCGTCCACGCCGCCGCAGAAGTCTTTGCAGCGAAGTTGGCGCTGTTTGTCGGGTTCTGGGTAGCAGCCAGCAGCTTGGCATCCGTCTGGCTCAGATCCTGTGCGAGGTGGTGCGCTACGCCTTCCAGCGTCAACGTGAGATAGCCGTCCCTGTCAGCATCGAGGTGACTGAAACCGGAAGGTGTCGGGTAACCCTCGGATAGATCGCTCACCGACTGTCCTTGCGATGGGGCGAAGGCAGCAACATAGACAAGTGCTTTCACGCGTTCATCCTCGCCCGCATCAGAAATGACCGCGCCGCCATAGGAGTGACCAACCAGCACAACCGGGCCGGTCTGCGCCTGGATCGCGCGCTTGGTTTTGGCCACGTCATCCTCCAGCGAACTGAGCGGGTTCTGGACGGCAACCACGTTCAAGCCCTTGGCCTGCAGCAAGGGAATGACCCTGTCCCAGGCGTGGCCGTCGGAAAAGGCCCCATGGACCAAAACGACCGTGGGCTTCTCAGCCGACGGGAGAGATGCCGCACCGGCCGCTCCAGCGCTCAGGGCAGCGGCAAAAAGCGCGCTTTTCATAAGAAATTGCATGACAGAAGTTCCTGTTTGAGGGATCAAGGCGGCCGGATTCGGCCGCGTGGGATCACTCTACATAGGCAACCAAATGGGATAAATTAACTTCCAGCTCAATCACTAGAACCTAATTGATTCAAATGGACCGCCTCCATGCGATGCAGGTGTTCACCCGCGCCGTCGAACTGGGCTCGTTCTCGGCAGCGGCGGTTGAACTGGATATTTCCCCCCAATTCGCCGGCAAACAGATCCAGGCGCTCGAAACCGGTTTGGGCATCAAGCTGCTGAACCGCACCACCCGGCGCCAGAGCCTGACCGAGAGTGGTCAGCTGTTCTACGAGCGGGCAAAGAACATTCTTGCGGAGATGGAAGCAGCCGAAGCGTTGATGGCGGAATCACGCGCAACACCACGCGGCAAGCTGCGCATCAGCGCCCCCATCACCTTTGGCAGCCATGCCTTGGCGCCATTGCTGCCGCGTTACCTGCAGGAACACCCGGAGGTCAGCATCGACCTGAGCCTGAGCAACCGCACGGTCGACCTGCTGGATGAGGGTTTTGATGTTGTCTTCCGCACCGGGCAGCTGCCAGACAGCGGCCTGCAGGCCCGTGTGCTTGCGCCGCTGCAACTGGTGCTTTGCGCTTCACCGGCCTACATCCAGCGCAGCCCGCCGCTGGCGCAACCTCAAGATTTGAAACAGCACGAATGCCTGGTCTTCTCGCATACCTCGATGCGTACGGAATGGCAGTTCGAAGGGGCGGAAGGTCGGGTATCCATTGCCATCCGCGGCAGGTTCAGTACCGACAGCGGTGAGGCACTCAGGGCCGCGGCAATTGCCGGGCACGGCATCCTGCTGCAGCCCAATGCCCTGGTCGCCGACGACCTGGCCGCAGGCCGCCTGCAGCCTCTGCTGCCGGACCATGTATCGCCTGCGCGTGAGCTGCATATGCTGTTTGCACCGGACCGGCGAATGACACCGAAGCTGCGGAGCTTCCTGGACTTTGCGCAGGAAAACCTCGGCTGATTACGCCGGGAGCCTGCCCGCCAGCCGATGTCATATGCGGTGCAGCTGCACGATCTTGTCCCGCCAGCATTGCACTTGGAAAACGTACCGATCGCAGGCCTGCCGACAACGCGGTTGATCCGTGTACAGCGCATCGTCCGTGAAGTGTGTTTTCTTTCCACGACTCACTCCGCTACCACGGGTGCGTACACGGCGTCCCCGCCAAAACGCAGGCCATCCGCATAGCCGCTGGAGCCAGTGAATCAGTCCCGATTAGGCCTGTTAACCTTCGCAGTCATGGATGCCTCTCCTGCCCAACGTGCCGCCGCACTGATCACCCAGCCTGCCGCCAAGCGATGCCGGTCGGGTCGGCATGGCACCCGCATGCCCTTGTCCAATGTCTGATCCAGCCGACAACCCCACTGCCCTGCACTACCGGCTGGATGACCTGCACATCGATGTGGCACGCCAGCGCGTGCTACGCGATGACGGCCAGCTGCTGGACGTCTCCGGGCTCAGCTTCCGCCTGCTGCATCACCTGCTGACCCAGGGCACCCGGGTGGTCGGCTTTGATGACTTGATCGCCAACATATGGGCGCCAGCCATCGTCAACGAAGAGACCGTCACCCAGCGGGTAAGACTGTTGCGGCAGGCGCTGGGGGATGACGGCAGGCAAGCGCGTTACCTGCGTTCGGTGCGTGGCCAGGGCTACCAGCTGTGCAGCGAACCCGTTGTCGAGGTGCCTGCGGCAGCACCCGCTCCGGCAGCGAACTCCACGCGCCGCTGGATCATCCCCACGGCTGCGTTGCTGCTGATCGTGGCCGGCGTTCTCTACTGGCAATGGCCGAGCCCGGATGCAACCGCCGCTTCACCACTGCTGCAGCGCGCGGACTATTACGCCGGCATCGGCCAGCGCGACAACAACGAACGTGCCATCGCGCTGTATCGGCAGCGCCTGCAGGAGGCTCCTGATGATGTGCAGGCACAACTCGGCCTTGCCCGTGCCCAGGCGGCGCGCACCTGCCTGTACAACGGCAGCGGCGAGGACGCCGAGCAGGCATTGCAGCTGGCGCAGGCAGTGATTGCACGCCATCCGACGTTGGCAGCTGCGCATGCGGCACGCGGCTATGCACACGATTGCCGTGGCGAGGTCGGAGCGGCGTTGGCCGCTTATGAACATGCGGTGCAGTTGGACCCGGCCGCCGACGCAAGCCGCGCTTCGGCTGCCTACCTTTACGCGCGGCAAGGGCGCTTGAGCGATGCGCTGGCCGCAAACCTGGCCGTGCGCGCACCCGAGCGGGTGCGCTTCTGGGAACTGCAGGTTGCGTCCAATCTTGATCTGCTTGGCTACTCCGCAGCAGCCGAGGCCCGTTACCGGCGCAGTTTCCAGCTGTATCCGGACAACGTGTTCTCCAACATCGCCTGGCCAACCTTCCTCTACGAGCACGGCCGCTCCGGCGAAGCACAGGCAGCGCTGGATGAAGCCTTCGCCCGCCATATCGAACATGCCTCCCTGTATCTGCTATCGGCAGAACTGGCACTGCAGCGCGGTGACCTCGTTGGCGCGCAGACTGCGGCGCAACGTGCGCGGGCACTGAAGCAGGAGGCCAGTTGGCCAACCACCTTCGCCTGGATCATCGGCGCCGAGCCCGCGCCGACGTCAGCGCAACTGTTGGTCCACTCCGCCGCGTTGCGGGCTGGCCTTGCACAAGGCAGCGATCCGTCCGATGGAGTCGAGGCCGCCCTGCTGGCGGATCTGGCAGGCGAGCGCCAGGCCGCGCTGGAGGCACTGCAAACAGCGGTGAGCGCCGGTTACCGCAATGCCAGCTACCTGCAGGTATCACCCTTGTTTGCCGAGCTTCGCAAGGACCCCGGCTTCACCCCACTGCTGCAGACGGTAGCAGCGGCCGTGGCCGCCGACCGGACGCGGGTCCTCGCTTCCGGTCAGCTGCCAGCCGATGCGCAGGCGGTTACGGCAACGCGCTGAGGATGTAGTCCTGCAGCAACTTCTGGGTTTCCTGGTGCATGCCGCGCTGGTTGAAGCGGGTACGCGTCACCACAACCACCAGTTGCTTCTCCGGCACCACGAACACCGCATTGCCACCATTGCCGGACATCGCCCAGGCATGCACCTGCTTGCCCCCGGCAGTGAACGGGAAACGCCAGATCTGGTAACCGTAATCGGCATCGAACGGGGTCTGCGCGTGCACTTCGGTCATCGCCCGGATCCAGGCGGCGGGCAGCACCTGTTGGCCCTTCCAGCGGCCGCCGTCGATGATCAGCTGACCGAGTTTGGCCAGGTCGCGACTGCGGTACTCGGTGCCACCACCGCCCATGCCGACGCCCTCGGATGAGCGGTTCCAGACCGACGTCTCGATTCCCAACGGCCGCTCCAGTGCCTCGGTGGCGAAGCGCTGCAAGGGCATGCCGCTGGCCCGCTCGACAATGGCACCGAGCATGAAGGAATTGGCCGTGCAGTAGGCGAAGGCGCGCCCGTGCGGGCTGTCTGCCGGCCGCTTGGTCCATGGCGCATAGCCGCGCTCAGGCAGGTCAAGGGCGAAGCCGGTCCAGTCGGCGCTGACATACATGCGCTCCTCATGCCCGGCGGAGTACTCGTTGTTGTCGTCGCACTCCCACTGCGCGCTCATCGTCAGCAGGTCTTCGACCGTCATCGCGTTCTTGAACGCCCCCGGGTGGGCCGGCGACCGCTCCGGGAAGAAACCAAGGACCGGCGCGCTGACCCCGCTGATCAGGCCGCGGTCGATGGCCGCGCCAACCAGCATCGCGGTCACGCTCTTGGTCAGCGAGCGGGTGTTGTGCAGGCGGCTGCGGTCGGCGCCGTTGAAGTAGGTCTCATGCACCAGCGCCCCTCGGTGCACCACCAGCACGCTGGTGGTATCCGGCGTCTGGCCGCTGTTGATGGAGGCATCCAGGGCGGTGAACTTACTGGCGTCCAGTCCGTGGCTGGTCGGGTCTGCGACGGGCCAGTCATCGCTGGCTGGCGGGGCTGCTGCGGCGGAGCCCACACCAAGCAACAACGCGGCGAACAACGCAAAGCGGATCAACAGTGACATCGGGGTGCTCCATGTGTGGAGCGCCCAGCCGAACATTCCCTTGGATGAAGCGCCTGATGCCTGGATGAAGATTCATGAAGTTGTTTGCAATCAGTGGCTTGGCAGAAAGGCAAAACCGGGGTGGGGGGGGGGGGGTGGTTGGGGGGCCCCCCCACCACCCCCCGCTGGGGCTGGGCCC
>NZ_JASCOR010000225.1 GCF_029959445.1 Stenotrophomonas sp. PS02298 | reverse complement strand
AGCCGATCAGGGAGAAGAAGTCCTTGGGAACGATCAACGCCATCCACGAATCGCTTCATGCAGAGCACCCATCGACCGGTGCTCAGATCATGCCAGCGGAGGCGGGGTTTTCACACAGCCTCGGCCGGAAGCGGACGTTCAACTCCGGAACTAGGCTGACCCGCGAAGCGGGTTCGGCTTGAGTGAAATGTTGGGGCCCATGTTAGCCAAAAGCTCTGCAATGGGCAGCTTCTAGCCAGGCGCGGTCAACTGGCCCATCAAAACCAACGACCGCATCTACTCCGCAGTGTGGACAGATTGCGGTCCTATCGTCCTCGTCGCACCACTCAACAATGGAGCTCGGTGCGAACTCTTGGAAACAGTAAACACAGACTGCGATCTCGCTCGCGAGGAGCCGTCTGCGATTTGTCGAAGTGTCGGTGATCCTTACCAAGGGGTCGAACTCCGGAACTAAGCCGACCCACGCAGTGGGTTCGGCTTGAATGAATTATCAGGTGACGCCTTCGCCGTAATACACAGTGAGTCCCCAGTGATAGTCCCGGCCCCTGGCCGCACACCATTCGGGGAAGCTACCAACCGGCCGAGCCTTGTACGCCTGCCAATCGAAAAGCATCTGACCATATTCCCGAGCCTCACGGTCGAGGTCAGAGAGCGACTCACGATCCTCCGCCCCTTCAATCAGATCGTATGCCAGCCCCAAGTCTTCCAGAGCTTCATCCAACTTGCCTATGAAGAAACCTTCGTTCAAGTGATGGGTTGCGTAGTCAACCGAACCCAGCCGTTTGGCAATCAGCATGCGTCGGATCGCTATGTCACCTGGTTTCGCAGCCAACACCCTGCAGAGTAGTTCAGGGTCCTGGCGCAGGATCGCCAGCCACCGCACCGGGGCGATGGCATCAGGATCGTGCTCCAGCCATCGCTGGAGAACAGGGTCCACAAAGCGCTTCATCAGCGGCTGTGCAAGAAACTGATGACAACCCGTGCTGCGGAAGTGAAGCGTCAGGACAGCATTCACAGCGTCTTGGGACTTCTCGCGCTCCCACGTCTCAGCATATGACAGGAAGGTATCGAGGGAGGCAAATGCTTCTCTCCGCAGGCCCGCCTCGCGGAGACGGCAATACTCAGCGAGATGAGCAAAGTCCTCCCATGCAGCCAATCCAGCCGCAAGCGATGCAAGACCCTCAAGGCTGTCTTTGTTCCAGTAGTGCATAAGTATTCCAGCGCAACCCAAACTACCTTTTGGGTCCAGTTATAACGCTAATTCTCCGTGCACCATATCGCCGCCCCCCCGATGCAGCTCGATCTTAAGGCGGCTGCGGCGAGCCAACAAGCCAAGGTACAGGCGGAGCCGACGGCGGGCTTCGTGACTACTCTGTGCGTAAGCCAACAGACATGCGAACGCCCGTTTTTTTGCCGAGGCTGTGTGAAAACCCCTGCGCCACTGTCAATATCTCAGCACCATTCGGTTGGTGCTGAGCATGAAGCGATTCGTCAATGGCGTTGATCGGTCACAGGCGCTCCTGTTGTCCGATTGGCGCGAAGACTACGTCCACGAAGACAATCCCGTGCGGGTGGTCGATACTTTAAAGCCCCTTACGGTGGCCTTTGCCCTTGTTACATCTTGATCTTAGGCCGGCCCTTTGACGCCCTGCGGCCAGAAGCAGTCATTCACAGCAGACACTAAGGCCCAGCCGCCAAGCGGCTTCGATTTGCATGACCTGTTAGGCGCAGCGCGACTAGTCCCACCAAAGGAAGATCGCCCCTTCCTGTTTGACCGCCGCCTGAAGTGACTCAATGTCACCGACCCCTTGCTCAACAATATCTGGGCAGAATTCGTAAAGCCGTTGGGAGAATTTTGGAAGATCCACTGGAATGGATTTGAGCTTGAGTTGAACGGTGTCGGTCTCAGCTTGCCAGATATCAATCCCGAACTGAGCGTCCCACCGTCTCAGCTCCTCAATGATCTGATCGGTGGTCTTGCCATAGTTGACAGCATCCGTAGCTGCCAGGCGGACGATGTCAAACTGGTCTTGACCCGGCGCTAAGACAAGTTCAGCGCCATTGATCTTGGGGTCATCGAGGTTGTTGGTTGTTCCAATAAAAGCGACGTAGCCAGAGGGCACCTGTCCCCGGATCGATTCAAGGAGCTTCTCCGCACTCTCGACAGGCACAATTACGGAGTAGCCACCACTTCGCTTTTCCCTGCCAAAGTCATTTGTCCAATAGTCACGGACGATTGACTTCGAAACGGTGGCGAGCAGCTCTTGCGGCGATCCCTGACTCGGCGTTGTCGTACCGACGCATGAAGTCGACCCGAATGCTGCAAGAAGGAATACAAGCACCCTTCCAATGGCCGAGTATTTTTTCATGCCGTGTCCAACGCCTGGATTGTGCCAACCCGTGACGCGGGTTCGGCTTGAATGAATTGTTGGATGCGCTCGCATGTGGACTCGACAGCCGCTTCTTTGTACATGGAGTTGACTGGAATGGAGCGCGAATGCGTACCGTTGAACTCAAGGATGCGAGACTCATAGACGGACTTCTCGGCTAGCTGCTCGTCTTGCGCTTTCTGGCCGGCCTCCTTTGTGACCGATGGATCTGATGACGAGAGAAACTCGAGATGATTAATCCGAGATCTCACGACGTCACCTACCAGCTCCCATGTGCCGCTACTTCGATCTTGGAGTGTGAGAGGAGCCTTGCCCGGAGCGGAGATTACGCTACGGGTGCGACCAGTGAAGGTGCCGTTCGGGAGCTTAGTTGTTTCATCGATTACCGTGACAGTGAACCCTGGTCCCTGCATGACAGTTGGACCGCACCGCCAGGTGCCAAGGAGATCTGCCGGATTAATGGGCGGCGTCGTGGCCGCTGCGGAGCCAGCGGCGAGGAACAAAGTGGCGACTGCAATTTTCCAATGCATATTTGCTCCCAAGCGCATCTAACGCCTGACTTAGCCCGCGCCGCGAAGCGGCTTTGCCTTGAACGATATGCCAGACCAGCGATGCTGGCGTGCTATTTATCATCGAATGCCTGAAAGAGTTGGACGCTGCCCCATGTGGCAAGTGCAGTGGCAAGAATAGCTAGCGGGACAGATAGCCTGTACACCATAACCGATTGGCTTTCAGGCATTTGAACGAAGTATGGCAGTGCCCTCATAAGGGTAGCGGCTACCGCAAATACGGTTGAGGTTGCCAAGGTAGCGAAGAACTGCTTCCTGTGCTTGCGATAGCCACGAACCTGCATGTAAAGAATTACAAGTGCACATAGCGTTGCCACGAAAAATTCAATCTGAAAAGCAGAGACCAAAGAGTTCACTGAGCAATCCTTAGCGGTCCAACTATCCAATAGCCGGGTCCCTGGACTCGGTCATACGATTTATCCAAAACGCGCCGTATGGCACGCTATTCCCTTGAAACGGCTCGATCTTAGGGCGGCTGGGTCCGGCCAACAAGCCGGCGTATACCCAGACCCAGCGCTAGGCTCGGCGACGACACAAATGTCCGCTATGGGCCGCATGACTCCCTGCGGCCAGGAACGGACATGCCCCCGAATGATGGCCGGCTTCAAACCGGAGCGCTTCAAACTTCCGTCTACACAAAGAACTGCGCACCCTTCGTGCTCAATTCCCCCTCATCCCCGTGCAGCCTGCTCGCCAAAGGCCAACCGTAGAGCTTCGGTGTCGCCGCTCAACGCGGCTCGCATGCGGCCTTCGTCCAAAGGCCGTACCACCCAGTCGACATCCCATTGGAAGCCATTACGTCTTGAAATCGGAATGGCCAGATACCAGCTTGGCCCGGGCCCCACGCAGTACCAGAATGCATCGTCTGAGGCCTGCGCCATCCAGCGCGGCCCCGGTTGCTGCATACCGTCGAACCGTCCGTACACCTGTTTCACCACCTGCACCTGAGCACCGGTGAAGGCAGCACCATCGCGCGACGGAAACCGCAGCCGCTCGAATGTTTCCTGGCGGGCAGCCCGCAACCGCTGCGGGCCGTTGAGTTGCGCAGCTGCCGCCATCACCACCCCCATTCCCAGCAATATCACCAATGCGCTCTTCATGACGTCCTGTCCGTAGTACTACCGAAATCGTCAATGATAACGATCCGCTGCAGCAGGACGCTGCACTACGACTACGGCAGGAAAGCGTCGAGCAAGCCACCAGACCAGGAAAGCTGTAGCTGGATTGACCCTTGCCTTGGCGACTCAAGGTGAATCGCCAAGTTATTCCTAGGTGGGATGACGCCTTGCGACCAGGAGTATCCGCTCGCAACAGACACTCAGTTCGAGCCGCAAAGCGACTTCGGCTCAAATGAGTTTCTAGGGGGTAGCTTTGGGCCATCTTGAGAGAGCGCCGACAAGCTTGACGCGCTCCAGGAACGTCCCGGCTGGCTTCCTTGGAACGAACACTCGGATGCTGCTGTGAGGGTTTGCGTCAAGGAACAGTTCTGCTTGGTAGTCACGGTCCGAACCCTGCTCATACCACCTTACGGGCTGCCCAAAGGCAATGCCGACTTCCGCTCGGGTCAGGTCCACGCCCACCAGAGGTGGCGTGTTGCCTCGAAAGAGCGTGAATGCAGAAGTGCCATCTGCCTCCACGGCGTGACACACAACCTCATCACCCGGCCCGTAGTGGCCCGACCAGTGGACTCGCGCACCTGGCGGCAACTCCGGGCATCGCAGCTCCGCGGCAGCCGTGATCGGGAACAGCGCAATCGCAAAGAGAACGTAGATCTTCATGTGCGCCCCAACGCTTGAACCACGTCGCGCAGCGAAGCGACGTAGGCTTGAATGAAATGTCAGCGATCAAACCGGCACCAGAATGCCAAAGAGTGCCTGCCAATGTCGACTGAGTCACAATCAGAGGACTCATGGATTGGCATCGCCGTTTCAGCGCGAAGATCTTGAGCAGTTGGGGCGTGATGCCGTTGAAGTGCTGCGTCTACGTTGCCCGGAGTTGGTTGCCGAGCATGAGCGGCGTGGTTGGCCGCTGCATCGGTCATTGATCGGGTTTACGACAATGCCACTATCCGGTGGGCGTTGGGTTGGGAGCCTGCGTTTGGTTTCAACGAAGTTTTGGCGCAGGTGGATCGGCGTAGTTTGGAGGTGTCGACGTTCCCCCGATTTTGAGTAGCGCGGCGATTTGGAGTTCAATCCCCAACGAGACGGAGATTGGACATGAAGAAGCGCTTTTCCGAAGAGCAGATCATTGGCTTCCTGCGTGAGGCAGAGGCCGG
>NZ_JASCOR010000224.1 GCF_029959445.1 Stenotrophomonas sp. PS02298 | reverse complement strand
GTGCCGAGCCATGCTCGGCAGGGGCTTTACGGGGAAAACCAAACGTCACCGGCAAGGCCCAGCCGAGCATGGCTCGGCTCTACAGGGAAAACCAAACGTCACCGGCAAGGCCCAGCCGAGCATGGCTCGGCTCTACAGGGAAAGCCAAACGTCACCGGTAAGGCCTAGCCGAGCACGGCTCGGCGCTACAGGTTTCTGTCGCCACCTGCAGCAATGCCTTTGCAGCATCCCAGGGCGATAATGGGCGCCTGCCCAATGTCGTCGAGGACTCCATGCGCCCATCCCTGCTGACCGCCCTGCTGCTGGCCTGCGCGCCATTTGCCGCCAGTGCCTCCTGCGTCGACGGCGCGGTCTTCCTCGACAGCAACGGCAACGGCCAGCAGGACGCAGGTGAGAAGCCGCTGGCCGGCATCCGTGTTTCCGACGGCGAACATATCGTCAGCACCGGCAAGGACGGCCGCTACCAGCTGCCAGTCTCCAACCAGCCCAACATCTTCATCATCAAACCGGCCGGTTACAGCGCGGTCAAGCGCGGCGATGGCCTGCCGGACATCTGGCGGCCACAGGCGGGCGAGGGCGACCAGCAGTGCCGGCCGTTCGCGCTGAAGCTGGAGAAAAGCCCACCCAGCAGTTTCCAAGCGCTGTTGCTGGCTGATAGCCAGACCAGCACCGCGTTGGACGTCAGCTACTTCGAGCGCGACATCATCGAGCCGCTGCGTGGCAAGCATCAGGCACGCATGGGCATGACCCTTGGTGATATCACCAATGACGACCCCAGCCTCTACCCCGCGTTGACCAAGGCGGTCACCTCGCTGGGTGTGCCGTGGCTGCACGTGCCAGGTAACCATGACATGGACCTTGGTGCGAGCAGCGATGCTGATTCGTTGGCCAGCTTCCACCGCCAGCTCGGCCCGGACACCTACGCCTGGGAAGAGGCCTCGATGGTATTCATCGGCATGGATGACATCATCGCCCAGCCCGGTCAGAAGCCGGCCTATGTCGGCGGTCTGCGCGAGGATCAGTTCGCCTTCCTCGAGGCCTATCTGCCCACCATTCCCAAGGACAAGCTGGTGGTGCTGGGCTTCCATATCCCGCTGTTCGACCACGTCTACCGCGCCGAAGACCGCGCCCGTCTGTTCAAACTGCTGGAGCAGGTGCCGCATCCGCTGATTGTCAGCGGGCACACCCACAACCAGAGTCAGGTGTTCTGGGGAGCCGCGCAGGGGTGGAACGGTGCCAAGCCACTGCACGAATACAATGTTGGCGCGGCCTGTGGTGCGTTCTGGTCCGGAGTTAAGGACGCGCAAGGCATTCCCGACACCACCATGGCCGACGGTACGCCCAATGGCTACGGCCTGCTCAATGTGCGGCCGCAAGGCCAGTACAGCGTCGAATACCGGGTTGCCCGCGCGCCTGCGGACCAGCAGATCGCTCTGCATGCACCGAAGGTACTGCGGCAGGGTGCGTACCCGGCCTGGGGCATCTACGCCAATGTGTTCATGGGCTACGAAGGTCTGCCGGTGGAGTTCCGTGTCGACGGCGGCGAATGGCAGCCGATGAAGCAGGTCAAGCAGGCCGATCCGCGTTTGTTGGTGGAGAACGTTGCCGACGATCTTGCCAAAGAGCTGCGTGGCTACGACCGCTCGCCCGAAGCCGTGCCGTCCAGCCATTTGTGGCGCGCGGCGTTGCCGACCAAGCTCAGCGAAGGTGAGCATGCGGTGGAAGTGCGCACCACATTGAACGGCGTCGAGTACCGGAGCAACACCAGCTACCGCTTGCAGACCGCAGAGCCCTGACAGCAAGTGCTGTTGTGGGAGCGGCGTAAGCCGCGAAGCGGGGGATGCTTCGCGGCTGTGGATTTCCGCAGCCTGATCATCTACGAGCTTCGCGGTTCACACCGCTCCCACAAGCGGTAGCAGTTCGCCGGATGGCTGGCCGGCTGGTGTTTGTAGGAGCGGCATCAGCCGCGAAGCCGGGGAAGCGGTTGGTTCGGGTATTTTGTAATCTGACAATCTACGAGCTTCGCGGCTGACGCCGCTCCTACAACAAAGCAGGGTGCACGGACGTCATGCGTTGGAAGACAGCAGTGGTCAAACCCACGATTCTCGGCATGGCATTGGCTGCGGTCGGCTGCGGTTTTCCGCTGCCTGGCAGCCAATTCCATGTAGAGCCGATGGACCCGGCACGTCAGCTGATCGGGCAGGTGCAGGGGCAGGGTACGAGCAGCCCGCTGCTTGGGAGTGAGGTGCTGATCGAAGGCATCGTGGTGCGAAACCTGATGGGGGATAGCGACGACATCGGTCAGGAGCTCAAGGAGACGCTGGGCGAAGGCGATCGTGGCACACCCACCATCGGTTGGTTCCTGCAGGACGAGGGCGATGGCAACCCGGTCACTTCCGATGGGGTGTTCGTGCTGGATCAGGGCTATGACACCTCGATCAACATGCCGGCCGAGGCTGAGTTCACCATGCGCATGGGCTCTCGGCTTCGCACCGGCGATCGGGTGGCCGTGCGCGGGACCGTGGTGGAGCTGCCACAGCAGCAGGTGGTTGATCAGCCACGCAGTACTGGGCATCGGATTTCGCGCGGCGACGCGGGCGGGACGGTTACCGCCATCGCGGCGATGTCGCTGACGCTTGTCGGGTCTGATGAGCGCGCTACGGCAATCGTGCCTGTCCCCGTTGCTGGTAACGGTGACGACGAGTCCCGCGAAGGCATGCGCCTTTAAAGTAGCTCTTTGGCCGCGGATGCCAGTCCTCGCTGACCAGCAGGCCGTTGCAAGAAGCGATCAGGGCTGGCCCTCGCTCAGATCACGGGCAAAAAAAAACCTCCCCGTTTCCGGGGAGGCTTTCAACGCTCACGTCTGAAGCATCAAGCTTCCGGCTTGGCGTCACGCAGCTCGCGGCGCAGGATCTTGCCGACGTTGGTCTTGGGCAGTTCCTTGCGGAACTCGACGATGCGCGGGTGCTTGTAGCCGGTCAGGTTGGCGCGGGCGAATTCCTTCACCTGCTCCTCGGTGAGGTTGGGGTCCTTCTTGACGATGACCACCTTCACCACTTCGCCCGACTTCTCGTTGGGTGCACCAACGGCAGCCACTTCCAGGATGCCCGGCATCATCGCCAGCACGTCTTCGATTTCGTTCGGGTAGACGTTGAAGCCGGACACCAGGATCATGTCCTTCTTGCGGTCGACGATATAGAAGAAGCCGTTCTCGTCCATGCGCGCCATGTCGCCGGTATGCAGCCAACCGTCGGCATCCATGACCTTGTCGGTCTCGTCCTGGCGATGCCAGTAGCCCTTCATCACCTGCGGCCCGCGGATGCACAGCTCGCCCACTTCGCCCAATGCCACCATCTGGCCGTCGTCGTTCTTGACGCAGGCTTCGGTGGAGGGGATCGGCAGGCCGATGGCACCGTTGTATTCCTTCAGATCCAGCGGGTTGATACAGGCTGCCGGTGAGGTCTCGGTCAGGCCGTAGGCCTCAACTAAGGTGACGCCGGTAACCTTCTTCCACTTGTCAGCCACGGCGCGCTGCACCGCCATGCCGCCGCCGAGTGCAACCTTGAGGTTGGAGAAGTCGACCTGATCGAAGCCTTCGGTATTGAGCAGGCCGTTGAACAAGGTGTTGACGCCGGTGATGGCAGTGAAACGGTTGTTCTTCAGCTCCTTGACGAAGCCCTTCATGTCACGCGGGTTGGTGATCAGGTAGTTCAGGCCGCCGAGCTTCATGAAGACCAGGCCGTTCGCCGTCAACGCGAAGATGTGGTACAGCGGCAGCGCGGTGATGATTACTTCCTCGCCCGGCTTGACGCCCGAGGCGCTGATCCAGGCCGAGGCCTGCTGCATGTTGGCGATCAGGTTGCGGTGGGTCAGCATCGCGCCCTTGGCCACGCCGGTGGTGCCACCGGTGTACTGCAGGAAGGCGATGTCCTCGTGGTCTACCTCGACCACCGGCATGCTGTGGCGCTTGCCCAGCTTCAGCGCATCCTTGAAGCGGATGGCCTTGGGCAGGTCGTAATCCGGCACCATCTTCTTCACGTACTTCAGCACGAAGTTGACGATGGCGCCCTTGGGGAAGCCGAGCATGTCGCCCAGACCGGTGGTGATGACCTGCTTGACCGGCGTATCGGCGATGACCTGCTGCACGGTCTCGCCGAAGTTGTCGACCACCAGCAGCACGGAGACGCCGGCATCGACCAGCTGGTGCTTGAGCTCGCGCGCGGTGTACAGCGGGTTGACGTTCACCACGGTCAGGCCGGCGCGCAGGATGCCGAAGATGGCGATCGGGTACTGCAGGCAGTTGGGCATCATGATCGCAACGCGATCGCCCTTCTTCAGCTGCAGCTCGCCCAGCAGGTAGGCGGCGAACTGGGTGACCAGTACGTCCGCTTCGCCATAGGTCAGCACCTTGCCGAAGTTGGAGTAAGCCGGGCGATCACGGAACTTGGCGACCGAGGCATTGAAGACATCGGCGACGGAGTGGAATTCGTTGACGTCGATTTCAGCCGGCACACCAGCCGGGTAGCTCTGCAGCCAAGGACGTTCTTGCGTCATCTTCCCCTCCAGGAAATGGAATGATCTAGTGGTCAGGCCCGATCATCGGGCACCGGCGTTATTGTTGCCAGCATACCGTTCCGAATTGAAAAGGCGAAGGGATAGATGATGCGATCAGTCTTCAACTGCATGCTTTGTGCGGTGATCATGCTTTTGCTGGCCGCTTGCGGCCGCGAACCACCGGAGCAGCGGCTACGCGAAAGTTTTGCTGCAATGCAAAAAAATGTAGAGGAAGGCAAGCCCGGTGGCTTCATGGAGGGGGTGTCCGAAGACTTCGTGGGCAACGAAGGGCTGGACCGCGCCGGGATGGAGCGTCTGCTGCGTGGGCAGTTGTTGCTCAATGCCAAGGTGGGTGTGCAGACCGGGCCGTTGCGGGTGGAGATGGGCGAGGGGGGTACTGCGACGGTGCGCTTCACTGTGCTGCTGACGGGTGGCAACCAGGGGCTGCTGCCCGAGCGTGGGCAGATGCAGGAAGTGGTTACTGGTTGGCGCGAGCAGGATGGGGAGTGGCAGGTGTACAGCGCGGATTGGGCGCCGGTGGGTGGGGAAGGCTGAGCTGCTGGCTTGGCAGCGGGTTGAAGGCTTTGGAGCTTTAGCGCGCAAGGGCACCCCTCCCCAGCCCTCCCCTTGGCTGCGCCAAAGGAAGGGAGACAAGCGAGGCTGCTCTTGCCCCCTTCCTTTGGCGC
>NZ_JASCOR010000223.1 GCF_029959445.1 Stenotrophomonas sp. PS02298 | reverse complement strand
CTCTTGGCTCTTGGCTCTTGGGTCTTTGCTCTTGGCTCTTAGCTCTTGGCTCTTAGCTCTTGGCTCTTGGCTCTTAGCTCTTAGCTCTTAGCTCTTAGCTCTTGGCTCTTGGCTCTTGGCTTTTAACTCTTAGCTTCTGGCTAAGGACTTTGACTCTGCATCTGTTTTGGCTCTGCGTCTGTTTTGGATACGCTCTACTGAAAATCTGCTCCACGTGCTTTCAAAGCGCCCTCACCCCAACCCCTCTCCCGTAAACGGGAGAGGGGCTTTCAAAGCCCAGCTCCTCTTACATGGCTACCGGGCCGCCGACCAACCAGATGACCAGCACCCGCCAGGAACAACGTGTATTGAAACTCTCCATCGCAGCGACCGTCATGGTCGCTGCGATCGGCTTCTTTGGCGGCATGCTCGCCCGCTCACAAGCGATCCTGTTCGATGGCATCTACAGCCTGGTGGATGTGGCACTGACACTGGTGGCACTTGCAGTGCTGCGCTTGATGGCCCGCGAACAGAGCCCGCGCTTCCAATATGGTTTCTGGCATCTGGAGCCCATGGTCGAAGCGCTGGGCGGTGCAATCCTCAGCCTGGCCTGCATCTACGCGTTGGCAAATGCAGTGATCGGCTTCAGCGACGGCGGCCACGAAACACGCCTGGGACCCGGTCTGCTCTGGGCCGGCCTGCTGGCAGTGGTGGATCTGGCAATGGCGGTGTGGATCAGCCGTCACGCACGGCGACTGCAATCCGGTTTGCTGCGCCTGGACGCACGCGCCTGGCTGCTGACCGGATTGATGAGCCTTGCCGTGGTTCTGTCATTCGCCATCGCTCTGGCACTGCGCGGTGGTGCGCATGAGCACTGGATTCCCTACCTCGACCCTTTGGTGCTCGCCTGTATCGCCTTGGCGACGCTACCGGTACCGCTGCTTGGGGCATGGAAAGCCGCACGCGAAGTCCTGCAGGTAGCGCCAAGCGAACTGGACCAACTCGTGCAACAGGTGATGCAGGCGTTCGTCGCCAAGCACCAGTTCGAAGGCTTCACCAGCCACGTCGCCAAGATCGGGCGCATGCAGTTCGTGGAGATCCATATCCTGACAAGACCCGATACCCAGCTCGGCAGCATCGGTGATGTGGACCGCCTGCGCGATGAAGTCGCATCGCAGCTGGATTCACGCTCTGGCCGCTTCTGGCTGACCATCGACTTCACCTCCGACCCGGCCTGGACATGAGCTCACCCACACCGAAGAAGATGGGCTTGACCATGGCGACCATGCTGGTTGCCGGCAACATGATCGGTACCGGTGTATTCCTGCTACCGGCCAATCTGGCCACCGTCGGCAGCATCTCATCGGTGGGCTGGCTGATCGCCACCGCTGGCGCCATCGCGCTGGGGCTGGTGTTCGCCCGCCTGTCACAACTCGATCCGCAACCCGGCGGCCCTTACGCCTATGCACGCGATGCCTTCGGCAACTACATCGGCTTCGTCAGCAACTACGCCTATTGGTTCGGCAACTGGATCGGCAACGTCGCCATCGCCCTGGTGGTGACCGGCTACCTGAGCCATCTCTGGCCCTGGCTGCAGGATGTGTATCCGCGCCTTGGCTTCACCCTGGCGGTGATCTGGCTGCTGAGCCTGGCCAACGCGCGCGGCGCCCGCTGGATCGGCGCGCTGGAGACCGGCACCTTGCTGCTGGCATTGATCCCGATACTGGGCATCGCCATCTTCGGCTGGTGGTGGTTCGACCCGGCATTATTCAGCGCCGGCTGGAACGTCAGCGGCATGGAAGACAGCGCCGCCATCTCACGCAGCGCATCCATTGCACTGTGGGCCTTCATGGGCGTGGAAAGCGCCGCGGTATCGGCCGATGTCATCGACAACCCCAAGCGCAATATTCCACTCGCCACCCTGCTCGGTCTGGCGCTGGCGGCGGTCATCTACATCAGCTGCTCGTTGGTGATCATGGGCATGGTACCGATGACGCAGCTGCGCGATTCCTCCGCACCGTTTGCAGATGTCGCACAGCTGATGATTGGCCCGTGGGGCGTGTTGGTCATCGCGCTGTGCGCGATCTTCAAGTCGGCCGGCGCATTGGGCGGCTGGATGCTGCTGGTCGGGCAATCGGCCAAGGCGGCAGCCGAGGACGGTTTGTTCCCGCGTGTGTTCTGCAAGCTCAACAAGCACGGCATGCCGGGTAACGGGTTGATGATCGTGGCGATACTGATGAGCGCATTGCTGCTGGTCACCTCCTCGCCCACCCTGGCCCGCCAGTTCGATCAACTCACCAATATCGCAGTACTGCTGACCATCATTCCCTACCTGTTCTCCGCCGGCGCGCTGATCTGCAGCACGCTCGAGCGCGGCGAGCAAGGCTGGATGCGCGCCGCCTGCCTGTTCACCGCCGCCGCGGCGATTGCTTATTGCCTGTACGCCCTGCTCGGGGCGGATGCCAGGCTGCTGGCCTACGCAACAGTGGCAATCCTGTTCAGCGCAGCCCTTTACCCGTTCTTCCGCCAGCGGATGCTGGACAGCGCCAGCGACGGCAGGGTCGAGCGCCGGTAGCCGAACCTGCCGCACAGTTCGTGCTGCGCCGGCCCAGCCCCTACAATGTCGCCTTTGTGGCAGCTCTTTGCCCGGCAAATTGAAGTGGACCCCGCGTGACCGAGAAAAAGCCCGAACACACCCCGTTGATGAAGCAGTTCTTCGCGGCCAAGTCCGAGTACCCGGACCTGCTGCTGTTCTTCCGGATGGGCGATTTCTACGAACTGTTCTATGACGACGCGCGCAAGGCCGCGCGCCTGCTCGACATCACCCTGACCCAGCGTGGCAGCTCCGGCGGCGCGCCGATCCCGATGGCCGGCGTGCCGGTGCATGCCTTTGAGGGCTACCTGGCGCGGCTGGTGGCGGTTGGAGAATCGGTGGCGATCTGCGAGCAGATCGGCGACCCGGCGCTGGCCAAGGGCCTGGTAGAGCGCAAGGTGGTACGCGTGGTCACCCCCGGCACCGTCACCGACGAAGCCCTACTGGACGAGCGCCGCGATACCTTGCTGATGGCGCTGTCGCGCAGCAAGGCCGGCTACGGTCTGGCCTGGGCCGATCTGGCCGGAGGCCGTTTCCTGGTCAATGAAGTCGATACCGACGATGCGCTGGAAGCCGAGTTGGCCCGGTTGGAGCCGGCCGAGCTGCTGGTGCCCGACGAAGAGAACTGGCCGGAGTTCCTGCGTCATCGCAATGGCGTGCGCCGCCGGGCGCCGTGGCTGTTCGATGCCGACAGCGGCCGCCGCCATCTGCTGAACTTCTTCAAGCTGCATGATCTCAGCGGCTTCGGCATCGACGACAAGCCGCGCGCCACCGGCGCCGCCGGCGCCCTGCTCGGCTATGTCGAGGAAACCCAGAAACAGCGCCTGCCGCACCTGACTTCCATTTCGATGGAGAACGCCGGCGAAGCAATCGCGATGAACGCCGCTACCCGCCGGCATCTGGAACTGGATACGCGCGTTGACGGCGACACCCGCAATACCTTGCTTGGCGTGCTCGACAGCACCGCCTCGCCAATGGGCGGACGCCTGTTGCGGCGCTGGCTGCACCGCCCGCTGCGCCTGCGCAACGTGCTGCAGCAACGCCACCACGCAGTTGCCACGCTGATTGATCGCGGTACCGACGCCGACCTGCGCGACAGCTTCCGCGCCCTCGGCGACATCGAGCGCATCCTCACCCGCATGGCGTTGCGCTCGGCGCGCCCGCGCGACTTCTCCACCCTGCGCGATGGCCTCGCCCTGCTGCCCGCAATCACCGCGCAGCTGGACACGCTGGATTCACCGCGCCTGCAACAGCTGCGCGCCGAGCTGGGCTCGCACGATGAAAGCGCCCAGCTGCTGGCCAGCGCCATCGCCGAGCAGCCGCCGCTGAAGCTGTCCGACGGCGGCGTGATCGCCGAAGGCTACGACGCCGAGCTCGACGAACTGCGCCGCCTGTCCACCCACGCCGACCAATTCCTGATCGACCTGGAAGCACGCGAGCGTCAGGCCAGTGGCATCGCCACCTTGAAGGTCGGCTACAACCGCGTGCATGGCTATTACATCGAAATCAGCAAGGGCCAGTCCGACAAGGCGCCGGTGCATTACACCCGCCGCCAGACCCTGACCAATGCCGAGCGCTACATCACCGAGGAATTGAAGAACTTCGAGGACAAGGTGCTGTCGGCACGCGAGCGTTCGCTAAGCCGCGAAAAACTGCTGTACGAAGGCCTGCTCGACATCGTCGGCCAGCATCTGGAACCGCTGAAGCGCTGTGCCGGCGCCTTGAGCGAACTGGACGTACTTGCTGCATTCGCCGAACGCGCACAGGCGCTGGACTGGGCACAGCCGGAACTGCAGGAAGATGCCTGCCTGCGCATCGAACGCGGTCGCCACCCGGTGGTGGAAGCCGTCCGCGATACGCCGTTCGAGCCCAATGACCTGGACCTGCACCCGGACCGCCGCATGCTGGTCATCACCGGCCCGAACATGGGCGGTAAGTCGACCTATATGCGGCAGAACGCTTTGATCGTGCTGCTCGCCCATATCGGCAGCTTCGTGCCGGCCAGCCGCGCGGTGATCGGCCCGATCGACCGCATCCTGACCCGCATCGGCGCCGGTGACGACCTGGCCAAGGGCCAGTCCACCTTCATGGTGGAAATGGCCGAGACCAGCTACATCCTGCACCACGCCACCGAGCACTCGCTGGTGTTGATGGATGAGATCGGCCGTGGCACCTCGACTTACGACGGCCTTGCCCTGGCTGACGCGGTCGCGCGCCATCTGGCCTACCAAAACCGTTGCTACACGCTGTTTGCCACCCACTACTTCGAGCTGACCGCCTTGGCCGATGAGAGCCACGAAGGTGGCAACAGCGGCATCGCCAACGTGCACCTGGACGCGGTCGAACACGGCGACACGCTGGTGTTCATGCATGCGGTGAAAGACGGCCCGGCCAATCGCAGCTTTGGTCTGCAGGTCGCGGCCTTGGCTGGCCTGCCCAAGTCCACGGTCGCGCAGGCACGCCGTCGTCTGGCGGAGCTGGAACAACGTGGTGGCGAGACCCAGAGCGCGGCAATGGCGCCGCAGGCACTGGATGCGCCGCAGCAGTTTGGTTTGTTCGCCGCGCCGAATTCAGCGGCCCTGGATGCGCTGCAGGCAATTGATCCGGACGAACTGACGCCGAAACAAGCACTGGAAGCGCTGTACCGGGTCAAGTCGTTGATCTGATCAGCAGCGGCCCTGTAGTGGCGGGCCCGGCGCGGGCCGCCGCCCCTCCGGCAGTGGCGCCGCCCGCGCGGGCCGGGG
>NZ_JASCOR010000222.1 GCF_029959445.1 Stenotrophomonas sp. PS02298 | reverse complement strand
AGTGGGGTTTCGTTTCGAAACCCCACTCTGACCCCGGTTTTGCCTTATCCCCGAAACCGCTCAAGAACCCCTGCCGGATAATCCCGCTGGAACGGCAGATCCTTGCGGTGCGCGTAGCCGATGTAGCAATCACAACGCTGGTTCGGGCAGCCGCGCGGTCTCAGTTGGGCCGCAAAGCTGCCGTCGTACAGATTTCCCAGCGGCTCTGTGACGAAGTGGCAGCGTTTGACGTTGCCATCGCCATCTACTGACACCACGTTCTCGCCAGTGAAGCAGGGAGCGCCCAGGCTGGCCGAGGGTTCGAGGTTGAACAGGAAGTGCGGGTCCACGCGTTGCAGCTGCTGGATCTCGGCATCACTGTAATAACCGGCAGGGCGCTCATCGTAGGCGTTGATCCACATCGGCACCTCGTCCGGCAGCTCCTCACGCAGCAGCTGGATCTCTTCCAGATGCTCACGCATCGCCACCATGCCAACCGTGTAACGCACGCCGCGCCGCGCCAGTTCATTGCAGCGGGCGAGGAAAGCGGCGCGGGTTACCTGCCCCGGGTGGTAGGTGCACCACAGCGCGAAGCTGTCGAGATTGACCTCGTCCAGCCAGCGCGTGCCGATGCACAGGTTGGTCTGTATCACCACGCGGCGGACATGCGGCATATGACTCAGCTGCACCATCGCATCGCGGTAGTGGCGGCGCACCAATCCCTCGCCCCACGGCGTGAACAGCACCGACAACTCCATCGTCTGCCGCTCTGCCCAGTCGACGAAGCGTGCAAGGTCCTCGGCGTCGCGGCGCAGGGCGGCGCGGGTGTCGTAGGTCTTGGCGAAGGGGCAGTACGGGCAGTCGTAGTTGCAACTGCTCAGCCGGCCGCGATAGAGGATGGAAAGATGCATGCGCGGCTCAATCCAATTGATAGTCGCGCATGCGCTCGGCCACGCCGGCTGAGATCAACCACGGGCCGATGGTGTCGGCGCGGGCAAGCCCGGAGTCATTCAACGCGACCAGCGCATCCTCGCGCGTGGCCAAGCCCTGCTCGAACAACTCATCCAGCTGCGGCAGGTCGTCGAAGCACTCCGTGCCGAAGCGCTCACGGTATTGCGCAAGATCCAACCCCGGCTGCGCCAACAGTGACTGGATGACGAAGCGGCGACGGCGCTCGTCCTCATCCAGCTGCACGCCGTAGTCGATGCGGGCGAACGAGGCCTCATCGCGTTCCAGGTAATGCGCAAGAATATCCGCCACCGAGCGCCGGCTGACGCCGTACTCGCTGGAGTAGTGCAGGCCGCTGGTATACGAACGGGCACCGCAGCCGATGCCGACCATGCCGTCGTTCTGGCAGCAGTACGCGGGCCCGCCGGAGTCCTGCGCGTTGGCCGCGCGGAACATGCGCATCGATACCTGCTCATAGCCCGCGGCAAGCAGGCGCTCGCGGCCGGCTTCATACAGGGCCAGGCGGTTGTCCACCGACTCGGGATGAATGACGAACGAGCGCTTGCCGCCTTCCTTCGCACCGATGCGGTCCAGCCCGGTGTGCGGGCGCACGTACAGCGGATAGAGGTAAAGCTCTTCCGGCTGGAAGGCGAGGGCGCTGTCGATCGAGGTCAGGAAGCTGGCCACGGTCTGCCCAGCGATGCCGTAGATCAAATCCAGATTGAGGGTTGGGATGCCCGCCGCACGAATCTGCGCGATGGCTTCCTCGACCACCGCGCGTTGCTGCGGCCGCACCAGCGAGCGCACTTCCGCATCGCTGAAGCTCTGGATGCCCATGCTGACGCGGTCGATGCCGGCGTCGCGGCAGATCTTCATCTTCGCCGCGTCCACGGTTTCCGGCGACACCTCGATGCCAGCAGGAATCGAATGCAGGTCGATGTTGGCGTGGCGCTGCACGAAGTCGAACAGCCGCTGCAGCTGCGGCGCATCCAGATAGGTAGGCGTGCCGCCGCCCAGCGCGAAGCGCACGAAGCGGTGCGCGCCCAAGGCGTCGGCGGTTACCCGCAACTGCTTCTCCATCTGCGCCAGATAGGCTTCCACCTGCGCCGGCGCCGGCCGCGCCATTGCGAATAGATTGCAGAATCCACAACGGTAGCTGCAGAACGGCACGTGCAGGTACAGGAACAACGCATCACGCGGCTCACTCGCCCAGGCATCGGCAAGCAGCGGCGGCTGCGCGATCGGCCGGTACGCGGACTTGTGTGGGTAGGAGTACGAATAGGCCTGGTAGGGCTCGAGCCGCAGCAGCTCTGACAAACGATGGGCGGTCATGGGCTCAACACAAAATGCGCATAGGGGACGTTCATCACCGTCTCGTGGGCGAGACGGTGGCCGTGGAAGCCATCCTCGCCGTAAGCGGTGCCATGGTCAGAACAGATGATCACGAAGGCCGGGCCACGCGCACGCAAGGCCGCGAACAACGCCGCCAACTCGCCATCGACGTAGCGCAGTGCGGCGCAGTGGCTGTCCAGTCCATCGGCGTCGCGGCCGGGCAGGTAGTGCCGGTTCGGCTGGTGGATGGCCGAGACATTGATGAAGAGGAAGCAGTGTTGGTCGCCCGCTGCCTGCAGGCGCTCGCAGGCCAGTGCCACCTGGCGCTCGGTAGAGTCGATCGCGGTCACGCCGAGCTCGGGCTGCCAGTGGCTTTCCTCGAACAGGCCCGGCAGCTGCGAGCCCAGCGCATTGCGACGGTTGAAGAAGCCGACGCCGCCAATGCAGATGCTGCGATAGCCCTGGTCACGGAAGCCACCGACGATGTCGGCACGGCCGGAGAACACGAAAGTCTCCGGCACGATGGTCTCGCTGCCTTCAAACTCCAGCGCGAACAGACGCGGATGCGGGCCCGGCCGCGCAGGCGTGGGCAGGAAGCCGGCAAAGAACGCCGAGTGCGCCGCATAGGTGAAGCTGCCCGGCGTATGCCGCAGCTCCCAACCATCGGCAGGCAGGTGCGGCGCAAGCACCGGCAGTTCGCCGCGCTCGAAGCAGCGCTGGGCCGCATCGAAGCGCAGCGCGTCCAGGGTGATCATCACCACGTCATGGCTGCCGACGATGCGGTGCATGTCGGGCAAGCGGGTCTCAAGCATGGGCGTACTCGTTGATGGCAGAACGCGCAGGCACCAACAGCGCCTGGTCTTCATAGGTGGTGCGCCCGTCATGGCGCAGGTCCAGCAGCAGGTCGCCGAAGCCATTGGCTTCCAGCACCCAGCTGCGCGTGCCGCGCACGATCAGGTCGAAGCCGATCATACGGCTGGCGGGGAATGCAGCCGCGGCCTTCACCGTGGCAGCTTGCAGGTGGCTGATGGCGTCGGCATCCAACAGTGCTTCCAGCTGCGTGCGCGCATTGCCCAGGTGCAGGTTGGTCAGCGCGCCCGCGCTCATCCGGGCCACCCGCTGCCGTGGCTGGCCATCCAGCGCGACCACGCGCACGTCATAGCGGCGGCCATCGCTGCCCGGCACGCTGGGCTTGGGAATCCAGCGTTCGATGTAGGCGCCTTGCTCGGCCAACAAGTCCACCAGTCGCGCGATATCGCGGTGCCGGTCGTAACGGCGCTGCCGCAGCGAATTGAACACCCGCCAGCGCCCGTCCTGTTCCACCAGTTCCGCCGAACCATAGGCCACCTCGCGGCCATCGCGGTTGCGCGCGTAAGCCAGCACGCCCGCGCCGGACGAGCCGTAGCGGGCCTTGATGAAGACGCGCTCGCAGGCCGCATCGCGCAGCCGCACGCACATATCCTCGTAGCCGCTGATCGCACCGAACAACGGCGGCACCGCCACACCCGCATCGGCCAGCAGCTGCTGGCAGCGAAGCTTGTCCGACATGCAGGCCAGATCGGCCGGTGCATTGAGGTAATGCGGTCCCGCCGGGAGCGACGCCAGCACATCGGCAAAGCCCGCATACCAGAACTGCTGATGCACCAGCTCGCCATGCGCGGCAGGCAAGGGCGCATCACTAGCAGCGCCGGACAACTCCCAGCCACGCAGCACCAAGGCCTGATGCAGCGCAGGCGCTTCGCCGGGTGACTCCAGCTTGACGATGGCATCGGGCGCCTGCGCGAGTGCTTCAAGCAGGCGCGCGGGCTCGGCGAGCAGGGTTTCGTAGTCGAACACGTGCGCGGCAGGCGCGCCCTGATCGTGCAGGGCACGCTGCAACCACCCGATACGGCGGCTGCCGCGCGGGCCGATCAACAGCCAATTGGCCATCTTCGCCTTACTCGGACACCGCCACGTAGCGGTCGCCGTCGTCTTCTTCTTCCGGATCGTCCAGCACCACCGTGCACGGCAGCGCTTGCAGCTTCTGCTGCCAGGCCTCGGAAATGTAGTGGTGGCTCAGGTCGATGCGCTGCAGGCTGCCCAGGTTCGGGCTCTCGCACAGCGCCTGCGCGCCGACATCGCCGATGGTGCCCAGCGACAGGTCCAGCGTCTGCAACGTGCCCAGCCACGGCTCACCGGCCAGCCACACCGCCAGCTCGTCGCTGATCATGGCGTTGCGCAGGCCCAGGTACTGCAGGCGCTCCGGCCCGATCGCCAACAACAGGCGCTGGTAGACAGCCACATCGCCATCAAAGCCATAACCGTCATCGCCAAGCCACAGCTCAAGATGGCGCAGGGCCGGCAGCGTGGAGTTGGCGATGGCAATGACGATCTCGTTCGGCAGGCCACCGCTCTCGATCGCCAGTTCCTGCAGCGACGCATGCGTGAAGGGCTGCAGCTCAAGTTCAGAGGTGCCACGGATACGCAGCGACTCCAGGCCCGGGAAGGCCTCCAGCAGCGGGTTGTAGGAGATCTGGTTGATCCACGACATCTCGCAGTCTTCGTAGGTCATGTCGCCCACGAACAGCGCCTTCAGGTTGCCCAGCTCGGCACGGCGCGCAATCAGCCCATCGATCAGGCCCTGCGGGCCGTCACTGGAAGCTTCATCCCATGCACCGATGACCAGCACTTCAATCGACTTTGGATCAACCTGCTCGAAGAAGTTGGCCAGCAGTTCTTCCTGGCTCTCGTCGCTGTCGTATTCCTGCATCAAGCGGTAAGCGACATCGCCGGCTACGGCCGAGCCACCCATCTTGAAGTCAACGACTTTCTTGCCACGATAAACCTGCGTGTATTCGCCAATGGTCACGGTACGTCCTTGCCGGAATGGGTGCCGTAGCATAACCGAGAGGATGCGAATGCTGGCAGCAATGCGTCACGTTCGATGGCAGGCATACAGCCTTCGCCATTCCGTAATCATGCTGTGCTAACGCAGCAATCAAGCGCAAATGAATCGCCCAGGATTTCGTAGACACCTCGCAGCCATAAACTATGGCTTACGCGGAGGTGGTTATGAGTACGAAGCGTTACACGGATGAGTTCAAGATCGAGGCGGTTCGGCAGATTGTCGAGTAC
>NZ_JASCOR010000221.1 GCF_029959445.1 Stenotrophomonas sp. PS02298 | reverse complement strand
CGGAAACGTCGCAGCCTACGAAGAAGGCGCTGAGGCCTGATTCGAAGTTCTTTGAAAGTATGCGCAGGTATCTTGTGAGGACGCCTGCAGGAATGGATGACTGTCCATCTTGCAGACGTTTAATCAAGCAATGATTCAATTGTTTTAATGCAAGCGAAACGTTGCCAGTGGTTGAACTTCTGCAGCTAAAGTATTTGTCTTCGGACATGTAATTTTAAGTGAAGAGTTTGATCCTGGCTCAGAGTGAACGCTGGCGGTAGGCCTAACACATGCAAGTCGAACGGCAGCACAGGAGAGCTTGCTCTCTGGGTGGCGAGTGGCGGACGGGTGAGGAATGCATCGGAATCTACTCTTTCGTGGGGGATAACGTAGGGAAACTTACGCTAATACCGCATACGACCTACGGGTGAAAGCCGGGGACCTTCGGGCCTGGCGCGAATGAATGAGCCGATGCCCGATTAGCTAGTTGGCGGGGTAAGAGCCCACCAAGGCGACGATCGGTAGCTGGTCTGAGAGGATGATCAGCCACACTGGAACTGAGACACGGTCCAGACTCCTACGGGAGGCAGCAGTGGGGAATATTGGACAATGGGCGCAAGCCTGATCCAGCCATACCGCGTGGGTGAAGAAGGCCTTCGGGTTGTAAAGCCCTTTTGTTGGGAAAGAAAAGCAGCTGGTTAATACCCGGTTGTTCTGACGGTACCCAAAGAATAAGCACCGGCTAACTTCGTGCCAGCAGCCGCGGTAATACGAAGGGTGCAAGCGTTACTCGGAATTACTGGGCGTAAAGCGTGCGTAGGTGGTTGTTTAAGTCTGTCGTGAAAGCCCTGGGCTCAACCTGGGAATTGCGATGGAAACTGGGCGACTAGAGTGTGGCAGAGGATAGTGGAATTCCTGGTGTAGCAGTGAAATGCGTAGAGATCAGGAGGAACATCCGTGGCGAAGGCGACTGTCTGGGCCAACACTGACACTGAGGCACGAAAGCGTGGGGAGCAAACAGGATTAGATACCCTGGTAGTCCACGCCCTAAACGATGCGAACTGGATGTTGGGTGCAATTTGGCACGCAGTATCGAAGCTAACGCGTTAAGTTCGCCGCCTGGGGAGTACGGTCGCAAGACTGAAACTCAAAGGAATTGACGGGGGCCCGCACAAGCGGTGGAGTATGTGGTTTAATTCGATGCAACGCGAAGAACCTTACCTGGCCTTGACATGTCGCGAACTTTCCAGAGATGGATTGGTGCCTTCGGGAACGCGAACACAGGTGCTGCATGGCTGTCGTCAGCTCGTGTCGTGAGATGTTGGGTTAAGTCCCGCAACGAGCGCAACCCTTGTCCTTAGTTGCCAGCACGTAATGGTGGGAACTCTAAGGAGACCGCCGGTGACAAACCGGAGGAAGGTGGGGATGACGTCAAGTCATCATGGCCCTTACGGCCAGGGCTACACACGTACTACAATGGTGGGGACAGAGGGCTGCAAGCCGGCGACGGTAAGCCAATCCCAGAAACCCTATCTCAGTCCGGATTGGAGTCTGCAACTCGACTCCATGAAGTCGGAATCGCTAGTAATCGCAGATCAGCATTGCTGCGGTGAATACGTTCCCGGGCCTTGTACACACCGCCCGTCACACCATGGGAGTTTGTTGCACCAGAAGCAGGTAGCTTAACCTTCGGGAGGGCGCTTGCCACGGTGTGGCCGATGACTGGGGTGAAGTCGTAACAAGGTAGCCGTATCGGAAGGTGCGGCTGGATCACCTCCTTTTGAGCAAGGCAGCATCGCCTGTCAGGCGTCCCCACAAGAAACCTGCATTCAGAGTTCCATAGCCAACAGGGTTGGCTTGGAAAAGTCCCAATACGGGGCCTTAGCTCAGCTGGGAGAGCACCTGCTTTGCAAGCAGGGGGTCGTCGGTTCGATCCCGACAGGCTCCACCATGTTGAGTTATGACAGAACATTGGGTCTGTAGCTCAGGTGGTTAGAGCGCACCCCTGATAAGGGTGAGGTCGGTAGTTCGAGTCTACCCAGACCCACCACTCTGAATGTACCGCATACTAAGAATTTATAGACATCAGCACTGTGGCTGATATCTGTTCTTTTAAAACTTGTGACGTAGCGAGCGTTTGAGATTATCTATCTTGACGTGTCGTGAGGCTAAGGCGGAAGACTTAAATGTCTTCTTATTAATTGAGTCGTTATATTCGTATCCGGGCTTTGTACCCCTGGATCAAATGTATAACCCAAGGCAACTTGCGGTTATATGGTCAAGCGAATAAGCGCACACGGTGGATGCCTTGGCGGTCAGAGGCGATGAAGGACGTGGCAGCCTGCGAAAAGTATCGGGGAGCTGGCAACAAGCTTTGATCCGGTAATGTCCGAATGGGGAAACCCACCGCTCCGGCGGTATCCTGCAGTGAATACATAGCTGCTGGAAGCGAACCTGGTGAACTGAAATATCTAAGTAACCAGAGGAAAAGAAATCAACCGAGATTCCCTGAGTAGCGACGAGCGAACGGGGAACAGCCCTTAAGCTGGTATGGTTCTAGAAAAACGGTTTGGAAAAGCCGGCCATAGAAGGTGATAGCCCTGTATTTAAAAGGGCCATTCCAGTGAAGACGAGTAGGGCGGGGCACGTGAAACCCTGTCTGAATATGGGGGGACCATCCTCCAAGGCTAAATACTACTGACCGACCGATAGTGAACCAGTACCGTGAGGGAAAGGCGAAAAGAACCCCGGAGAGGGGAGTGAAATAGATCCTGAAACCGTGTGCGTACAAGCAGTAGGAGCTCGCAAGAGTGACTGCGTACCTTTTGTATAATGGGTCAGCGACTTACTGTTCGTGGCAAGCTTAACCGTATAGGGGAGGCGAAGGGAAACCGAGTCTGATAAGGGCGCATAGTCGCGGGCAGTAGACCCGAAACCGGGTGATCTAGTCATGCCCAGGGTGAAGGTGCGGTAACACGCACTGGAGGCCCGAACCCACTCCCGTTGCAAAGGTAGGGGATGAGGTGTGATTAGGAGTGAAAAGCTAATCGAACCCGGAGATAGCTGGTTCTCCTCGAAAGCTATTTAGGTAGCGCCTCATATGTATCCTCTCGGGGGTAGAGCACTGTTATGGCTAGGGGGTCATCGCGACTTACCAAACCATTGCAAACTCCGAATACCGAGACGGACTGTATGGGAGACACACGGCGGGTGCTAACGTCCGTCGTGAAAAGGGAAACAACCCAGATCCACAGCTAAGGTCCCAAATTTACTGCTAAGTGGAAAACCATGTGGAAAGGCACAGACAGCCAGGAGGTTGGCTTAGAAGCAGCCACCCTTTAAAGAAAGCGTAATAGCTCACTGGTCGAGTCGGTCTGCGGGGAAGATTTAACGGGGCTAAGCAGTAAACCGAAGCTTGGAGTGCATAACTTTGTTATGCGCGGTAGAGGAGCGTTCCGTAAGCCTGTGAAGGTGAGTTGAGAAGCTTGCTGGAGGTATCGGAAGTGCGAATGCTGACATGAGTAACGATAATGCGGGTGAAAAACCCGCACGCCGAAAGCCCAAGGTTTCCTTGCGCAACGTTAATCGGCGCAGGGTGAGTCGGCCCCTAAGGCGAGGCAGAAATGCGTAGTCGATGGGAAGCAGGTTAATATTCCTGCACCTCGCGTAAGTGCGATGGAGGGACGGAGAAGGTTAGGTGTACCAGGCGTTGGTTGTCCTGGGGAAAGGCGGTAGGTTTGGATCTTTGGCAAATCCGGGATCCTTTAAGACCGAGCACCGAGACGAGCCTTTAAGGCGAAGTCACTGATACCACGCTTCCAGGAAAAGCTCCTAAGCTTCAGCTTACGCAGACCGTACCGTAAACCGACACAGGTGGGTAGGATGAGAATTCTCAGGCGCTTGAGAGAACTCGGGTGAAGGAACTAGGCAACATGGCACCGTAACTTCGGGAGAAGGTGCACCCTTTTTGGTGGCTCATGCGAGCTATAGCTGAAGAGGGTCGCAGTAACCAGGCCGCTGCGACTGTTTATCAAAAACACAGCACTCTGCAAACACGAAAGTGGACGTATAGGGTGTGACGCCTGCCCGGTGCTGGAAGGTTAATTGATGGGGTCAGCCGCAAGGCGAAGCTCTTGATCGAAGCCCCAGTAAACGGCGGCCGTAACTATAACGGTCCTAAGGTAGCGAAATTCCTTGTCGGGTAAGTTCCGACCTGCACGAATGGCGTAACGACAGCGGCGCTGTCTCCACCCGAGACTCAGTGAAATTGAAATCGCTGTGAAGATGCAGCGTTCCCGTGGCAAGACGGAAAGACCCCGTGAACCTTTACTATAGCTTTACACTGAACGTTGAGTTCGTCTGTGTAGGATAGGTGGGAGGCTATGAAACTGTGGCGCTAGCTGCAGTGGAGCCATCCTTGAAATACCACCCTGTCGTGCTTGACGTTCTAACCTAGGTCCATTATCTGGATCGGGGACCGTGTATGGTGGGTAGTTTGACTGGGGCGGTCTCCTCCTAAAGAGTAACGGAGGAGCTCGAAGGTACGCTCAGCGCGGTCGGACATCGCGCACTGTGTGCAAAGGCATAAGCGTGCTTGACTGCAAGATCGACGGATCAAGCAGGTAGGAAACTAGGACTTAGTGATCCGGTGGTTCTGTATGGAAGGGCCATCGCTCAACGGATAAAAGGTACTCCGGGGATAACAGGCTGATACCGCCCAAGAGTTCATATCGACGGCGGTGTTTGGCACCTCGATGTCGGCTCATCACATCCTGGGGCTGTAGTCGGTCCCAAGGGTATGGCTGTTCGCCATTTAAAGTGGTACGCGAGCTGGGTTCAGAACGTCGTGAGACAGTTCGGTCCCTATCTGCCATGGGCGTTGGAAGTTTGAGAGGGGCTGCTCCTAGTACGAGAGGACCGGAGTGGACGAACCTCTGGTGTTCCGGTTGTCACGCCAGTGGCATTGCCGGGTAGCTATGTTCGGAAGCGATAACCGCTGAAAGCATCTAAGCGGGAAGCGCGCCTCAAGATGAGACTTCCCGGGGCACAAGCCCCCTAAAGGAACCATATAGACTATGTGGTTGATAGGTCAGGTGTGTAAGTGCAGCAATGCATTGAGCTAACTGATACTAATGATCCGTGTGGCTTGACCATATAACCTCAAGTTGCCTTGGCCGACATGACATGTCGATAGATACCAAGTGCACGCTACGTCACAAGATCCATGAGAGGCAGGCGCCTAAATCCGTACTTTGGATGGCGACGCTCCAACCGTCTCCCTGATGAAATTAGCGCTATGGAACCACCCGATCCCATCCCGAACTCGGAAGTGAAACGTAGCCGCGCCGATGGTAGTGCAGCCTAAGCTGTGCGAGAGTAGGTCATCGTCAGGGTTTTATCTAAGAACCCCGCTGCTCA
>NZ_JASCOR010000220.1 GCF_029959445.1 Stenotrophomonas sp. PS02298 | reverse complement strand
GCCCAGCCATGCTCGGCAAGGGGCGTTCCGGTAAAGCCTCAGCCGAGCATGGCTCGGCACTACAGGGTAACGCGCCAGTCGAGCATGGCTCGGCGCTACCTCGGCCTGCTCAGTCCGCTTCGGGGCGATTCAGGGCCGCGGTCAATGCAGCGGCGTCTTCGCGGCTGAGGAACAGGTACTCCAGCTCGGCGCTGCCGAACTTGTCCTCCAGTTCCTGCTTGCGCACCGGGTGGTTGCCAAAGCGGTAATGGGTGCTGCCGTCGTCGATGTTCTCGATGGCATATACGCCGAACGACGGCGGATTTGTCAGGGTGCCTTCCAGCCTGACGGATTCAGGGTCGATGGAGCGCTGGATGAGGTCTTCTAGGTCGATCATGGCGTAGCAACAGGACTGATGGGGGGATGTTTGCGGCAAGTGGAATCGCTGGCGCGGTCCACGTCAATGCTTCTCATGTTTCCAACCGCGGTGCTTGCCATCGGATAACCACTCGATGGCCTGGGCGATCCGCTGCTGGCGGGTACTGTCGCGTTTGGCTTCACCTATCCATTCCAGATAGTCGCGTTGGTAGCCGGGGCTGAAACCGTCAAAGTGCGCCTTGGCGACGGCTGCACCAGCCAGCGCCTCGGCGAAGGCCGGGGGCATCGGCAAGGGCGCGCGCGGGGCCGCTTTGGGGCGGGTTACGCCTGCATCGATACGTTGCATGGCGGCCCGTAGCTGGCTTGTGAATTCGCGTTTGCCGGGCAGGTCGCCAAGCGACTGCAGGCGGCCGTATTGGCCCATGGCCGAGTCATCGCCGCTGCCGGCCTCGCGTTGCCAGAAGCCCAGCGTGGCGTGCGCCTTGAACGCGGCCATGCCACACAGCAGCTTGCCCTTGTACAGGAACGCCGGCATGCCCCACTTGATGGCTTCCTCAGCCGTGGTGCAGCCGCTGTGCACACGCAGGCGGATCTCGTGCAGGATCGGCTGCGCGAAAGCGGCGGCATTGGCAATGTAGTCGTCTACGCGGGGGTCTGGAGTGGGCATGACTGGCCTCGGATGGGCGCAGCCTGCCGTTAGTTTCGCGTTAAAACAAGCCCGCCATGGTCGTAGGCGGGCGAACAGCCTGTTCTGGCATGGTCAGCCGCGCTGCGACTTCCTTGCCAGGCCGCTGCACAGCGCGATGAAAGCGGTGAAGGCGGCCATCGACAGGAACTGCAGGCGGGTTTCCGGGGTGGCCAGCAACAGCGCGAAAATCAGCGCCAGGATCGCCAGTGCCAGCACCGTCAGGTAGGGGAAACCGGCCATGCGGAACGGCAGTGGCGTACCCAGGCGGTCGGCCCGACGGCGCAGGATCAGCTGCGATACCAGGGTGATGGTCCACACCAGCAGGCAGGTGGAGCCGACCACGTTGAGCAGCACCGGCAACACCTTGTTCGGGTAGATCAGCTCCAGCACGGTGGCGACGAAGCCGAACAGCACGCTGGCCAGAACGGCCACTACCGGCACCTGGCGGGTATTGGTCAGGCCCAGCCAGCGCGGCGCTTCGGCCCGTTCGGCCAGCGAATAGATCATCCGCGAGGCGCCGTACAGATTGGCGTTCAGCGCAGAGAGCAGGGCGATCACCGCGATCAGGGTGATCGCCGTGGCGGCCCCGGGGATGTTGGCGACCTGCAGCACCGCGGCAAACGGCGATTTCAGGGTCTCGCTGTTCCACGGCACCACCGCGATGATCACGCCGATCGAACCGATGTAGAACACCAGGATGCGCCAGGCCACGGTACGGATGGCGCGGGCCAGGCTGCGCTCGGGGTCCTGGGTTTCAGCCGCGGCCACGGCCACGATTTCGGTGCCGCCGAAGGCGAAGATCACCACCAGCAGGGCCGCGCCGATGCCGGCCAGGCCCTTGGGCATGAAGCCGCCATGGCCGGTGATGTTGGCCAGGCCGGGTGAGGGCACGTTCGGCAGCAGGCCCAGCAGCAGGGCAATGCCGACCAGGATGAAGGCGATGATGGCGCCGACCTTGAGGATGGCGAACCAGAACTCGAATTCGCCGAAATTGCGCACGCCCAGCAGGTTGATGGCAGTGAATACCAGCATGAAAGCCAACGAGGTCATCGGTACCGACAACTGTGGCCAGACCGTATTGAGCAGGCCGGCCGCGCCGACCGATTCGGCCGCGATCACCACCACCAGCTGCGCCCACCACAGCCAGCCCACGGTGGCCCCGGCGGTGGCACCCAGGGCATCGGCCGCGTACACCGAGAACGCGCCGCTGGCCGGCCGCGCGGCCGCCATCTCGCCCATGGCGTGCATCATGATGATGACCAGGGTGCCGGCCACCAGGTAGGAGATCAGCACTGCCGGCCCGGCGGCCTGGATGCCCACGCCCGAGCCCAGGAACAGGCCGGCGCCGATGGCACTGCCCAGCCCCATCATGATCAGCTGGCGCGGTTTGAGCGCGCGTTCCAGCTTGTGTGAGGGGGCGCTGGCCGGGGCGGAAGAAGTGCTGGGCATCGGCGGGTTCTAGGACAAGAAGAGGGCGACACGATACCGCGTCCGCCCGCCGCAGTGGCTGTGCCGTTGGTGGGGATTGGCATGCTGCCGGTACGATGCAGGTCCCGGCGCGCATGTGCGCCTGCAGCAACGGGTGCGCGGATGCGTGGTCTGGATTTCAGTTCCTGGCAGGGCCTGCTGTCGACGCTGGTGGGCCTGGCGATCATCACCCTGATCGGCGTGGGCATCCGCCTGCTGGTGATGCAGGCGGTGCAGCAGAAACGTGAGGCGGCCAACCGGCAGATCAACGAGCGGCTGAAGACCTTGATTGCCGCCTACAAAACCTTGGGTGGTTCCTTTACAGGCGATCTCAGCGTTGACCCCAGCCACCTGCGCGATCTACGCCGACGTGCGGCCGAACTGGCGCAGGGACAGACCGCTACGACCGCCGATGGTGCCCTGCTGTTGCCGAGCGCGGATCCGGGCGAGGCGGGTGACCGGGCGCGTCGTATCCGCGACGCGGTGGAGGCGGCGCTGTCGGATGTGATCCTGCTGGGCACCGAGGAGCAGGTGCGGCTGGCCGCGCGCGCTGCCACCGATATGGTCGAGGGCCGACCGATCCATACCGCCGAGCTGGTGGTGTCACTGCGCGACTTCGTCCGCAGCGTGCTGGACCTGGAAGTGATACCGGCTGCCGTCGCCATTCCCCGGCAAGGGCCCTTGCGTCCGGCGGGCAGCGGTGGCGGCAACAAGGGCGCGGGCAAAGGCGCCGACAAGGACGGCGCGGGTGGTGGCAAAGGCGGTGCCGGTGGTGGCGGCATGGGCGGCATGGGCGCCGGCATGGGCATGGGCGCCGGGTTGGGTTACGGCGCAGGGCGCGGCGGTGAGGATGACCCGGAGCGCAGCCCTTGAGGTGCTATAGCAGACCGGGAATCAAGCGTTTGGTACGCGCCGCATAGGCGCTGTAGGCGGGCCCGAAGTGGGCCGCCAGGAAGCGTTCTTCCTGGCGCAGCTTGACCCAGAACGAGGCGAACACGATTGCCACGGCGATCACCCCGCGCCAATCGCCAACCATCAAGGCGGTGCCGCTGAACATCAGCAGGAAGCCGCTGTAGATGGGGTTGCGCACATGCGCATACGGGCCGCTGCTGATCAGCTCGTGCGCCTGTTTGATCTGCACGTTGCCGCTCCAGTTGCGGCCCAGCTGCCAGCGCGACCACAACGCGAGTGCTGCACCGGCCGCACACAGCAGCAGACCCAACGTGTAGATCGGCAATGAATGCGGAACGAACTGCTCACGCAGCCAACTGTGGCCGAACCAATGGCCCGGGCCCAGCAGCAGTATCGCGATGATCAACGGCAGCCAGTACGCCAGGAACTGCCTGGCACGCGATTCGCTGCGGGTCACCGGCTTGGCGCGCAGTGCGGTGATGGCCCAATAGCCAAGCACCACCGCCCAGCACAGCAGCAGGCCGAGATGGAAGACGGTTGGCATTGACGAGTCCGTTGTCGCAGGACGGACACTCAGCTTGCCCTGAGCAGCGTCACCTGCTTGTGAGTTGGAGTAGCTGTGGGCAGAACCGCGCGCTGCGGTTTGAAGTCGCTTGGGTTCGATCGGCTGGAATCCGCAGTGGCGCCGGATGGAGCAACGGCGCCTAGCGGCGCCGTTGTCGGTTCAATTTACTTCCAGCGCGACTTGCCGCGGATGTAGCGCGCCGCGTCTTCCAGCGAAGTGGGCAGGTACTCCGACCACAGGTTGGGCGGATAGGCATTCTGGTAGGTGTCGTAGACGTCGCGGAACAGATCCATGTGCACGACAGGTTGGCGCTTGCGCGCGCGCAGCTCGGCGATCGGCACGCGGCCCAGTACCAGGGTCTCCTCCTTGCTCTGTGCCTCGGCGACGATCTTGCCGCTGGGGTCATACAGGGCGGTACCGCCTGAACCCGGGTCGTCGAAGTAGGGGCCGTTGTCCGGCGAGATCGAGTTGTTGACGATGGACGAATAGACGCCGTTGTACATTGCGCAGGCGGCGATATCCATGTCCGAGAAACCACCCGAGGCAGTACGCAGGAACACCTCGGCACCCTTGAACGCCATCGCCCGGAACAGCTCCGGCTCACGCTGGGTGGAGCTGGTGCAGATATTGCCCAGCGGCGTGCGCGTCACCGGCACCACCGCATCACGGCCATACATTTCCACGTAGCGATCGAGCACGTCATAGGTGGTGGTGGTGAACAGTTCGAAGTCCGGGAACGCGCCTTTGAGGTTGCGTGCCTTCCAGTGCTTGTCCACGATCTCGCCCTTGTCGTTCATGATCGTGGTGATCGACAAGACGTGGCCCGGCCAATCCGGATCGGTGGCGTAGGCGCCGAACACGATCCAGGTGCCGTACTGGCGCGCCTTTTGAGCGATGGCTTCGGTTTCTTCGCCGGGAATGGTGATGGCGAACTTGAGGATTTCATCGCGCGTCCACTTGCGCCAGCCGCTGAGCGGGAACTCATGGAACTGCAGCAGGTCGGGTTTGGCATGGTAATGCGCCTTGTCGATGAGCTCGAGCATATGCGCGAGGTTGCGTTTGCCGCCGGCTTTCCATTCCCTGGCATCGAAGCTGTGCACGCGTGATTGCACCAGGCCCAGGGTCCATGCCGGCTTGGCCAATTCAACCGTGACGTAGGTGCCGTCGGTGCGCTCGTTGAGCGCATCCGGCCCCTTGCCCATGGCTGCCTGTGCGGGCGCCGAGCTGCCAAGCAGGGCGGGGCCGACGGCGCCGAGTGCGGCCAGGCCGGCGGCGCTGCCGAGGAAATGTCTGCGGGTGTTGCTCATCGGGTACCTCGGGGATGGATAGCCTGGATCATGTCGGTTGCGGTTGCGGTTGCGGTTGCGGTTGCGGTTGCGGTTGCGGTTGCTGTTGCTGTTGCTGTTGATGTTGCTGTTGCTAATGCTGTTGCTGTTGCATGTGCG
>NZ_JASCOR010000021.1 GCF_029959445.1 Stenotrophomonas sp. PS02298 | reverse complement strand
CTCCTGACCGTCGCGGGCGATGAACTCAGGAAAGACGGTGGCAACAGGGCCAACCGGGTTCCTCGTGCCGACCGCACCGAACAGCCGAAAGGCTGGGCTTCCGAATCTAGGAATCCGGTGTGCGGTGTGAACAGCAAACCCTTTTTTCTTTGTCAGGAGAAATGCCATGCAACTCGCATCCCGCTTCGCTTCCCGTTCCCCGGTGCTGCGTTCGGAACGTCCCTTGTCCGACGACCAAATCCGGGCCGTGGCCCCGTCCATCTTCGCGGACGCCCCGCACGAAAGCCGCTCCGAGCGATACAGCTACATCCCCACCGCGACCGTGCTGCAAGAACTGCGCGGGGAAGGTTTCGAGCCTTTCATGGTGACGCAAACCCGCGTGCGCCACGACGACCGCCGCGACTACACCAAGCACATGATCCGGCTGCGCCACGCCAGCCAGATCAACGGCCGCGAGGCCAACGAAATCATCCTACTGAACTCCCATGACGGCACCAGCAGCTATCAGATGCTGGCCGGGATGTTTCGTTTCGTTTGCAGCAATGGCCTTGTCTGCGGCGATACCGTGGCCGACGTGCGCGTGCCTCACAAAGGCGACGTGGCTGGACAGGTGATCGAAGGCGCATACGAAGTCCTGCACGGCTTCGACCGGGCGCAGGAATCCCGCGATGCCATGCGCGCTATCACGCTGGACGCAGGGGAATCGGAAGTGTTCGCCCGCGCTGCGCTGGCGTTGAAGTACGACGAGAACAAGCCCGCGCCCATCACGGAATCGCAAATCCTGATGCCGCGCCGCCATGACGACGACCGCCGCGACCTGTGGAGTGTGTTCAACCGCACGCAGGAGAACTTGACCAAGGGCGGACTGTCCGGGCGAAGCGCCAACGGACGCCGCCAGCAAACCCGCCCCGTTCAAGGCATTGACCAAAACGTGCGCCTGAACCGCTCCCTGTGGCTGCTGGCCGATGGCCTGCGCCAGTTGAAAGCCTGAATCCCCACGCGGCAGGGGCAGGCAGCAGCCCTTGCCGCTTCTCTCGCTGCTGCATCCCTAACCGCAAGGAGTTATCACCATGAACGCCGTACTCAAAACCGAAACCGTCGCCATCGAAGCCGCCGCGCCGCTGGAAGCGGCAGACCCGACCAAGAACCTGATCTTGGTTCCGCTGTCGCAACTGTTGCCGCGCCGCTCCAGGCGCAACGTCCGCACGACCCCGCGCCAGTCCATCCCCGAACTGGCCGCGAGCATTGCCCGCATCGGCCTGCTGCAAAACCTGATCGTCATCCTTTCCGCGGACGGCGAGGCTTACGAGGTGGTGGCCGGTGATCGCCGCCTGACCGCCTTGAAGCTGCTGGCGAAGAAGAAGCGCATCCCCGCCGACTATGAAGTGCCGTGCCTGCTGGTGGCCGATGCGTCCGCCCGTACCGTCAGCCTCGCGGAGAACGTGCAGCGCGAGAACATGCACCCCGCCGACCAGTTCGCGGCCTTCGCCGCGCTGGTCAAGGAAGGCCGGCCCGTCGAAGACATTGCCGCCGACTTCGGCGTGTCCCCGCTGGTGGTGCAGCGCCGCTTGAAGCTGGCGAACGTCTCGCCGCGCCTGATGAACGACTACCGCGCTGGAACCGTCACGCTGGAACAGTTGATGGCCTTGACCATCACCGACGACCACGCAGCGCAGGAAGCCGCGTTCTATGGTGCGCCGGAATGGCAGCGCAGCCCGTCCAAGCTGCGCGAGCGCCTGACCGAGCGCGAAATCGACGCCGCGCACGCGCTGGTGCGCTTCGTCGGGCTGGACACCTACCGGCAGGCAGGCGGCGGCATCCGCCGCGACCTGTTCGCAGAAGGCGATGCCGGAACCTACCTCACCGATACCGCAGTGCTGGAAACGCTGGTGCGCGACAAGCTGGCAACGCTGGCCGAGGACGTGCGCGCCGAGGGCTGGGCGTGGGTGGAGGCCGTGCCGCATCTGGCCTACGAGGAACGGCAGGCGTTCCAGAACGCCCCGCGCCATCGCCGCGAGCCGACCACCCGCGAGGCCCGCCGCATCGCCTCGCTGGAAACCCGCCTCGAAAAGATCGACGCCGAACTGGAAGAAGCCTGCGACGCCGAGGACGAGGCCAAGGCCGAGAAGCTGGAACGGCGGCGCGATCAGGTGATCGGCGAACTGCAAGACGCGGAGGACGCCTTACAGGGCTATGCCCCCGAAGTGCGCGAGGTGGCCGGTGTCATCGTCACCATCGACCGCAACGGCGAAGCCGCCATTCATCGCGGCCTGCTGCGCGAAGCCGAGGCCAAGGCGCTGCGCACGCTGGAAAAGCTGCGGCGCGGTTTCGGCAACACCGAAGGCGAAGTCGCCAACGACGAGCACGAGGACGCCGACGACGCACCCAAGGCCGCGAGCCTGTCCGACCGGCTGGCGCAGCGGTTGAGCGCCCACCGCACGGCGGCGCTGCAAATCGAAGTCGCCCGGCATCCGCATGTCGCGCTGGCCGCACTGGTGCATGGCATGGTGCAGACCGTCTTGCAGCCCGACGCCTACGGCGATGGCCTGCCGCTCGGCGTGCGCCTCACGGCGCAATACCGGCTGGAAGGCATGGCACCGGACTGGCCGGAATCGCCCGCCGCCGTGGCGCTGCGCGAACTGCAACAGGTGGCCGGTGAAGCCTTGCCGGAGGACAGCGCCGAACTGTTCGCCGCGCTGCTGGCGAAGCCGCAAGACGAACTGGTGCGACTGCTGGCCGTGTGCGTGGCTTCCACGGTGGACGTGGTGACGCCCCGCGCCACGACGCACCATCGCGGCGAAGAACTGGCGCAGGCCGTGGGCCTCGACATGGCCGCATGGTGGAAGCCGACCGCAGAAGGCTACTTCAAGCACGTTTCCAAGGCCGTGATTCTGGATGCCGTGGGCGAGTACGCGCCCGAGCAAATCAACCGGCTGGCGAAGCTCAAGAAGGCCGACATTGCCAGCGAAGCCGAGCGGCTGGCCGATGGCACGGGCTGGATGCCCGCCATCTTCAAGGCCGCAGATCCGCAGGATGCCGCGCAGGAGGAAAGCCCGGAGCAGGACGCCTCGGAGGATGCCGAAGCAATGGCGGATGAACCCGCCGAGGTGCTGGCCGCTTGACCCGCGCCGAAGGCAAGCGCCCCGGCCTCGACCGGGGCGCTTCGCTGGAAGGAGAAGCTCCATGATCCACACCGCCACCAGCCGCCGGCGCATGGCGGCGATCTACGCCCCCGGCACAGTACGCGCCCGCCGCTGGCACGGCGCAGGCGACGTACGCGGCTATCGCCTGCCCTCGGGCTGGTCGGCCCGCGCCGACCTCACCGACATTCATCCCATCACGGGCCGCGCCTTGCCGCGCGCCTTGTGGTGGCTCATCGAGACGAAGGAATAACCGCGATCAGCACCGCGCCCAGGCCGTTCCGTCCTGGGCGCGGTGAAATGCAAATCCGGTCGCGGTAGTGGCCGCGCGCGGTGTTCAAGGCCAGCAGCCGATTCAGAACGCCGCCGCCTTCGCGCTGGCTCAGGCGGCGGCGTTGAAAGCATCGCTGTAGTGTGCGATGCCTTCGGGCACCGGCCCATCGAAGGCCAGTGCCATGAAGTAGCCGGGCGGCACGCCCGGCAGTTGCAGGCCCGCACGGGCCTGAAAACCAAAACGCGCGTAATACGCGGGATCGCCCAGCAGCACGCAGCCCGCGGCCTGCATGTCACGCAGTTCAGACAGCGCCTGTTCCATCAGGCGCGAGCCGATGCCGTGCCCTTGCCTTTGCGGCAGGACGGAGATCGGCCCCAAGCCGTACCAGCCTTCGGCCTTGTGGCCGTTGCGATCGGTGATGGTCACGGGCGACAGGGCCACATGGCCGACGACCTGGCCGTGTTCCTCGGCCACGATGGAAAGCGTCAGTTCGTCGGCGGCGCGCAGGGCGCGCACGATGAACTGCTCGGTGTGGCTGGTGTGCGGTGCATCGGCGAAGGCGGCGACCGTGACGGCCTCGATGGCGGCCATGTCGTCAGGTGTTTCGTGTCGTAGCTGGATGGTCATGGACTGCTCTTGGATTCTTTCCTGAAAATATAGAACGGCCTGGGCGTGTCGGCGCTTCGCCCCGCCGGGCTTTCGGGCTGCGCCCCGTGTCAACTTCGCTGTCACGGCCATTCGGCTTCAATTCCTCGCGCCTTCGCGCCTTTGGCGCTGCGCGCTTCGCTTGCCTCCAGGGGAAAGCCCTGCGGGCTATCCCCGCCGCGCGATGCTTGGCGCCCCTCGATGCGGCCGAACCGGCTGCGCCGGATCGGCGCGGCCAGCGCTACGCTGCGATGGACGGGGTGCTGGCGAACACGCTGGCCCTTGCTGCAGCAGGTTGCACGGATGCGTGCTGCCCTCAACGCTGGCGGTTCCTGCCCATCACGTCACGAAGGACGGTTCACGGACAACCCGCCCGGCATCGCTATGGAGCTTCCACGCCACGCCTCAAGACCGGCGCCGCAAGGTGCGGCCGGGGCTTTCTCGCCTTTCATTTGGTGGTTGACCTGGCCCGCGTCAGTGAGCGAGCTGGAGAAGCCTTCGGGCGGGGATGCCGAGTCGGCCCCATCTCCTTTCGGAGCGGTTCGGCCCAAGGCGTCCTTGTCTCGTTGTGAATCCTGGCGGTGGCACGGCTGCGCCTCGGGCTTCATGGCTGCAACCGTCCGGCGAAAACAATTTGAGGGTCGGCAGGGATTCGTGTAAAAACGGGCCGAAAGTGAGCTAACTGCCTGTCGCAGCTGGCTTTATTGGCCGCTCCAGAAAATCGAGGGTTGGGCAGCACTCTCCCGCCGGCACTTGGGCGCACCGCGCTATTTTCTGTTCGAGATCCCTCTCCAGCTGTCGCAGCTCGCGGATTCGTAGACGGACATCGACGAGCTTTCGCTCGGTCAGCTGACGGGTCTGCTCGCAAGAACCTTCGCCTGTGATCTCTAGCAGGCCAGCGATCTCGTCGAGGCTGAATCCCATCATCTGAGCGCGCCGGATGAACTGAAGCCGATTGACATCGTTTTCGTCGTAACGACGCACGCCTCCTATGGGTCGCTCGGGTTGACGCAGCAGCCTACGCCGCTGGTAGTAGCGCACGGTTTCGACGTGCACATCGGCCGCCGCCGCCAGCCGGCTGATCGTAAACGTGTTCGGACGCACGGCTTGACTCCGTACCTAGGTACAGAGGCTAGTATGCTCTGATGCAAACAACCCCGGCCAAATCGTCTGTTCCAGCCATCGTTGGCGCGAGCATCGCCGCCATTGGCGCATCGGTCTGCTGCGTCGTGCCGCTGGTGCTGGTCCTGCTGGGCATCAGTGGCGCCTGGATCGGCACCCTGACAGCTCTCGATCCCTTGAGGCCCTGGTTCAGCGCCGCCGCCGTACTGTCCTTGGCCGTGGCGTTTTGGATGCTGTATCGACCGGCGGCACGGTGCGGTGTGGATGGCAGTTGCATCGCCCCGGACGCTCTGCGACGCAGGCGACGTTGGCTCTGGTTGGCGACAGCCCTCATCGTCCTGTTGCTGCTGTTTCCCTATTACATCGTCTGGATTCTGTAGGAGGCGCGATGCACAAGTGGATACTGGCCCTGGTGGCTGCTCTGTCGGTCGGTGCCGCTCTTGCGACGCCCGCAACCGTAGTGATGCTCGATGCTGAGAACATGACCTGTCCCGCCTGCGGCATCACCATCAGGAAGGCGCTGGAGAAGGTGCCGGGCGTGGCCGATGTGAAGGTGGACACCCGGGCTGAAACAGTCACGGTGACGTTCGAATCGAGCCAGACGGATGCAGCCGGAATCGCGCGTGCAGTCACGGAAGCAGGCTTCCCGGCCAAGGTGCGGACTGGCGGTGAGTGACGTCAAGCTGGAAAGCGTCTTGACCTGCCCGGAGTGCGGCCATCGGGCGACCGAGACAATGCCCATCACAGCGTGTCAATTCTTCTATGAGTGCACGGGCTGTGGAGCGGTTTTGCGTCCGCATCAAGGCGACTGCTGTGTGTTCTGCTCGTTCGGAACAGTGCCATGTCCACCGATCCAACAGAACAATCCCTGTTGTGGTTGAACCGCGGACTCCGATAATAGTTGGACAGACAGGCTGCGAGATCGACTGTGCCACCCTGGAAAGCGCGCCGCTCAACCAGCGGTGTGCATGCGAAGTGGTCGACATCCTCCGTCTGCACGAGTCGATCCGGGGTGCCTTTCCGGAGTTCACGACTGATCCCGCCGTACACGCGCACTTATTTTCACCCTATGCCTTGTTCGTTGATCGGCCCGCGTTGGAGGCCATGGGACGAGTCGCGGCGGCGGTCTTCGACGTCGCAGGAAACCCGGGATATAGCCAACGGGTCCTGCAATGGGCCCCTGACATTGCAACCCATGATCCGGGTTCGGCGGGGGGCGTCCTGGGTCTGGACTTTCACCTGACGGTCGATGGCCCGCGGCTGATCGAGGTCAACACCAATCCAGGCGGTCTGCTCCTCAATGCCTTGTTGCTCGATGCCGTGCGGTCTTGCGCGCCGCCAGCATGGGCCACCTGGACCAACGCGGCCCAAGCGCGTGATGCGGCCGTCACGGCCTGGATGGAGGATGCTCGGCAGCAATCCGGGCGCACGCCGTCGCGCCTGGCCATCGTGGACAGCACTCCGCGAGCGCAGTTCCTTTACCCCGAGTTTGTGCTGTACGCGAACGCGTTTCGGGACCATGGCGTGGACTGCGTGATCAGCGCTCCCGAGGATTTGTCGTTTGGTTCGGACGGGCTTGAGGATGCCCACGGTCGAATCGACACTGTCTACAACCGGTTGACCGATTTCGCGCTCGAGGATGCCTCGCATGCAGACATTCGTGAGGCTTACCTGGCAGGGGACGTCGCGCTGATGCCGCATCCCCGAGCACACGCGCTGTTTGCCGACAAGCGCAACCTTGCGGTGCTCGGGGACCCGGCTCTGCTCGGCGGGTTCGGGGTCGATGCGGGTTCGACGGCACTGCTGGGCCAGGTGATCCCGCCCACGGTCGAACTCGTGCCCGCGAACCGGGATGCGTTGTGGGCAGTGCGCAACGGATATTTCTTCAAGCCTGCAGCAGGGTTTGGCAGCCGTGGGAGTTATCGGGGCGACAAGTTGACCCGGCGGACTTGGGCGTCTATGGCGTCGGCGACCTACATCGCACAGGCCTTCGCGCCACCGAGCATGCGGATCGTGCATGGGGGCCAGTCCCTCAAGGCGGATGTGCGCTGCTTCGCGTCCGAGGCGGGTGTCCTGTTGTTCGCGGCCAGGCTGTACCAGGGCCAGACCACGAACATGCGCACCCCCGGTGGTGGATTCGCAGCGGTGCTCACGTCGTCACGGATCGAGGAGTGATTCCCCACCGGAGCCGACCCTTGGGGCGTGTCGTGGCTACAGCCAGGCGAGTGCCGATTCAGCCAGTTCGCGCTCCTCATCGATCGCGACGTTCCATATGCTCGGCCCGCCCCCGCGGTCGATCCGCGTGGCTCCAGCATCGTTGACGTCAGGTGCCAGCGCCAGGCCGAGCCAGGCCAGTCGCGCGACGATGCGAGCCCGCAAAACCGGCGCGCGATGGCCGATGCCGCCGGAAAAGACGACATGGTCGAGACCGCCAATTGCCGTGGCCATGGCCGCGATGGACTGCGCAATCCGGACTGCAAAGAGCTCCACGGCAAGCTGGGCCTGCGGGCCGGGATCCGTCAGCAACACGCGCATGTCGCCATGGCCGGCGATTCCGGCAAGGCCTGCACTGCGGTACAGGCCGTTTTCAAGCGCCTGCGCATCCAGGCGTTCATGCCTCAGCAGATACAGCAACGCGCCGGGATCGAGATCTCCGGAGCGGGTAGGGCTCGGGATTCCACCCAGCGGAGTGAGCGCCATGGTGGTGTCGCGGCTGCGGCCGCCCTCGACGGCGCAGACGCTGCAGCCACCCCCCAGATGCGCGAAGACAGCGCGGCCCTTCAGGATTCCAGCGTCGTGGCTGGCCACTATGCGGAGCGCGGAGGCAAAGGCGAGTCCATGGAAACCGTAGCGGCGGATGCCCAGCGCATCCCATGCTTCAGGGACAGGCAAGCGCCGGCTCCAGGGCGCGAGCGACGCGTGGAAGTCGGTGTCGAAGGCCACGCCTTGGCGCGCGTGCGGCCAACGCATGCGCGCGGCACGCGCGAAAGCGAGGGCTACCGGCTGGTGCAAGGGTGCGAACGGCACCAATGCATCCAGTTTCGCGAGCACGGTTTCGTCGAGCTCGCGGGCGTCGTGCAGGTCACCGCCATGTACGATTCGGTGCACCACCACGTCGGGGCTGGGCCACGGCTCCGACAATGCCTCGAGCAGGGTGGCAAGGCGCTCCTGCGCATCCACGCCGACTGGAATTTCGGCCCGGGAGCGCTCGAGCAGACGAGACTGCGCGCCGTGTCCCTCAGTGTTGAACAGATAGGACGCGCCCTTGAGGGTGGACGAGCCAACGTTGAGTGCAAGAAGCCGGCGCGTGGTCACAGGTGTCCCCGAATCATGTTCATGGGGACCGCACCGCCCGGCGCAACAACTGCGCATTGATTGCCACAACGACGGTGCTCAGCGACATGAGCACTGCCCCAAGCGCAGGTTGCAGCAGGATCCCCCATGCGGCGAGAACGCCAGCGGCGAGAGGGATGGCGACGATGTTGTAGCCGGCGGCCCACCACAGGTTCTGGATCATCTTGCGATAGGTGGCCTTGCTCAATTCGATGATCGCTGGCACGTCGCGCGGGTCGCTGCGCACGAGTACGACGTCGCCGGCCTCGACCGCGACGTCCGTCCCTGTGCCGATGGCGATGCCGACGTCGGACGTGAGCAGCGCCGGAGCGTCATTGACACCGTCACCCACCATCGCGACGCGCTTGCCCTGGGCCTGCAGCTCCTCGATCTTTGCCACCTTGTCCTCGGGCAATACCTCGGCGAAGACGGTGTCGATGTTGAGTTCCTTCGCGACCGCGTTTGCGACCGCCGTGGAATCACCCGTCAGCAGGACAACCTCCAGTCCTTCGTCGTGCAGCCGCTTGACCGCGTCGAACGATTCGGGACGGATGGCATCCGCGATCGCAAATACGGCGAGCACCCGGTCGCCTTCCACCAGGTAGGTTGCAGATTGACCATCGGCTGCCGCTGATTCGGCAGCCCGCCGAAGCGTCTCCGGCGGTTCGACCGCGAGCATTCTCAACAGACCCGGCCCGCCAACGTGAAGCGAGCGCTCCTCGACGACTGCGCGCACGCCGCGTCCCGGCATGGACTCGAAGTCCTGCGACATCGGAACGTCGATGCCATGTTCCTTGGCGCTGGTCATCAGCGCCTGCGCGATCGGATGTTCAGCGTCGCGCTGGACCGACGCGGCCACGCGAAGCACCTCGTCGTCGGTGAGTCCATCGGCGGCAGTGGTCTTCACGACGCGGTGCGAACCGAGCGTGAGCGTGCCTGTCTTGTCGAACACGACCGTGTTCAGCAAACGGGCCTCTTCCAGGCCGCGTCGATCGCGCACGAGCAGGCCGTTCCGTGCGCCAATCGTGGTCGAGATGGCGGTCACCAGCGGGATGGCCAAACCCAGCGCATGGGGACAGGCGATCACGAGCACGGTCACTACGCGCTCGATCGTGAAGCTCCACGGTCGACCGAGGAGTGGCCAGACAATGGCGGTAACCGCGGCGGAGACGATGGCGATGATCGTGAGGTAGAACGCCGCCCGGTCCGCCAGGGCCTGGGCGCGCGAGCGCGACGTCTGGGCCTGCTCGACGAGCCGCATGATACCCGCGAGCGCGGTCTCGTCGCCGGTTCCCGTCACCTCGACACGCAACGAGCCCTGTCCGTTGACGGTGCCGGCGATCACCCGGTCGCCCGTCGACTTGTCCATCGGCTTGGACTCGCCGGTGATCATCGCTTCGTTGACGGCGCTGGTCCCTTCCTTCACGACGCCGTCGGCGGGAATGCTCGCGCCGGGCCTGATGAGCAGCAGGTCGCCGCGCTTCAGTTCCGCGACAGGGACTTCCTTCGCGGTACCGGCCTCATCCAACCGCACCGCCATATCAGGCAGCAGCTTCGCGAGTTCCTTGAGAGCGCCCTGTGCCTGGTTGATCGAACGCATCTCGATCCAGTGGCCGAGCAACATGATCGCCACCAGCGTCGCCAGCTCCCACCACAGGTCCAAGCCCTCGACAACGCCGAGCGTGACCAACGCGCTGTAAAGGAAGGCGACGGTGATCGCAAGCGAGATCAGCGTCATCATGCCCGGCAGGCGATTTCTCAGCTCGTGGTATCCGCCGCGGAGGAACGGCGAGCCGCCGTAGAAGTACACGATCGTGCCGAACACCGCCGGGATGTACGCCGACCCCGGGAACTGTGGTGCGGTGTAGTCGAACCAATGCTGGATCATCCCGCTCCAGATCAGAGTGGGGATGGTCAGCAGCAGCGTGAGCCAGAACTTGTCGCGGAAGCTCGCCACGCTGTGGCCGGCATGCTTGTCGTGCCCGGCATGGACGTCACCTTCAGCACCCGTGCGGGGATGCGGCGGTTGCTCGCCGTGCGCCTGATGATCTTGATGATGATGATTGTGTTGCGTCATGGGTCTGCCTTCCTGGATGCACTGATGCGCCGGGCACCAGCGGGGAGATAGATCAGTGTTCTGTTACAAGTGTCCCGATCTGGCGATGGCCATCACCAGCCGCAGTGAGAGCAATCCCGCAGCAGCGAAAGCCACCATAGCCAGGAAAGGCATGTGACCGAACACTTGCGGGCCGTCGGAATGCAGGCTCAACAGCGCACCGCTTACGTACAGGCCCAAGGTGACCAGGGCCAACGCCAGCCGGTTGCCCGTGCGCGCGATTGCCTCCTGCGTGGAACTCAGGCCATGGTGGTGTACGGAGAAGGCGGGTCGTCCGTCGCTCAGTTGCGCCTGCCGCAACAGGTCGGTGGCGATCTGTGGCAGTTGGCGCGCAGTGCGGGCCAGCCGCATGGCAAGCGGCCTGTTGCCGCTGGGGCGGCTGGCTTCGGCAATGTCGGCGATCGCGGCCGCCTGCGCGGACAGCGTCCCCAGCAGGTCCAGATTCGGATCCAGCGCCCGCAGCGTGTTCTCGACCAGGAACAGCGTCCGGATCAGGGACAGCAGGTGGGCCGGAAGCCGGAAGCCAGCGCCCTGCCCAATGCGTGCCACGCGCCAGATTGCCTCGGCAATGGACCACTGCGCCAGCGGACGGCTGGCCATCTCGGCCAGGATCAGGTGGATCTCGCGCACATGCGAGCGGCGGTCGACCTGCGACGGGAAGAAGCCCATGGCGATCGCTGCATCCAGCACGCCCTCGGCGTCGTCGGCCGCAATGGCCTCGACCATGCCGCCGAGCGCGAGCCGGGATGCAGGGTCGAGCACGCCGATCGATCCAAAGTCATGCAGGCACAGGCGACCGTCGTCAAAGAAGAACAGATTCCCCGGGTGCGGGTCGGCATGGAAGACGCCGGCGCCGAAGAGCTGATGCACGTAGGCACCGAGCAGCGCCCTTGCCAGTGCGGGAGCGGCCGCTGTGCCGTACGCGGCCTCCAGACGGGTCCCGTGGCTTCGATCCTGCACAAGCACGTTGCGGGTGGCATACGGCTCGACGACGTGCGGCTGGGTGATGCCGGGCAGGGCATCCAGCACCTTGGCCATGCGCCGCATGTTCTGCGCCTCGTGACGCATGTCGATCTCGTCACGCAGGAATGCGCCTAGTTCGTCCACCAGTTCGAGCGGCCGGTGGCGTTTCAGTGGCGGCCAGATCCACTGGGCGACGCGCATCGTGCGCCGCAGGAGCAGCAGATCCGCCTGCACCTGGGCATGGATCCCGGGGCGGGTGATCTTGACGACCACATCGCGACCATCATGCATGCGCGCTGGATGGATCTGGGCCACTGAAGCCGCGGCCAGGGGCTTGTCATCGAAGCTGGCGAAAAGTTCGCCGACCGGCGCGCCAAACGCCTGTTCGACGATACGCATGGCCTCCTCCGCCGGGAAGGGGGGCACATCGCTGTGCAATCGCGACAGCGCCTCGCGATAGGGCGCCGGCAGCAGGTCCCAGCGCAGGCTCAAGCCCTGGCCCAGCTTGACGAAGGTGGTGCCCAACCCCACCAGTGTGGTGCTGACGTATGCCGGAAGCAGGTCGGGTGCACGTCGGCGCAGGCGCAGCACGGCGACGCCGAGCTTGAGTCCCGCCCAGGCAATCTGGCCTCCGCGCCGCACCGTGCCCGCCATCAACGCGCGCTCCCGGTTGGACAACTCATGGCGTCGACCCACTTGCAGGACGCAGGATCGTGGCCGGATCGCCCCGACCATCCACTGCCGCCAGCTCCGCTTCCGACAACAGGCCGCCCCGGGACTGGCCGAGGACGCCCGCGGCCGCATCGACCACGTGCGCCCAGGTGCTGCGGTTGGCGAACAGCAGTCCCGGCACGTCCAGCGTGCCGCCGCGGTTGACGAAGCCGAGCGCCGCGGTCGTGGCCGGGCCAGTGTCGAGCCGGCGCAGCGCGCCCAGGAAGGGCTCGGGCCGCGTATGCGTGACGAATATGCGCGGCCGTTCCGCCGGGAACAGTGCATGGACCTCGCTGTCGGAGTGCACGTACCGCGCCTCGTCCGGATCGCGCGGCGTGCGGAACCGGCCGGGCTCGCCGAGATAGACGATCGCGGCCGACACGCCACGTTCAACGAGGCGCACCTGCGCGTGGCGCACTTCCTGCAATTGGTAAGCACCGGTGGCGACCAGCAGGATCGCCGCTGTCGCCGGGTTGCCGGCCAGGCACAGCGCACCTTGGGTGGCCAGCGCCTGCGCCTGCGTCGGTGTCAGCTCGTGCGGCACCGGTCGCTTGGGGACGACCAGGGTGGTGACCGTGCCGCGTTGCGCGTAGGCGTGGGCGAGGGCCGCGGCGGCGCCGTTGGCGTCCGGGGGAAACACCACGCGCGATATGTCGGCCATTTCGCCCAGGAGCGCCTCGGCCATGGTCGGATCCTGATGGGACTGCTCGTTCTTCGCGTTCTCCCACGTGTGCGAGGTCAGCACGAGAGGCACGCCCAGCCAGCCGGGCGGTCGCCCCGCCTGTGCCTGGTGACGCGCGAAGATCAATTCCTGGCGCACGGCGCCAAGCATCTTCGGTGCGAACGCCTCGTAGGTGACCACCAGGTTCAGCCCGCCCTTGTTGCCGAGCGCGGCGCATACCACGGCTTCCTCATTAAGCGCGGTGATGACCGCGCCAGTGGTCGATTCCGCGACACCGGGCTCGGGCTCGTGCACCCGGTGCTTCATTGCGTCCAGGGTGCGATCGAGCTTGTTGCTGCGCAGCTCGTCAGGATTGCCCACGCGCACGCGCAGCCCCGGGTTCGCTTCGGCGATGGCGACGAACTGCTCGTCGAGCGCGGTCATCGGCGAGCTCTCGCCGCCGGCGCCGCGGTCGGCGATCGCCGGGACGCGGGGCGGTTCCACCTGGCGATCGGCCAGCGCATGGTCGCGCTCGCGCACGCGCTGCTGGAGGTCGTGGCTGTTGAGTGCGGCAACAGCCTCCTCGAGCTCGGACGCGGCCACGAACAGCGCCGCGGCGCCTTGATTGAAGAGCGCGCGTGCCTCGGCCTCCTTCGACGGATTCCCGGGCAGGGGCAGGTTGTGCGAGGCGTTGGTCCCGGCGCCGGGGAATCCGAAGCCCTTCACGGTTTCGGCAATGCCATAGGGCAGCCGCACGTCGGCATCGGGAACGGCGGCGCCCGCTTGCAGGCGCGACTCCATCACATGGATACCCCACGCGATGCTGGCCGGATCGCGCCCGTCCAGCGCGATCGGATCAAAGCCGTTCAATCGCAGGTGCCGGTCCAGCCACCGCTCGCCGCCCTGCTGGGCGATCTGGCTGCGCTGTTCGATGCGCCGCCCGTTGAGGATGATGATCGGGCTGACCAGCCCGCTGTCCTCGGCACGCCACCAGCGCGGCGCCCAGTCGCTGCCGCGCTGTTCCTCGAACGCACCGTCGCTGAGGAACGCCACCAGGCGTTCGTCCTTGAGCGGTGCATGCACGTACTGCAGTTCGGCAAAGCCGAGATAGCCGCCTTCCATCACGCCCCCGGCGGTGTGCGCATTGACGTGGGAGCCCAGGGGCGACGCCGGTGTTCCGTCCGGATTGAGGGTGTAGGCATAGAAGTCGCCGACGAACCGGCTCAGCCCCGCGTCGGAGCGGTCGTAACGTTCGGCGTGCCGGGCGGTCATGTTGCCAACCAGCACGTTCAGCGCGTCGATGGCGGCCACGCAGTGCCCCTGGCCCATCATCCATGCGCGGGTGACGCCATCCAGGGCGTCCATCAGCAGGTAGCCGGCGTAGGCCGGCACCATGTTGAGGGACCCGCCAGTGTGGCCTTCGGGCGTGGCCTTGAAGTCATCGGCCTCGAGGGCCGCGCCGTCGGTGCGGACCCGCTGGCTGTAGGTCATGTGGGCCACCAGCCACATGCCGGCGCTGGTGACGCGATCGGCCGCGGCGAGCCGCTGCCAGGCGGTGCCGGCATCGGGCGTGCGGCCCAAGGCCACCAGCTCGTGCACCATCTGGCGGACCCGGAGCTGGGTGAGCGGGTCATGTCGGATCACGCCGTAGCCGGCCGCCCAATGGTCAAACGCGGGATCGGCCCGCCGGTGGGCGTCGGCGAGTTCAAGGGTCCGCTGGCGCTCGGCGGCCGACAGCTGGTCGGCGGTGCAGCAGTTGAGATGCAGGTTCATGGGTCCTCCGGGGAGTCGGCCGAAGCGGACATCAGGGTCGATGCCGCGTCAGCGAGGTCCGCGCCGAGCGCGATCGCGTTCGACGGGTGGGCAATGGTGTCGGTACTGACGATGCGGGCCAGACCTGCTTCCTGCAGGCGGGCATAGGCATCGCCGGCGAACACCGGATGGATGGCGACCAGCAGTGGCGGCGGCAACGACAACCGGCGCAGGTGTGCGAGGGTCTCCAGGATGGTGTGGCCGGACGACACGATGTCGTCGATCAGGACCGGGGTCCGGCCCGCCACGGCCTGCGGGTCGGGCAGGCTGACGCGCACGTCGTAGTCGCCGTGCCGCTCCTTGGCCAGCACCTGGTAGGGCATGCCGGACAGGGCGGCGATGTCCGCTACCCACTGCTCGCTCTCGCTGTCAGGGCCGATCAGCACAGCGTCGGGGACGGTCTCAGCGATCCAGCGGGCCACGGCCGGCGTCGCCGATACGTGGACCGTCGGAATGCGGTAGAGCGACTGCAGGCGCTCGACGCGGTGCAGGTGCGGGTCCACGGTCACCAGCCAGTCGAAAGCCTCTTCGAGGAATTGCGCAAACAGCGGTGTACTGACCGCCTCGCCGCGATGGAAGCGGGTGTCCTGGCGCATATACCCCAGGTAGGGTGCGATGAGGCCGACCGAACGAGCCCCGAACTCGCGCGCGGTCCGGGCGGCGAAGCGCAGCGGGAGGGCCAGGGCATCGGCGTTGCGCAGGCTGGCCAGGATCGCCACATCGGCGCCGTCCAGTGCGTCGTCCAGGGTGACCAGCGACTCGCCATCGGGGAAGTGCCGCCAGGCCACGGGTGCAATGCGCGCCTGCAGGGGCTGGTTGATGGTGCCGGCCAACACTGCATCGGCCGGGAAGGGCATCAGCACACGGGTCATGGAACCTCTCCAAGCACAAAGGGTTGCAGCGTCGCGGCGTGCTCCAGGGCGTAGGCCAGTTCTCCCGGCGACTCCGCATGCAGGGTCATCATGGGCTGTCCGCGCTCGACCGTATCGCCGATCCGCAGACCGGTTTCGAGGCCGGCGGTGGGGGATGTCGGGGCGCCGGCCAGCTTGGCCAGTTTGGCCAGCCTGCGGTTGTCGATCGCCGCGATGCGGCCCGATGCAGGCGCCGGGACGTCGGCGGTGAACGCCGCCCGTGGCGGTTCGCGGAAGCCTCCCTGGGCCTCGCAGATCGCCAGGAACTTGGCCAGCGCCGCCCCGGAATCCAGCACGCCGCGCGCGCGCTCCAGTCCGGTGCCGGCGTTGCTGCCCGCTGCCATGTCCAGCAGCGCCGCGGACAGCGCAAGTGCGCGTTCGCGAAGGTCGGCGGGTGCATCGGCCGCGTTGCGCAGCACCTTGAGCACGTCGTGCGCCTCGAGCGCCGGGCCGATTCCCCGACCCACCGGCTGGGTGCCGTCGGAGCGATGGATGCCCAACTGCAATCCCAGCGCGCCCGCGGTGTGGGCAAGCCGCGTGCCGAGGCTGTGGGCCGCGGCCTCACCTCGCACCTTGGCCGTCGGACCCACCGGCATGTCGATCAGGACGTGGGTGGAGCCCGCGGCTATCTTCTTCGACAGCACGCTGGCGACCAGTTGGCCGTCGCTGTCGAAATCCAGCGGGCGCTGGACCCGGATCAGGATGTCGTCGGCCGGGCTCAGGCGCACGTTGCCACCCCACACGATGCAGCCGCCCTCGCGCTCCACCACCCGGCGCATCGCCGCCAGGTCGAGCGCCACCGGCGCCATCACTTCCATGGTGTCGGCGGTGCCCGCGGGCGACGTGATCGCGCGCGACGAGGTCTTCGGGATGCGGTAGCCCAGCGCAGCCACGATGGCCACCACGATCGGGGTGGTGCGATTGCCCGGCAGGCCACCTACGCAGTGTTTGTCCAGCACCGGCCCTTCGCCCCAGTCCAGGCGCTGGCCCACGGAGATCATGGCTCGCGTCAGCGCGGTCGTCTCCGCATGGTCCAGGCGGTCACCCGCGCTGGCAGTGACGAAAGCTGCAAGCTCCAGGTCCGACAACCTGCTTTCCATCACGTCCTGCACCAGGGCGAAGTACTGCGCGTCGTCCAACCGGGCGCCGAACACCTTGGCACGGAGCGCGCCCGCCGACGCCGCGGGTTCCGCGTGCCTGACGCCGGCGAGGGCGTCGGGCGCGGGATCGAGGAGCGTCCACGCGGCCTCCGACAACGCCACCTCGTCCAGGCCGAGCCGATCGTCGATGACCACGTTCAGCGTCGCCACCAGCGTGCGGGCGTCCACGTCCAGCCTGACGCGCGTCAACGCGGCAAAGCCTTCCGAGCGACAGACCTCGCAGTCGCGGTGCATATAGACCACCGGCTGCTGGTAGGTGTCGATGCCGGCACGGGTGACGCGCAGGCGGGTGTGGCCCGGGGCCTGCGTGGTCATCTCGCATCCTCCAATCCGACTTGCTCCAGGTGCCCCGGCACGCGCGCACGCCAGCCCAGTTCACGCTGCACGCGCCCGCGCAGCGTGTCTGCAGCGTCGGGCTCGCCGTGGGTGAGGTAGACCATGCGCGGCGCGGACGGCGCGGTGCGCATCCAGTCCAGCAGCTCCCCGGCGTCGGCGTGGCCGGAGAAGCCCTCCAGCTGCACCACCTCGGCGCGGATGGGGACCTCGCGGCCGAACATGCGCAACGTGCGCTTGCCTGCCGCCAGCGCGGCACCGCGTGTTCCTCCGGCCTGGTAGCCCGCGAGCAGGATCGCGTTGCGGTCATCGGGGCCGAACGCCTCGATGTGGTGCAGCACGCGCCCGCCGGTGATCATGCCGCTGGCCGAGATGATGATCATCGGCCCGCGCTGGCGGTTGAGTGCCTTCGACTCTTCTACAGTGTTGACGAAGGTGGCCACGTCGAACATCCGCTGGCAGTCCTCGTCGGACACGTGGTGCTCGGAGTGGTGGTCGTGGTAGTGCCGGGTCGCGTTGATCGCCATCGGGCTGTTGAGGTAGACCGGCACGCGAGGGATGTCCTTGCGCTCACGCAGCCGGGCGATATGCAGCATGAGCGCCTGGGCGCGGCCGATGGCAAAGGCGGGAATGACGATCACGCCCCCGCGGGCGGCAACGCGGCGGATGATCGGTGCCAGCTCGGCTTCTTGGTCGATCGGAATGTGTTCCCGATTGCCATATGTGGATTCGCAGACCAGGACGTCACAGGCGGGCAGGGGCGTCGGCGGATTCATCAGCGACTCCTGCTGCCGTCCCAGGTCGCCACTGAAGTGCAGGCGCTGGCCCTGGACGTCAAGGCTGACATGGGCAGCGCCCAGGATGTGGCCGGCAGGATGGAAGCGGATCGTGACGCCTGATGCGACCTCGATGTCGCGACCATAGTCATGCCCCTTGAGCTGCTTCAGGCTGCGGCGGGCGTCATCCTCGGTATAAAGCGGCCGTGGTTCCTTGTGCTTGGAGTACCCCTTGCGGGCCGCGTACTTGGCCTCCTCTTCGAGCAGGTGTCCGCTGTCGGGAAGCAGCAGGCCGCACAGGGCCACGCTGCCATGGGTGCAGTGGATCCGGCCGCGGAACCCTTGTTTGACCAGTGCGGGCAAGTAGCCCGAATGGTCCAGGTGGGCGTGGGTCAGGACCACCGCGTCGATTGATGACGCCTCGACGGGAAACGGAGCCCAGTTGCGCTCGCGCAATTGCTTGTAGCCCTGGAACAGGCCGCAGTCCACGAGCACGCGCTGACCGTTGGCCTCGACCAGGTAGCGCGAGCCGGTCACGGTGCCCGCGGCACCGAGGAATTGCAGGGTGGGGTTGGAAGACGCTGTCATGGTGTGGCTCCTGTCCTGGAAGGGAAGTGATTGCGGAGGGCATGGCGAGGGCCGAGGCGCATCTGCATCGCCCGCGCGCCTGTCAGGGGCGGATCAGCTCCACTGTGTCGTTGACCTTGGGGCTCCCGGAGATCACTTCAGCCTCCGCGTAGTGGCTGTCGAACAGTTCGACGATGCGCACTTGGCCAACGTTCTCGCGGCGGTAGCGTGGACCGCCGGCCCGCGAATGCCGGATACGGCGCTTGTGCCGGATCACGTCCAGCACCTGCCCGACCTGGGCACCGTCGGCCTGCCCGACACAGACCACAAGCGTTCCGTCCTGCTTTTCCAGCACCTGGCCGCGCATCAACACGTTGTGGCGGAACCCACCCTCGTTCGCGGAGACGACCCCCGGCAATGCGAACGCGAGCGCGAGGGCCAGTGCGGCGACCCAATGGCTGCGATTGGTACCTCGGGGTCTGGAATGGGCGACGTGTGTGACCGTATTCATGGTGTGGACTCCTTAGATGGGCTGCGAGGGGTGGCGGCATCCGCCAGTGGAAGGCGTTTGAGCAGCAACGCGTTGAGGGCGACGATCACCGAACTGCCCGACATCGACAGCGCGGCGATTTCTGGCGACAGCACGAACGGATAGAGCACACCGGCCGCCAGCGGAAAGGCCAGCACGTTGTAGCCCACGGCCCAGCCCAGATTCTGATGCATCTTGCGCAGAGTGGCGTGGGCGATGGTGGTCGCGCGAACGACGTCATAAGGGTCGCTGTGCATGAGCACGATGTCGGCACTCTCGATGGCGACGTCGGTGCCGGCGCCGATCGCGAACCCAACGTCGGCTTGGGTGAGCGCCGGTGCGTCGTTGATGCCGTCGCCCACCATGCCGACCTTGAGGCCCTGCGACTGCAGCTTGATGACCTCATCGGCCTTGCCGCCCGGCAGCACGTCGGCCAGCACGATGTCGATTCCCAGGTCCTGTGCCACGCGCTCGGCCGTGGGGCGGTTGTCGCCGGTGATCATCGCCACCTTGATGTTGCGCCGGTGCAATTCGTCGATGGCCGCGCGCGAGGTCTCCCGGATCGCGTCGGCAATCGCGAAGAAGCCTGCGAGCCGGTCACCCACCCCGGCATAGATCACCGTGCGACCGGCACCGGTGAGGCGCGCAGCCTCCGCTTCCAATACCGAGAGGTCGATGCCGTGCTCGACCATCAGGATCCGGTTGCCCAGCACCACCTGCACCCCGTCAACCACGCCGGTAGCGCCCTGGCCATCGATGTTGGTGAACGCGGTAGCGCGCTCGGCTACCGGACCGGCACGCTTCAGGATGGCCTGCGCCAGCGGGTGCTCGGAGTGCGCCTCGACCGCGGCGGCCGCGGCCAGCAACCGCTCCTGCGTCCAGCCCGGCGCGACCGCCATGTCGACCACCTCGGGGGCGCCGACCGTCAGGGTGCCGGTCTTGTCGAAGATCACCACGTCCAGGCGTGCGCTCTTCTCAATCGATTCGGCATGCTTGAAGAGGATGCCGTGTCGTGCCCCCAGGCCAGTGCCGATCATGATCGCCATCGGCGTGGCCAAACCGAGTGCATCGGGGCAGGCGATGACGAAGACGGTGATCGTCAGCGTGAGCGCGAACAGCAGCGGCTGTCCCAGCCACCAGAACCAGACCGCGAAGGTCAGCAGCCCGATCACGATCGCAGCCAGCACCAGCCATTGCGAGGCGCGGTCGGCGAGCAGCTGCGCGGGCGCCTTGGAGTTCTGCGCGGTCTGGACCAGCTTGATGATCTGCGCCAGTGCCGTGTCGCTGCCGATCTTGGTGGCGGTGTAGGCGAATGCGCCGCTCTTGTTGATCGATCCGCCGACGACGGACTCTCCGGGATCCTTGCGCACCGGCATCGACTCGCCGGTCAGCATGGATTCGTCGACCTGAGAGCTGCCTTCCGTCACGATGCCATCGACCGGGATCTTCGCCCCGGGCCGCACGATCACGGTCTCGCCGACCAGCACTTCAGCGGTGGGAATGTCGAGCTCCTGCCCCTCGCGCCGGACGACCGCGCGGGGTGGGGACAGCTTCAGCAGCGCTTTCATGGCGTCCGAGGCGCCGGCGCGAGCCCGCATCTCGAGCCAGTGGCCAAGCAGGACGAAGGTCAGCAGGACGGCCGAGGCCTCGTAGAAGTTCGGCCCGTCGAAGAAGAACGTCGACGCGATGCTGAAACCGTAACCTGTGCCCACGCTCAGGAGCACCAGGACCGCCATGTCCAGCACACCCCGTCGCAGGGACCGGATCGCGGCGCTGAAGAATGGCCAGCCCGGATACAGCACGGCGCCGGTCGCCAGCAGGAACAACCAGACGTTCTCGCGCAGTCCGAACGGCACCGGCGGCGGCTCTATCAGCCCGCCCATGGGCGACCACACGAATACCGGGATCGCGAAGGCGAGGGCGACCAGGAAGCGGCGGCCCATGTCGCGCGCCGCGGCGTGCAGATCGCTGCCGTGGTTCATGCCCGCATGGGCGTCGTGGCCCCCGGCATCCGTGGCGTCATCGCCGTGGCCGGCGTGGGCGTCAGCGGGGCGCTCTGCGGCCAATTCCTGTCCGTGCCCGGCATGCGCAGCATGGGCGTGCGCGCCTGCGGCGGGGTCGGCATCGGGCATCGGCGCGTTGCATTGGAAGCCGCAGTCGCGGATCGCGGTGGCGACCGCGCCCGCCGACAGGCGGGCCGGGTCGTAGGACACCTGCAGGGTCGCGGTAGCGAAATTCGCGCTGGTGGCGTTGACTCCAGGCAGCGCGGCCACGGCCTTCTCCAGCGTGCGCGCGCAGCCGGCACTCACCATGTCGCCGATGGGCCAGGTGCGCGTGCGCACAGTGGGTTTGTGGACGTGCGTCATCGGGTTTCTCCTTGGGATGGAGCGGGGCCGCGCCGGCGTCGCGGGATGAAGGCCGGCACTTCCTGCATGTAGCGGACGTAGTCGTCGCCGAAGCGGCTCAAGCAGTCTTTTTCCTCACGACGCGCCAGGCGGGCATAGGCCCACACGAGCACTGGATAGCTGGCGAGCGTGAGCAGCGTGGGCCACTGCAGCAGGAAACCGGTCAGCACGAGCAGGAAGGCGACGTACTGCGGGTGACGCATGCGCGCATACACGCCCTCGCGGGCGAGCCGGCCTTCACGCTGTGCCCGATACAGCACCGGCCAGGCGGCCGACAGCAGCCAGAAGCCGCCGCCGATCAGGACGAAGCTTGCGATGTGGAATGGGCCGAAATGCGGGTTGGCGCGCCAGCCGAACCACATCTCGAGCAGATGGCCCGCGTCATGGCTCAGCCAGTCCACCTGCGGATAGTTGGCGCTGAGCCAGCCGCCCAGGACGTACAGCGTCAGCGGGAAGCCATACATTTCCGCGAACAGGGCCACGACGAAGGCGGAGAACATACCGAACCCACGCCAGTCCCAACGGGTCAGCGGTTTGTAGAAGCTCCAGGCGAAGAAGATGAAGAACGCGGCGTTGATGGCGGCGAGGAGCCAAAGACCGTAGCCGGAGTCGGGTGCCTGCATGTCAGTGCCCTCCGTTCGAGGTGTCGGACGTTTCGTCGTTCAGTGCCCGCTTGCTACGGCTCTCATGCTGGCCATGGGGTGTGTCGTCGGCATTGCCGTCGCGCCCATGACTTCCGGAACCTCCATGACCGCCATGCCCCTTGTGCATGAACACATGCATCAAGGGACATAGCAGCAGGATGGCCAGGGGCAACCAGCGAAGCGTCCCCCCAAGGTGGGCGCGGTGCTCGACGGCGAGATAGAACACGGCCAGCGCCAGGAAGATCCAGAAGACCCAGCGTCGGGAGCCTGAGGGGGCAGGACTGGAGGCTGTCATGGCAAATTCTCCTCTGTGGGGCGGCGTCCAAGAAGTCGCCGGGGGGTGGACTTGACGAACCCGCCGCCTTCAGCAGCGGCAACAGATTCGATCAATGCGCAGACGTCATCGCCAGTCGGAATGGAGTCCGGAAGCTCCGCCCAGGCGTGGATGGCACGCTCCATTCGTCCGTGCATGGCGAGCAGCCTGTCCAGTTGTTGGCGGGTGTCGTCGAGCCTGCGCCGAATGATGTCCCGCACAAGCGGACAGGGACTATGTCGCAGCAGGCTGTGGTGGATGATTTCCTCGATTTCCCCCAGCGTGAAGCCAAGGTGTTGCGCCGTGCGAATGAAGTGCAGGCGAAGGAGCTCCGAGGTGGAGAACAACTGGTAGCCGCCCTCGGTATGCGTGGCCGCTTGCAACAGACCGCGCCGCAGGTAGTTGCGCACCACATGCACCGTGACATCGCCCTGCCGTGCCAGCTGGCGGACCGTCATCAGCGGCAGCGTCACTTCTTCCTTGGTCGTCATCGGCTTGCTCCCGGCGAGGTGTTGATCAGGCTAGACCTGTGTCTCGCACACAGGTCAACCGGCCTTGCGGTGGGCGAAGCCAGTAACGCGCGAATTGGCCGTGGACGGACGGATGTTCGCGGCCACAGTTGCATGAGCCGTCGGTCCCTGCCTGCGTTGAACGGCCCCATCACTACTTCTCCTTGGGTAGTGCGGAGGAGGGGTGCGGCTTCCTGGCCAGCTGCCGCTGCTTGATCAGCGAGTACAGCGCCGGGATCACGACCAGGGTGAGGATGGTCGAAGACACCATGCCACCTACCATCGGCGCAGCGATTCGGCGCATGACTTCCGAGCCAGTACCGCTGCTCCACATGATGGGCAGCAGGCCCGCCATGATCGCGACCACGGTCATCATCTTCGGGCGCACGCGGTCGACCGCGCCTTCGATGATGGCCTCGCGCAGGTCCCGTGAATCCAGTGCCCGGCCTTCGGCCTGCCTCTGCGCGGCACGCGCTTCAAGTGCGTGGTCGAGGTAGATCAGCATCACCACGCCGGTTTCCGCGGCGACGCCGGCCAGCGCGATGAAGCCCACGATCACCGCGACGCTGGTGTTGTAGTCGAGCATCCACATCAGCCAGATGCCACCGACCAGTGCGAAGGGCACCGACAGCATCACGATCAGCGACTCGGTGACACGGCGGAAGTTGAGGTACAGCAGCAGGAAAATCAGCGCCAGCGTCACCGGAACGACGACACGCATCTTCTCCGCGGCACGTTGCATGTATTCGTACTGTCCACTCCAGGTCACGTAGTAGCCAGGCGGGAACTGCACCTGCTCGGTGACCGCTTCCTGCGCAGCCTTCACGTAGCGGCCGAGATCGCTCTCTCGGGTGTCGACGTAGATGTACGCCGCCAGCATCGCGTTCTCGGTGCGGATGCTCGGCGCACCCTTCCTGACCTCAATCCGCGCCAGTTCGCCCAGCGGCACCTGGGCGCCGCCGGGCACCGGCACAAGGACTTGGCTGCCTATCCGGTGCGGATCGTCGCGGAGTTCGCGGGGATAGCGCACGATCGCGCTGAAGCGTTCGCGGCCCTGGAGGATGGTGGTGACGATCTCGCCGCCCAGCGCGGCGGCCACCACGTTCTGCACCTCGCCCAGGGTGACGCCGTACTGGGCCAGGCTGCCAAGGTCGGGGGTGATGTCGAGGTAGTAGGCGCCGGTCAGGCGTTCGGCGAACGCGCTGGTCGTGCCCGGCACTTCGCGCACCACGGCTTCGATCTCGGTGGCCAGCGCGTCGAGTTGCTCAAGGTCCGTGCCGAAGAGTTTGATGCCCACGGGCGTGCGGATGCCGGTGGCCAGCATGTCGGTGCGCGCCTTGATCGGCATCGTCCAGGAGTTGGCGACGCCCGGGAACTTCAGCGCCGCGTCCATCTCGGCGATGAGCTTGTCGGTGGTCATGCCGTCCCGCCATTCGTCCTCGGGCTTGAGGTTGATGACGGTCTCGAACATCTCCAGCGGTGCGGGATCGGTGGCCGTCAGGGCACGGCCCGCCTTGCCGAACACCGACTCCACTTCCGGGAAGCCCTTGATGATCCGGTCCTGCTGCTGCAGCAGCTCCGAGGCCTTGGTCACCGACATGCCCGGAAGCGACGCGGGCATGTACAGCAGCGTGCCTTCGTTGAGGGTTGGCATGAACTCGCTGCCCAGCCGCGATGCAGGCCACAGGCTTGCAAACAGGGCGGCCAACGCAAACATGATTGTGGCCATGCGATGCCGCAGAACGACGTTGATCACCGGCCGATAGGCCGCAACCAGGAACCGGTTCACCGGATTCTTGTGCTCGGGCACGATCTTGCCGCGCACGAACAGCAGCATGAGTACCGGTACCAGCGTGATCGACAACAGCGCGCCACCGGCCATCGCGAAGGTCTTGGTGAAGGCCAGCGGCTTGAACAGGCGACCTTCCTGAGCCTCCAGGGCGAACACGGGCAGGAACGAGACGGTGATGATCATCAGGCTGAAGAACAGCGCCGGCCCGACCTCGCGACAGGCATCGATGATCAGCTGGGTCCGGCTGCGGGAGCCGTCGGAGCGCTCGATGTGCTTGTGCGCGTTCTCGATCATCACGATCGCCGCGTCGACCATCACGCCAATCGAGATCGCGATGCCGCCCAGGCTCATGATGTTGGAGTTCATGCCCAGCATGCGCATCGCGATCACCGCGATCAGCACGCCGACGGGCAGCATGACGATCGCGACCAGCGCGCTGCGCGCATGGAACAGGAATACCAGGCACACCAGTGCGACGATCAGGCTCTCCTCGAGCAGCGTCGTGCGTAGCGTCTTGATCGCGCGCACGATGAGATCGGAGCGGTCGTAGACCGCCTGGACGCTGACGCCCTCGGGGAGTCCACTCGCAAGCTGGGCGATCTTGTCCTTCACCCCCCCGATCACGGCCAGGGCGTTTTCGCCGAAGCGCGCAATGACGATCCCGCCCACAACGTCGCCTTCGCCGTCCAGGTCGACGATGCCACGGCGCTCATCGGGTACCAGTTCGACCCGGGCGACGTCGCCGATCAGCACCGGTGCGCCCCCTTCGGCGCGCAGAACCAGGCTCTCGATATCCTCGATACCGCGCAGGTAGCCGCGGCCCCGCACCATGTACTCGGTCTCGGCCATCTCGATCACGCGGCCGCCGACGTCGCGGTTGCTCTCGGCGATCACCTCGGACACGCGTGAAATCGGGATGTCGAACTCGCGCAGCCGGACCGGATCGACGGTGATCGAGTACTGGCGCACGAAGCCGCCGACGCTGGCGACCTCGGCCACGCCGGGCGCGGTGGTGAGCTGGTAACGCAGGTACCAGTCCTGCATCGCGCGCAGCTCGTCCAGCGAGTGGCGGTCGCTCTGCAGCACGTACTGGTAGACCCAGCCCACGCCGGACGCGTCGGGTCCCAGTGCCGGTGCCACGCCAGCCGGCAGGTTTTTCGACGCGACGTTGAGGTTCTCGAGCACGCGCGAGCGCGCCCAGTACAGGTCCGTGCCTTCTTCGAAGATGACGTAGATGAAGGAGGCGCCGAAGAACGAGAAGCCGCGGACGTCCTTCGACTTCGGCGTCGCGAGCAGGGCGCTGGTCAGCGGATAGGTGACCTGGTCCTCGACCACCTGGGGCGCCTGCCCCGGGTACTCCGTGAACACGATCACCTGCACGTCCGACAGATCCGGTTGTGCGTCCAGCGGCGTGTTCATCAGTGCGTAGATGCCACCGGCGACAATCGCCAGCGCCATCAGCAGCACCAGGAAGACGTTGCGCACCGACCATTCAACGAGACGGCCAAGCATGTCAGTGCCCCTCGTGGCCGGTGGGGGCGGGCGGAGTCTCTTCCGGGGTAGCCGGCATGGAATGACCGGCGTGCGGATCAGAGGCCTCGTCACCATGACCTGCGTGCGGGTCGGCGGCGTCCTCGCCGTGCCCGGCGTGTGGATCCTCAGCGGTGCCCGAAGGCGCGCCGTGTCCTGTGTGACCCTCAAGACCCTGGAGTGCCGACTGCAGGTTGCTTTCGGCGTCGATCAGGAAGTTGGCGGAGACCACGACCTGCTCGCCCTCGGTCAGGCCGTCGAGGATCTCGATGCGATCGCCGCCGCGCCGCCCCAGGCTGACATCGCGCGGTGCGAAGCGGCCAGGGCCGGTCTCGACCAGCACCACCTGGCGCGTGCCGCTGTCGAGCACGGCCGAGCGCGGAACGGTCAGGACCGGTCCAGCCCCCGGCTCCTCCAGCACCACCGTCCCATACAGCCCGGGCCGCAGGTCGCCAGCGGGGTTGGGCAGGGCGATGCGCACATCCACGGTGCGCGTCATCGCATCGATGACGGGCTGCACGAAGGTGACCTCGCCCTCGGCCACCTGGCCCGGCAGGGCCACGGTTTCAAAGCGGGCCGTTTGGCCGGGCTGGATACCCGCGGCCTGCGCCGCCGGCACCTTGGCGATCACCCACACCTTCGACAGGTCCGCCAGGCGCAGGATGGTTTCGCCGGGCTCGAAACGCGCGCCCTGGACCACCGGCTTCTCGATCACGACCGCGTCCGCGGGCGCGGTGAGCACCAGGCCCGTCTTGCCCATCTGCGCGTCACTGATTTCCCAGTTGCGCAGGCGGGTGCGGGCGGCATCGCGCAGGCGGACCATCGACGCCGCGCTCGCGGGATCGGACCCGGCCAGCCTGCGGGCGGTCTCGTCGGCCAGCCGGTATTCCTGCTGCGCCGCGGCCAGCTGCGGGCTGTAGACGGAGAGCAGCGGCTGCCCGGCGCTGACCCGCATGCCGGTCTGGTTCGCGTACAGCCGCTCCACCCAGCCTTCGAAGCGCGGGGCGATCGCGTACTGCCGGGTCTCGTCGACCTCGACCGTGCCGCTGGTGCGCACGGTAGCGGACAGGGCTCCGCGCTTGACCGCTTCGGTGCGCACGCCCAGCGCCTGCACCTTGTCCGGCGGCAGCACCACCGTGCCCGGTGCCGCCGGCGGTGCGTCGTCGGCATAGACCGGGACGTAGTCCATACCCATCGAATCCTTCTTCGGCACCGGCGACGTGTCCGCCAAGCCCATGGGATTGCGGTAATAGAGCACCTTGCGTTCTGCGGCCGGGCCGTCGATCGACGTGCCCGCGGTCGGGGAGTCGTTCGTGGCGCGGCCGGCAATCCAGCCGACGGCGAGGGCGGCGAGTGCAACGCCGATGGCGAGCGACAGGGTCTGGACACGGGTCATCGGATCTCTCCTTCGATGGCGCGCACGGCGGCGGCGCCCAACAGTTCGTCACGCAGTGCATCGACCCGTGCGAGGTCGGCGCCCTGCCATTCATTGAGTGCTTCCAGCAGCGTCCCGAAGTCGACTTCACCGACCTGGTAGCTGGCCAGGGCGGACTGCCAGGTGGCGTCGGCCTGCGGCAGCAGCGTGTTCTCGATCAGTCCGCGACGCTCGCGCGCGTTGGTCCACTGCGACCAGGCGGAAGCGCCGCGTTCCTCGACGGCCCGCAGCGTGGCGTCCCTGCGGGCAAGCGCTGCGTCTTCGAGCAGGCGCGATTCGCGCTCGCGCTCGCGGCGGGCACGCTGCTGGAACGGGATCTCGACCTCGAACATCAGCTCGGTGCTCTCGATGCCGTTGCCGAACTGCATCGCACCCACGCCCAGGGTGATGTCGGGAAAGCGGTTGCGACGCTGCAGTACCACGTTCGTGCGCGCCGCCTCGGCGCGAGCCTGCTGCGAGCGCACCGCGGGATGCGCATCGGCGTCATCCAGTGCCTCGGCAAGCGAGGCGCTGTGGACGGCGAGGCGCGGCGCCTCGTCGGGAGTCGCCAGCGGTGCATCGGACCGGCGCCCCAGCACCGCGTTCAAGGTGGCGGCCGCCTCCTGCTTGGTCGCGAGGCGTTCGATCCGCTCGCGCTGGAGGCTGGTCTGCTCGACCTGGGCGCGGATGGCATCCTGCTGCGCCGCGCGACCCAGGGCGTAGCGCACGCCGGCCATCTCTTCCACCTGGCGGAGCAGGGCGATGCGGCGATCAAGCACGGCCACGGCCTGGTCGGCATGCCAGTAGCGTGCGTAGGCCGCCTCGGCGTCGGCCAGCAAGTCGCGCGCAGTGGTGAGGCGATCGAGTCCGACCGCGACCGCGTCCTGGCTGGCCGCGGTCCGCGCCAGGGCGCGCTTGCCCCAAAGCGGGAGGCGCTGGCGCAGCGCGTAGTTGACCTCGCGCTCGGCACCGGCGGAGCGCCAGGGCTTGTCCGGATCGAGGCCGCGGAATCCAAGGGAAGCCGTCGGGTCGGGTAGGGCGCCCGCTGGCTGGATCCGTGCTTCGGCGGCCTGGGCCTCGAAGTCCATGGCCCGCAATTCCGGGTTGTGTTCCAGAACCCAGGCGCGGATCGACTCGAGGCTGTGCCCCGGGACGGGTTCGGTGGCGGTCACCGGCAGCGCCAGGGCCCACAAGGCGCCGGCAAGCACGCCGGCAAGAAGGTGCCGGAGCGGTGGCAGACGGCGGGACAGAGGGCGAGGGTGCAGGCGCCTGGCCGGCAGTCGGTCGAACGGGGATGCCATATCAGTGTCCTTGGGCCGACGCGACGCAGGTCGCTCGGACGAGGGCAGGAACACATGCCGTGACGCAGCCACGGCGCGAACGCACAGGACTGCGCCGCACAGACGTGCGGAGCAGTCAGCGTCCAGGCATCAGATCAGCAGGAGTGCCGCTGGATGGGCGGTAGGTCGGTGCCAGGCGGGTCTGGGCGGCGAATCCACCCATGTAGCCGTGACACCTGGCGCAGCATCCGCAATCGCGGCGATCGCAAGCCAGGAGAACCAGGCTTCGGCCAGCAGCGGCGGAATCGAAGGGATGCGCCCACTGTCCGCCGAGATGTCACCCTCGGTGCAGTGCGCGTCGCACACTGCCTTGCTCGCTGAGGGGAGCTCGGCATCGCAGCCGTGGCCATGGTCGTGTCGGGTGTCGGTGGCGGCAGCGACAAACGCCGCCGGCGTGACTGGGAGATCCAGGCAATCGCCATGGCCTGCGAGCGCGAACTGGGACCAGAGCAGGGCCACCATCGCGAGGAGGGCGGTGCGCTGGAACAAGTTCCGATGGCGGATGCGGACCATGGCGTGAGCTTACCTCTTACTGGAACCGATGCAATTGATCCAAGTCAATCCTTGGCCAGGCCCAGGGGCTGGCGCGGCACAGATGTGGTCGGCGAGGACGGTACGGCGGCCGACTTGGCAAGGCGAAGGGCGTTGGCCACCACCGACACCGAGCTCAAGCTCATCGCAAGCGCCGCGACCATCGGGCTCAGCAAGATCCCGAATGCGGGGTAGAGCACCCCGGCCGCGACCGGCACCCCCAGCGCGTTGTAGAGGAACGCGAAGGTGAGGTTCTGCTTCATGTTGGCCACGGTGGCCTGGGAGATCTTCCGGGCGCGCAGGATGCCCCGCAGGTCGCCCTTGACCAGGGTGATCTGGGCACTGGACATCGCGACGTCGGTGCCCGTGCCCATGGCGATGCCGACGTCGGCCGCGGCGAGCGCCGGGGCGTCGTTGATGCCGTCGCCCGCCATCGCCACCCGCCGGCCTTCGCGCTTGAGGCGCTGCACCAGCTCGGCCTTGTCCTCGGGGCGGACTTCGCCATGCACCTCGTCCAGGCCCAGCTCGGTGGCCACGGCCCGTGCGGTGGTGAGCCCGTCGCCGGTGGCCATGATGATGCGCAGCCCGGCGGCGTGGAGCTCGTTGATGGCCGCCGCGGCCGACGCCTTGATCGGGTCGGCAACCGCGACCAGCCCCGCCAGGCGCCCGTCCACGGCCAGGAACATGGCGCTCGCGCCCTCGCGGCGCATCCGCTCGGCCACGTCGACGTGCGCAGCGGGATTGGCGCCCAGGTCGTCCATGAGCGCGGTATTGCCCAGCGCAAGCGCATGGCCGGCCACGGACCCGCGCACACCCATGCCGGTCACCGAGTCGAAGTCCTCCACGCGGTCGAACTCGAAGTTCCGGCGTCGAGCCTCGGCGACGATGGCGTCGGCCAGCGGGTGCTCGCTGCCCTGGTCCAGGCTGGCGGCCAGGTGCAAGACCCGGTCGGCGTCGAAGCCCTCGAAGGCCACGACTTCCTTGAAGGCGGGGCGCCCCTCGGTGAGGGTGCCGGTCTTGTCGACGATCAGGGTGTCGATGCGGCGCATGTGCTCGATGGCCTCGGCGTCGCGGAACAGCACGCCCACCTGCGCCGCCTTGCCCGTGGCGACCATGATCGACATCGGCGTCGCCAGGCCCAGCGCGCAGGGGCAGGCGATGATCAGTACCGAGACCGCGTTGAGCACCGCAAAGGTCCAGGCCGGCTCCGGACCGAAGGAGCCCCAGATAAAGAAGGTGGCCACCGCGATCGCCAGCACCGCGAGCACGAACCAGTAGGCCGCGATATCGGCCATCCGCTGCATCGGCGCGCGGGAGCGCTGCGCCTGCGCGACCAGCTGCACGATCTGCGACAGCACGGTGTCGGAGCCCACCTTGGCGGCGCGGATCACCAGCGCGCCGGTGCCGTTCTGGGTCGCGCCGATGACCTGGTCGCCTGCGGTCTTCTCGACCGGAATCGGTTCACCCGTGAGCATCGACTCGTCGACGCTGGAGCGGCCTTCCACCACTTCGCCATCCACCGGCACCTTCTCGCCGGGACGCACGCGCAGGTGGTCGCCGACGTGGACGTGGGTCAGCGGGATGTCTTCCTCGGTGCCGTCGGCGTTGACCCGCCGGGCTTCCTTCGGCGCCAGGCCAAGCAGGCCCTTGATCGCCGCGGACGTTTTCGAGCGCGCCCGCAGTTCCAGCATCTGGCCGAGCAGGGTCAGCGAAACGATCACCGCCGCCGCCTCGTAGTACACCCCGACGCGCCCATGTTCGGTAAACGACGGTGGGAACAAGCCGGGTGCCAGCGTGGCGACCAGGCTGTAGCCAAAGGCGGCCGCAACGCCAATCCCGATGAGGGTGAACATGTTCGGGCTGCGGTTGCGGATCGACTGCACGCAGCGCTCGAAGAACGGCCAGCCGGCCCACAGCACGACTGGTGTGGTCAAGACCAGCTCGACCCAGGTCTGCACGTCGATCGACAACGGCAGGATCTGCACGTCGCCCAGCACGACACGCGGGAGGTACTGGCCGAACATGGCCAGCACGAGCGTCACCACAGTCAGCGGAAGCGTCCACCAGAACCGGCGCGAGAAGTCGCGAAGTTCCGGATTGTCATCGTCCTCCAGGCTCGGCATTTCCGGCTCCAGCGCCATGCCGCAGAAGGGACAGTTGCCTGGACCTTGTTGCCGGACTTCCGGGTGCATCGGGCAGGTGTAGATGGCGCGGGGCTGTGCCACCTCGGGTTCGTCCTGGGGCGTCAGATAGCGCTCCGGATCGGCCACGAACTTCGCGCGGCATCGCTCCGAGCAGAAGTGGAAAGGTGTGTCGGCGTGGGTCGCATGATGCTGCGTCGTGGCGGGATCGACCTGCATGCCACAGACCGGATCGGTGACCCGTCCATCCGCAGCCTCGACAGGGGCTGCGCCTGCAGAATGGTGATGGTCATGGGACGACGGTGAGTTCATGCCGATGCTCGCTTTAGTGGGGATGGACTGCCAAGGCAGTGTGCCATTGCGGGTTACACAGCTATTCGGGGCTGAGCGTCCCGAGCACTGAAACAACAATCAGGATCAAGATGGCCAGCGCGGCCTCAGCCGTAACACTCTGCCGCAAAGCCCGCACCTCCTGCGCGGGATCTCCGCTGGTCAGCGCTCGTTCCAAGCGCGGCACCAGCGTCCATCGGTGCAGCGCTCCCAAACCCAGCATTCCAGCGAACAGGGCCAGTTTGAACAGCAGCAACTTCCCGTAGGTGCTCTGGAACAGGGCCGAAAACGACCACGCGGTGAGATCCCCGTAGTGCGCGATGCCGGACACGATGAGCGCACCAACGAAGATCGTTCCCAGCGTCGAAAAACCATGCAGAAAGTCATGCGTTGATCGCAGACGCCCGCTGCCGTTCGTCTCTTTGCCGCGCAGCAGCATGGCAAGGAACATCAGGACCGCTGCGATCCAGCCGCCTGCCGCGAGAAGATGGACGATGCCTGCAGCAAGCCGGACCGCGCCTGCCAAGCCCTCGCCAGCGGCGGCGTGGCCGTTCCATGCCAGCGAAGCGAGTGCGCCGCCCGCCAGCATCGCCCCCAGCGGGAAGGCGGTCTCCACCTTCCCGCGGCGACGATGCCATCCGAGCACGAACATCAGGGCGACCAGCAGCGCGCCTCTCGCCATGGCTGCCCGGCCCGCGGACGTCTCGAGCAGATACCAGCCAAGCGATGCGCGATCAACCTCGGCAAGCGGCATTCCCATGATGCCCGCGGTCTTGAAGACGACATCGAGCCCGGTGAGCACGAGACCGGCTACGGCACCCGCCAATAGAACGCCCATGAGTGACCACCCGGCCAAGGCGTCGGCGAGTGCCGATCGACGCGACCCGTACCAACCGAAGAGTGGAACCCCGAAAAGAACCATGATGACAAGGTATTCCAGGAATCTCAGTGCATAAGCCGACAGGTCGAACATTCGCGACTCCTCAGCGCACCGTGAAGCTGAAGCTGCCCGGCATGGGGTGGTTGTCACCACCGACGGCGCGGTATTCCACGGTATAGACGCCCGGAGTCAGCGGCTGGGGCAACTTGGCACGCAGGGTCTTACCGTTGTTGACGATCTCGGTCGTGAAATTCTCGATCGGCATGGTGGAACTGCCGTGCTTCATGAGCAACTTGAGACGCGACGCCCGCGGAATCAATGTTTCGTTGAACACGAGATCGATCTGGCCCGGCGAAGCCACCACCGCATTTGCCGCCGGTGTGGACTGCTGCAGCGCGGCGTGGGCGTGCGCGATCTGCAGGGAGAACTGCCCAGCCGCAATCGCGAGGACGAGCGCGAAGGAGCGAAGGACGTTTGATGATTTCATAGGGATAAATCCTCATTGCGAATGTGATGCAAAGCCCCGTTCGGCGCCGTGCTGTGTTGGATCCGACAAGCGTTAGGTGTCGGGCTGTCACCGAAACCACGGTTGGTCGGCTTTTGATATTTGAGATGAGGATCCCGCCGCTCAGGCGGGATCCTCGACGCGTCAAGCCGCCATGGCGCTGCAGCTTTCCGCGCAACGGCGACAAACTTCGGCGCAGCGCGCCATCTCCGGGTCGTTCATGGCGTCGCATGCTTCGGCGCACTGGCGGCAGATCTCCGCGCAGGCACTGCAAACCACCGAGTGAGCGCTGGCGCCACGCAACATGGCGTCGGCGCTGGTGGCGCAGATATCGGCACACGTCGCCAGCAGGGCGATGTGCTCCGGGGCTGCGTGGGCACCTCCTTTGCTCAGGCAATAGTTGATGGTCTCAAGGCAAATCGCGTGGCATTGCGTGCAGTTGTCGATGCACTCGTTCATGGCCTGAGACCGGTGGTCTTCGGAATGGTGAGTCATGTGGATCTCCTGCTTCATCGCGGACGAGAATCGGCGCGCCCGCAACACCGCCCCCTGTTGCTCTTGCGGATCAATGCTGTGCGAAGGGTTCGGTGGTTCCGTCGTGATGGACCAGCTCGACCGTATACGGCTGCTGGCGTCCTTCCGGGACCTCCATGCCCGGCGAACCGAGCGGCATTCCGGGCAGGACCAGGCCGCGTGCGTCCGGCTTTTCTTCGAGGAGGCGCTTGATGTCCTCGGCCGGGACATGGCCTTCGATGACGTATCCGTCGACCTCGGCCGTGTGGCAGGAGCCCTTTGCATAGGGGACACCCAGGCGCTCCTTGACCGGACCCAGGTCATCCATGTCATGCACATCCACGGTGAACCCCGCCTTCTTCACGTGGTCGATCCAGCTACCGCAGCACCCGCAGGTCGGGGTCTTGTGGACGGTCATGCGTGGCAGGGCGGCTGGAGTCGCGTCGGCTGTTTCCGGGACGACCTGTGCAGTGGGCGCGATGGTGGATTGCGCGGGTGTAGCCGCTTGGGTGCAGGCACCCAGGCCGGCGACCGCAAAAGCCGCCCACGCCAGTCGGTTCAATCTGCAGGTTTTCATTTCTGGTTCTCCGCTTAGCGCTTGGTCCGCGAAGACCAGTGGATGTGGGCGATCCGCCAACCGTCGGTGGTCTGCTTCAGCACCATGGTCTCGGTGCTCTGGACGGTCAGTGGCTTACCGTCTTTCTGGGCGTGCAGCTCGCTTTCGGTTCCGACCCATGCGAACTCACCAGCGGTGCGTGCACGCTGACGGAGCAGCTGGCGATGGGCGCCCTTGAGGAATGCCGCATCGCTGACTGCGTGATGACCCAGATATTCCTCGCGGCTGCGCTCGGCACCCCCGGACTCGAGGATGAGGACGTCGGCAGCGAGCAGGGCTTCGACCGTGGCCAGATCGCCGCTAGACAGGGCCCTGTTGAAACGCTCCGCTACGGCGACCGCGGCCTCTGCAGTGACTGGGACGTCGACGTCCGCAGATGCCGCGGCAGCGGGGTGATGTGCGTGCGGCTGTGTCGCCTGCGCCATTGCGGGGGACACGACGGCCAGTGCCAGTGCGAGGGTGAACGAGATTGCTGTTGCGTTCATTGCGTGGGCTCCAAGGAGATCAATGGGTGTGCGCATGGCCGTCATCGGCCACGGGCGTGTGTGGTGCAGGGTGCGACTCCACCTTGCCGTCGGGATGGCCGTGGCTCACCAACCCGACTTCCGTGTCGCTGGGTGTCGGGCCGTGGTGATCGTCGTCCACGCCCGGCGGGTGCGCATGCGGCATGGAGTTGTTGCCCGGCTCGAATAGGGCAGGGTGATCCTCGGCCTTTTCGTCGTCATGGTGGCCTTGCGTCTCGCCGCCGCCATGCGAATGACCATCACTGCTGGCCACCAACGCCTGGTAACCGGCCTTGTCCAGCGTGGGCAGCTTCTGCAGGAAGGCCGACATGTTCCAGATGAACTCATCGTCCATGCTGCCGCCCCACGCGGGCATGCCGCTGGCCTTGATGCCGTGCTTGATCACCCAGAACGCCTCAGCTGGAGCGACCGACTGTTTGCTTAGGTTCGGTGGCGCGGGGTACAGGCCCTTGCTCATCTCGGTGGCCGCCGCCTCTGGCGAAAGATGGCAGGTCACGCACATGGCGTTGTAGTTGCCCGCACCCTGGCGGATACGCTCAGGATCATCCAGGTTCGTGGGCACCTGAAGCTTGGCGGCGCGCACCTCAATGGAACGCTCGCGCGCCGTTTCAAGTAGCGCATACACCGGGCGACTATGCGGATCGTCGGCGGCCACGTTGTACACGCCCAGAGAGACCGTGGCAGTTGCCGCGACCGCAACCAATCCCACGCCGGCACCGAGCCATACCCACATCCTTTTGTTGGATTTCATTGTCAGTTCCCCTTAGAACCAGGTACGAAGGCCGATGACCAAGCGCGTGTCTTCAAAGGACTCGCCATGCTCGCGTCGCATGTCTGCGGTATTGCCAAACGCGCGCTCGTACACCACGCCGATGTAGGGAGCGAACTTTCGGGTGAACTCATAACGAAGTCGTAGCCCCGCCTCAGCGGTACTCAGACCCGAACCTATCCCGCGCAATGGATCGTTCTTGCCATAGGCGGTGACTTCCACCAGCGGCTGCAAGATCAGCCGGTTGGTTAGCAGCAATTCGTACTCGGCCTCGACATTGGCGGCAGTCTGGCCCCCTTCGCCGAGATAGGCTGTGGCGGACACTTCGAACTTCATCGGCGCCAAGCCCTGTACACCGATAGCGGCGAAGTTTTGAGATGCCCCAGGCTTGAAGTCATGACGCACACCGGCCACCACATCCCACCACGTGGAGATACTGCGGCCGTAGAGCACTTCCAGATCAGCCGACTCGGTCTGACCATCCGTGCGTTCGCCTTCACTGCGGAGCCAGACGCGATTGAGGTCCGTACCGATCCAAGCCTGGCCCTCCCAGCCCAGCCCGGTGCCCGGATCGGCATCCCAGGCTTCCAGGCGATTGAGCAGCACGTAGCTCTTGATCGAGTTGTCATGCACCGGATGCGCGTGTTCCGGCGCGATGGCCGCCTTGCGATCCGCGTCCGTCACCGCGGGTATCGGGGTGCGCGGCTGCGTTGGCACTGCAGGCCCGTGTCCCATCTGACTGTGGTCCATGCCCTGCATCGACTGTGTCTGCGCTTTGGGCGTTGCGGGCGTGCTCGGAGGCGCGCCGTGCCCCATCTTGGAATGGTCCATCCCCTGCATCGCAGGCGTGGCCGTACTAGAGGTGTCGGCTGCAGCGGGCTGTGCCATCTGACTGTGATCCATGCCCTGCATCGACTGCGCCTGTGCTGTGGGCGCCGCAGGTGTGCTCGCGGGCGAGACGTGCCCCATTTGCGAATGGTCCATGCCCTGCATGGCAGGCTCGGCTGCTTTAGCCTGCGGCGCGGCGTGGCCCATCGTCGCATGATCGATCGTCGCTTCGCTCGGCTTGGCCGGTGTTGCAGGCTTTTGGGCTGGCGCAGGTTTTGATGTCGGCGCCTGTTGTGCAGAGTGATCCTGAGTCTGGGTCTGCGCGCCCTGCTCCATCGGCATGGAGCCGTGCTGCATGGATTGGGCGCTGGCCGCATTGGCCAGGGCCAGCGAGATAGCCAGCGTCAGCGCAGTCAGGGTGGTATCGCGTCTATTGATGTTCATTCGTCGACCCTCACCGTGCGCATCATTCCGGCTTCCATGTGATAAAGCAGGTGGCAATGGAACGCCCAGCTGCCCAACGCATCGGCACGCACGCGATACGTGCGTCGGCTACCCGGCGGCATATCCACCGTGTGCTTGCGCACCATGAAGTTGCCGTTGTCGTCCTCCACGTCACTCCACATGCCGTGCAAATGGATGGGATGGGTCATCATCGTGTCGTTAACCAATACGATGCGCATACGCTCGCCGTAGTTCAGCCGCAGCGGCTTGACATCGGAGAACTTCTGACCGTTGAAGCCCCAGGAGAATTTCTCCATATGTCCGGTCAGATGCAGCTCGATCTCGCGACCGGGGTCGCGTCCGTCAGGGTCTTCAAAGGTGCTCTTGAGCATGGAATACGTCAGTACATGACGGCCGTTATCGCGCAGGCCATTACCCGGATCATCCAAGCGCGAACTCACGCTCATGGCCTGGTTGTCCAACAGGGGATTGTTGGTCTCGCTGGCAGGGTGTGATTGCATGCCCCCGTGCTGCATGCCTGCCATGGCACCATCGCCGGCGGCGGGCATCGCATGGCCTGCATGGGCCGAGGTCGCGTTACCGCTGGCAGGTGGGGTCATGCCAGGCATGCCCATGGCCGCACCACAGCCGCCTTCCATGCCCTTGCTGCCGCCAGACATATCCATCGATCCATGATCCATGCCCATGTCTGCCATCGTCAGCAGCGGCCGGGGATCCACAGACGGAACGGGCGCGCGTAATCCTTCGCGCACGGCGAGCGTGCCGCTGACGTAGCCGGTGCGACCGGAGTCTTGGGCAAAGATGGTGAATGCGTCCTGCCCGGAGGGCTCCACGATCACATCGAAGGTTTCTGCTACCGCGATGCGGAACTCGTCGACGGAAACCGGATGGACATACAAGCCATCTGCTGCCACCACGGTCATCTTTAGCCCCGGAATACGCACATCGAAGTACGTCATGGCAGAGCCATTGATGAAACGCAGGCGCACCTTCTCGCCACTGCGGAACAAACCGGTCCAGTTGCCCAGCGAGGTCGTGCCGTTCATCAGGTAGGTGTAGGTGTTGGCGTTGACGTCGGACAGATCCGTGGGCGTCATCCGCATCACGCCCCACATCTTGCGATCTTCCAACGTGGCCGACAGGCCGTTGCGCTTCACATCGCGCGCAAAATCGCCGACCGTGCGCTTGTAGTAATTGTCATGGCCCGGCATCTTCTTCAAACGATCGAACAGGGCCGTCGGGTCCAGGTCTGTCCAATCGCTCAGCATCACGACGTAGTCGCGATCGAAGCTGAAGGGCTCCGGCTCCAATGGGTCGATGATGATCGGGCCATAGAGCCCGGCTTGTTCCTGGAACCCCGAGTGGCTGTGGTACCAGTAGGTGCCGCCCTGATGCAGGGTGAACCGGTAGTGGTAGGTCTCACCACGTCCGATACCGTCAAAGCTCAGGCCCGGCACGCCGTCCATGTTGGCCGGCAAAATGATGCCGTGCCAATGGATGGAGGTGTCCGCGCCATGGAGGGAGTTAGCGGGCAATGCATTGGAGACACGCAGGTTGACCGTGGTGCCTTCCCGCCAACGCAGCAACGGCGCCGGAACGGACCCATTGACGGTGATCGCGGTGCGGGTCTTGCCGGTGAAGTTCATCGGCGTCTCGCCGATGGTTAGGTCAAACTCGGTGCCCGATAGTACGTTGGGTTGTCCCGGGCCCTTGAGCGCCCAACTGGCTTTGGGCCAGAAACCTAATCCTGCGACTGCGCCTCCCAAGGCCAAGCCCTGGACAAATCGCCGCCGCGAAGGTAGCAGCGGCGGTCCACCGTGTGGACCACGAAAATCATCATGCGACATGAAAATGCTCCAAGCGTCGTGTTGCCACCGGCGGGCGGTGGTACAGAGCGGGCGGCTGGCCTATAAATAGGCATGCAAGCCACACCAACGGCGCCATTGCGGCGCTTAGGGACGCTTAGCCGATCGGTGGTCGGATCAGATGAGGCAAGGCAGGTGCCGCATGCCCTAGGGGCAGCGGCATGACATCCAGGCCCAAGGCCAGTTGCACCGAAACATGCAGGCGCGCCGGAAGTGCGCTCGCGCACGCGTGTACGCAGGCGCACCGGCACGCAGAAGACTTGCAACAGTCGGGACCGGCATGGTCGCCATGCCCAGTGCCAGCCCTTTCAATCGAGGTGGCATCGGGATGATTCTCAGCACTGTGATGGGCGACGCAGTCTTCGTCGCCTTGCACCGCGGCAGCCACTTCGCTGGCCTGCGCTTCCATGGCCGGGTTCATACTGATCGACGCAAATGCCGACCACGCGCCGTTAAGCACGAGCATGACGATCAGGAGCAGTCGCAGTAGAAGTGAGGAGGCTGACACGGGCGACATTGTAAATCACTTTAGACAAGGCGCGTGTGTATCGGTCGTGAACAAAATCTCAAGTAGGCCTGAGATGCCGCCACTTGTCAGTCGCACTAGTCACGGCCACTGCAGCTCCCTCCAGGAGCGCCCAATGGGCGGGTTGAGGCGAAGGGTTGCCCATAGGGCTAGCGCTTGTTCGGTTTACTTCTCGGGTGTGGCCTCGATCAGCTTCACCAACTCCCGCTTCTGCTGCTTGCTTAGCGAGCCCCAGCGCAGGAGCAACTTGGCCAGCAGATCATCGTCGGTGTAAAGGAAGGCGGCGGGGATCCCCAACGCTTGGGCCAACCGCTCAGCAGTCTCCAGCTTGGGCTCGTGCTTGCCACGTTCGTACTGGTTGACTCGGGGGCTGGCCACGTAAGGATCCAGACCGGCCCGGATGCCCAACTCCTTCTGCGACAAACCCGTGTGCAGGCGGGCTTGTTGGAGGCGTCGAGCGAAGGTCGGTGTTGAGTCGACGGACAAAGTCACGCGCACCCCCCATGGAAACCCCATAAGGATGGCGGATGTGGGGTTAAGCCGAGATACGTGCAAAAATGCCCCCCAGAATTTTTTTTTCTTCCGTGAAATCATTTGGTTGCCGGATTTTTGTTGGTACCTGAACTGTCGGCGCGATCGGGCCGCAACTGCGCCAGCAACTGCTCCAAGGTGTCCTGGCGCACACCGGCACGCAACGCTTCGGCCTCGGCTTGTTCACGCCGTTCTCGCTCCTTGGCCAAGTCGGCGTGAGCATTGGCCAGCTTGACCCGTGCGCTCTCCAACGCTTGGGCGTCCTGGGTCCAGCGTGCCAGCAAGGCCTGGTACTCCGCAGCCGTAAGCCGCAGCGCGTCCAGCTCCTTCCGCTGGTCGTCCGCAGCTTGCCGCACCTGCGCCAGTTCCCTCTCTAGGCGGCTGTGGCGTTCCAGCCACTGCCCGTTGTCGCGGTTGAGCTGAACCAGTTCGTGGTTCTTGGCGGTCAGCGCCTCGTTGGCCTGGCGCAGCGCGACCTGCAGTTCCTGCACCTGGTGCTCGTGGCGGCGCTGTTCCTGTTCGCGTTGGTCCTTGACCGAGGTGCGGTAGTGCTCCAACGCCTCGCGAGCATGCTGGTGCTTCTGCTCCAGCGACTGGGCATGCGCCTCGTGCTCCGCCAGCCGCGCGGTCAGTCCCGCGATCCGTTCGCCGAGCTGCGCGACCTCGGTGACCCGTTCGGCCAAGGCCTGCTGGGCTGCGGCGTGGGTCGTCTTTTCTTCGCGTAAGGCAGTTTCAATGCGCTGAAGCTGCGCGCTCAGCGTGGACGCCTCCTGCTGGGTGCGTTCCAGCGCCTCGCTACGCTCCTGCAAGTGCGCTTCGAAGCGCTGCCGGGCCTCGGCGATTACAGCCTCGGCCTCCTCGTGTAGGCGACCGGCAAGCCGACCGACCAGGTCCTGTAGCGCGTCGCTGACCGCGACCTTGGCGCCAAGGCCTTGCCCTTCATCTTCTTCCAGCTCCTTCAGGTAGCGGTGAATGGTTGTCTTGGAGCCGGTGTTGCCCAGCGCCACCCGCACCGCGTCCACCGACGGGTGTTTGCCCTGTGCCCGCAGCGCATCGCGGGCCTTCTGGATGTCGCTCTTGTACAAGCCGCCGCGTGCCATCGCACTCTCCGACTATTTCGTAATGTATTACATACCACGTAATTACATACCAATCAAGTTACACTACTCGCCGAGTACGGGTCGTATCTAAAGGCGGGATAATATTGAATTATCCCGCGTAAGGCCGATTCATGCCCTTCCCAGCGCCCCAAATAGTACGAAACCGCCCAAGGCCGGCGATCGCTGGGTAGTCTGGCCCAGAGCGGAAAGGAGGCCAGCCAGGGTGCGGCCAGGCTCCGCCACCGAGCCCGTTGGTCATCAAAGGACTGTGCATGCCGATCGAACGTATCGTCATCGAAAACTTCAAGTCGTTTCGGCATCTGGACCTGCCGCTCAACGCCCACATGAACCTGGTGGTGGGCGACAACGAGGTCGGCAAGTCCACCCTGCTGGAGGCCATCCACGCGGTGGTCACCGGGCAGTTGCATGGGCGCAATCTTGCCTACGAGCTAACGCCTCACCTGTTTCACCAGCCCACAGTGCGGGAGTACTTGGCGACGCTTGCTGCAGGGACGCCGGCATCGCCGCCGCGGATCTCCCTCGAAGCCTATCTGGGCGGCGACGCCGCACTGGCCTCGTTGCGCGGCACCAACAACTCGCTGCGCCAAGACACCGCCGGCATCCGGTTGCTGGTTGAGCTCAAGGGTTCTACCCCGAAATCACGGACGGTTGTAAAAGGGCTGAGAACTTCTGGTCTTGCCTGGCGACCCTTCGTCGCATCCTCGGGTTGTGGAACCGCTCGATGTATTCGAACACATCCGCCCTCGCGG
>NZ_JASCOR010000219.1 GCF_029959445.1 Stenotrophomonas sp. PS02298 | reverse complement strand
GCACAGATGCGGTCCTGCAGGCCGGTCAGATAGTCGCGTACGCGGTCGAATTCGTTCATGTGCGTACTGTAGCGCAGGCCGCTGCCGCGGCCTGCGCCTCATGCCTTACTTGCGCAGCGATTTGCCCTTGCTGGGCGTCGCCGGTGCGTCGGCGTCTTCTTCGCTGTCGAGGTCTTCGGCGGCACGCATCAGCTGCGCGCCCAGGCCGGCCATTGCCCAGTTGGTGGTCTCGTAGACATCGCAGGCCACATGGGTGCCCTTGCTGTCGCGCTTGCAGATGGACAGCAGTTTGCCGGGGATGTCTTCGTCGCCGGTGTTCTCGTAGACGCTGCGCAGGTTCTCGCAGCCAACGCGCACACCGGCCTGGCACAGCTTCTGGTATGCCGGCGCAGCGGCCTGCCAGTCGCCGGCCAGCGCATGGCGGTGGCCAAGGGTATTGCAGCCCTGCAGCTTGCCGCTGTCGCAGCAGGCCTGTGGATCACTGCCCACAGGGCAATCCTGCGGCAGCGGCAGTTCGACGAATACCTTGGGCGCGCTGCACTGGCTGCTGCCGCCAGTGCGCTGGTAAACGGCATAGCGGTTCCAGCTGTCGATGCCGAGCAGGCCGCCGTTGCGCAGCGGCTTGAGCACGAAGTCGCCACCCTTGTCGTGGCGGATATGGATGGCGCCGTCCTGCAGGCGTGCGCGCAGCTCGCTGCCCATGCCCATCGTGACCAGGCCATCGTTGCCGAAGCCAAGTTCATCCATCAGGCCGGTGCTGGCCTTGTAGTCGCCGCAGGGCAGGCTGCTGGCGGGGGCGACATCAAGGTCGGTGGCACTCAATGCAGCCAGCGCTTGTGCGCGCTTGCAGGTCATCTCGTCGGCGCCCGCCTTGCAGGCCAGCTGCAGCGCTTCGCGCGCGGGCAGGTAGCGCCCCGCATCCCAATGCGCGTCGGCGACTTCGCTGCAGAAGCCTGCGTCCGGATGGCTGCGGCACAGCTGCAACAACTCGTTCAAACGCGGCTCGGGAAGCACCACGGTGTTGCTGCTCAAGGCACCGGCCAGTGCCTTGGCCATGGCGATACCCAGTACTTCCTTGGCCGCTGCCAGACAGGCCGCTTCGTTGTACTGCGGATTGCCCTCCTTGCAGACCGCAGGTTCTTCCAGATCCGGATCCGGCGTTGCCGCCTGTTGTGCGGCCTGGGCTTCATCACGGTAGCTGGACAGCAGGCGTTCGCAGGCGAAGGGCAGGTCCTCCTGGCACCACTGGCTCAACTGCTGCGGCGTTGCCGAGCTGGCGTTGTCGATGCAGCTGTCGATATCGGCACGGCAGCTGTTCGCGGCCGGCGTAGGCGCTGTCTTGCAGCTGCTGCTGGTGTCCAGCACGTAGTCGCCCAAGCTGCCGGTGATGCGCTTGCCGTCGCTGCTGAGGCTGTACTCGGTGCTGAAGCCATTGGATACATCGGCGGCATGCAGGGTGTTGCCCTGCTGGCGGATTACATACTGGGTAGGCGCCAGGCCTTCGTAGCGCATCGAGGCCTGGCTGCTGCTTTCAATCACAAAGCGGGCCGAGCCTTCTTCGGCGCTATAGCTGCCGCAGCTCAAGCTGGCGGCAGCCGCCGGCAATGCGCTCAGTGCCAGCAGGCCGCCGGCGAGGGCGGACAGTAGACGTGGAACAGACATGGAAACTCCGGGGGATTCAGTGAAACAGGGAACGGACGTCGGGACGGCTCAGCTTGATCACCAGCCAACCGTGCAGTCCGGCCAATGCCAGCGCGGCGGCGATGCCAGTGATCAGCGAGGTCCACAGGCCAACGCGTAGTTGCACGCGCATTTCCAGGCCTTCTGGGGAATTGAGGAAGTCGGCAGGCACCATTGCCTGCATGGCTTCAAACATGCCGTGGATCAGTGGCAGGGAGGCAAAGTTGGCCAAGGCCACCAGCACCAGGAAGACGATGAAGCCGATCCGGCCCCATTCGCGGTGCCTGAGCAATGCCCATGACACCGCGAGGAACGCGATCGACAGCAGCAGGCCAAGTACGCTCAGCGAGAGTGCGTGTTCACCGAGCCAGAGCATGCCCGGCGTTACCGGCAGGCCTTCGTTCTGCATGGCCTGCAGGATGTCCAGGCGGCCGATCAGGACCACTGCCAGCAGTTGCAGCAGGCTCCAGACAATGGCCAGTGCAGCCATCACCAGCGAGAGCTTGGCGGTGACGGCGATGAACGAGGTCGCTGCGGAGGGCGTGGCCGGGATTGGTGGGAGCTTGGGTGAATTCACGGTGGTTCGCTACGGATGTTCTGGTGGATCGTTGCAGGGGTCAGTCGGCTTTCTTTGAGGAGGACAACGCTGCACACGCTGCAGGCAATACATGCAGCGCACTCAGCGGCGCCAGCTTCACGCCGTGCGGTGGCTGCAGCGGTATCCACCTCAGCTCGGCAATTTCAGCCTGCACCTGAGGTACGCCGGTGATGCTTACCAGGAAGGATTCGCCCTGCACACGGCGTCCTGGTTCGTTGACGGCAATGTCTTCGAAGCTGCCGAGTGCCACTGCACTGTTGCCGTCGATCTGCACACCGAGCTCTTCGTGGAGCTCACGGGCAAGTGTCTGCAGTGCGTCCTCACCGGGTTCGCGCTTGCCGCCTGGCTGGATGAAGGTATCCGAGCCATGTTTGCGCACGACCAGCACGCGCTGCTGCGGATCGAGGATGACGGCGGTGACGATGCGGATGGGGTTTTCTGTAGTTGGCATGTGCGTCCAGCAGGTGGGGCTCCGTGCGGGGAATGGTACTGGAGGCTTGGGTGGTGATGGGGCAGGAGCAGAAGCAGAAGCAGAAGCACCCCTCCCCAGCCCTCCCCTTGGCTACGCCAAAGGGAGGGAGCAACGCGGCCCCCTCCCTTGCGCAACGCGCAGGGGAGGGTTGGGGAGGGGTGCTCTTCGCTGTATGCAAGAAGCATCCGCAGCACCCACAAACAACAAGGGCGCCTCGCGGCGCCCTTGTTGATGCTTACTTCAGTTCCTGCTCGAACAGCTTGAGGATGCGCTTGTACTGGTCCAGCCAGGAATCGGCACGCGTATAGCCGTGGCGCTCCAACGGGTAGGGCGCGATCGACCAGTTGTCCTTGTGCAGCTCGATCAGCTTCTGCGTCATGTTGACCGAGTCCTGGAAGAACACGTTGTCATCCATCATGCCGTGCGCGATCAGCAGGTTGTCCTGCAGGCCCTCTGCATATTCGATCGGCGAGGAGATGCGGTAGGCCTCCGGATCGATGTCCGGGGTGTTGAGGATGTTGGCGGTGTAGGCGTGGTTGTACTGGTGCCAGTCACCCACCGGGCGCAGCGCGGCACCGGCCTTGAACGTGCCCGGCGAGCGGAACAGCGCCATGTAGGTCATGAAGCCGCCGTACGAGCCGCCGTAGATGCCGGCGCGGGCGCGGTCGCCCTGCTTGGTTTCGACCAGCCAGTCCAGGCCGTCCAGATAGTCTTCCAGCTCCGGGTGGCCCATGTTGCGGTAGATGGCGGTACGCCAGTTGCGGCCATAGCCCTCGCTGCCGCGGTAGTCCATGTCCAGCACGATGTAACCCTTCTGCACCAGCAGGTTGTGGAACATCTGCTCGCGGAAGTAGTTGGAATAACGCGCATGCACGTTCTGCAGGTAACCGGCGCCGTGCACGAACATGGCGATCGGGTATTGCTTGCCCGGCTCGAGCTTTTCCGGGCCGTAGTACTTGGCCCAGACGTGGCCGGCACCGTGCCTGGACGGCACCTGCACCATCTGCGGCTGCACCCACTCGCGTGCCTTGAATTCGGCGCTGCGGGTATCGGTGAGCTTGCGTGCTTCGCCGCCGCTGACCGGCAGCACGGCGACCTGTGCCGGCAGATACGGCGCGGAGTAACGCACCAGCAGCTGCTGGCCATCCGGCGACAGGCTGAAATCTTCCACGCCATCGAGCGCGGTCACCTCACGCACGGCACCGCCGTTGGCGTTGACATTGCAGACTTCGTAATCGCCCGGCCACTTCTGGTTGCAGACGAAGTAGAAGCTGTTGCCGTCGGCGCTGACCACCGGCGCCGAGGTTTCCCAGTTGCCGGAAGTAATGGCCTTGGGCTTGCTGCTGCCGGTCTGCGTGTACAGGTGCGAGTAGCCGGATTCCTCGGACAGCAGCCACAGGGTGCGGCCGTCCGGCATCCAGCCGTAATCGTTGAAGCCCCAGTTGATCCAACCGCCATCGGTCAGCCGGTGACGGCTTTCCAGGCGCGCGCTGGTGGCGCTGGTGGTGGCGATCCAGCGGTCCTTGTTGTCGTTGGCGCGCAGCATCAGTGCCGCCTGGCTGCCGTCAGCATTCCAGCGGATGCCGCCGCCCATGAAGTCGCTCATCAGTTCCAGCGGACGGTTGCCCTTCAGCGCGTCCTTGCCGGCCTTGCGGCGCAGCTCGGCCAGCGGATCGGTGGCGATGCCGGGCAGGTTGTCCAGCGACAGCGGCTCGACCTTGCCGGTGGCGGCATCGGCCAACCAGAACGCATGCGGTTCGGGATTGTTGCGGCCGACGCGGGTGCGGGTGTCTTCGGCTTCTTCGTAGCCGGACTCGGTGACGTACAGTGGCATCTTGCCGCCGCGGCCTTCCTCGTAACCCTTGGGCTTGGTGACCACGATCAGGTGGCGGGCATCGGGCGACAGGGCGCTGTCGACGATCTCGACATCGGCGCCAAGGAAGATCGGTGCCGGTGCGCGGGTCGGGTCGGCCTGGCGCCAACGCTCGCCCTGCTCGCGCAGCTCTTCGCGCTGGGCGCGATCGGTGCGCAGGGTGGACAGGGTGCGCATCTGCTGGTCGCGCAGCACGTCGGCCTTGGGTGCGTCGGCCGGGTTCTTGTCGGCCTTGAGCTGGGCGACCTGACTGGTGATGTTGTTGCGCGGATTCCAGTGGAACCAGTTGTTGCCCACTTCCCAGATCACGCCGCCGTCGCTGGCGAAATTGACGCCACCGGCGCGCTCGTTGCTGCGGGTCAGCTGGGTCAGCGTGCCGCTGCGCAGGTCGCGTACGAACACGTCGCCGTTGCGGACGAAGGCCATGCGCTGGCGGCTGCTGTCATAGACGCGGTCGGCGGCATCGAGGGTGCCGCGCTGGTCATCGGCGACCTGCTGGCCGACACCGCCACTCACCGGCAGGCGGAAGCTGTCGCGCACGGCGCTGCCCTGGCGCTTGAGCGTGTACTCGACCTGCTGGCCGTTCCACGACCACCAGGCCGATTCCACCGGCGGCCCGATCCAGTCCGGGTTGGCCATGGCCTGCTCGATGGTGATCGGCGTGGGTGCGGCATGGGCGGTGCCGAAAGCGGTCAACAACAGCAGGGACAGGGGCAGCAGCTTGGGCATCATTCGGCACCGGTGAAAGGGAACCGAACAAGGGTAGCAGCAGGCCCGCGCGGCGGGCTGGGCCACAGGTCATGGAGGCAGGGTTCGGCGGATGAGCTGCCGGAATCGGCAATGTTTAGGTTGCCTCGAAGGGCTGGGGCAGAAGCGTAGTGCCGAGCCATGCTCGGCAGGTGCTTTACCGGGAAAGCCTCAGCCGAGCATGGC
>NZ_JASCOR010000218.1 GCF_029959445.1 Stenotrophomonas sp. PS02298 | reverse complement strand
GGGGGGCGGGGCGCGGGGGGGGGGGGGGGGCGTCCCCCGGCGCCCCCCCCCCCCCCCCCCCCCCCCCCACTACCGTTCCCCTTGCGCCTTCGGCGCAAGGGGAACGCGATCAGAGAAACAGATCCGGCATCAACGGGCGCGTCGGGTCCATCGCATAACCCGACAGATCGGTGATGCCCGCCTCCGCCAGCACCTCGTCGTCCAACAGGAACTGCCCACTGAAACCAGCCGCGGTTCGGGTCAGCACCGCATGGGCGGCATCGGCCATGATCTCGGGTTTGCGACAGCCCGCCACATCCACACCGGGAATCATGTTGATCGCATCGGTGGCGATCACCGTACGCGGCCACAAGGCATTGACTGCAACACCCTGAGGACCGAACTCAGCGGCCAGGCCCAGGGTGACGAAACTCATGCCCATCTTGGCCAGGGTGTAGCCGGTATGCGGGCCCCACCACTTCTGGTCGAGGCTGGGCGGCGGTGCCAGGGTCAGGATGTGCGGGTTCGGCGCCTGCAGCAGGTGCGGCAGGCAAGCCTGCGCGCACAGGAAGCTGCCGCGCGAATTGACCTCCTGCATCAGGTCGAAGCGCTTCATAGGCGTATCCAGGGTGCCGCGCAACCAGATCGCCGAGGCGTTGTTGACCAGGATATCGATGCCACCAAAGGTGTCCACGGTTGCAGCCACCGCCGCATTGACCTGGTCTTCTTCGCGGATATCGCACTTCAGCGCCAGACCCTGGCCACCTGCTGCCCTGACGGCCTCGGCAGCGGTGTGGATGGTCCCCGGCAGCTTGGGATTGGCGACCGCCGACTTGGCGGCGATGGCGACGTTGGCACCATCGCGCGCGGCGCGCAGGGCGATGGCCAGACCGATGCCGCGCGAGGCGCCGGTGATGAAAAGGGTCTTGCCTTGCAAGCTGCTCATGCGCACTCCGGGACCGGTAAGAAAGCAATCCGCATTATGCCGATACCGGTACCCACGCATAGTCCCGCGGTTTGCCCGGACTTCGACACTCAGGGTTCATATGACTTGCCGATACTGGTGCGATATCGCGCAAGGATTCCCGATGAAGACACTCCACCTGACTGCTCCGCTGTTGCTCGCACTTGGCCTTGGTGCCTGCCAGAAGCCGCCCCTCCCTGCCGAAGTACCGGCGGCGGCCAAGGATGTCACCGCCCAGACCACCGGTCTGGGCGAGCAGGCTGCCCGCATTGGTCCCAATGCCGCATGGACGGGGTCGATCGATTCCTGCCGCACCGAAACCGCCGCCGACAACTGCCTGCTGCAAGTAATGCGCACCGCCGGTGCTTCACCGGCTGCACTGGCGGCAGCCAGCACCTTGTCTGCACAGGGCAAGCCCGGCTATGTCACCGCATGGCAGAACGTCGAAGGCATTGGTGTTGCCACGCTGGAGTTCCCGTTCCGCGCGAATACCAATCAGGGCACCTGGCTGGTGGACGCGAATGGTCAGGCCATCGACGTGGATGAGGACGTGCTCGATGATGCAGCACGCGGCTCGGATGCCTACAAAGCCTTCTCCAGCAAGCATCCCGACTCCGGCCCGTTCGCACCTGCCGTGTCCGCCGGCACCCAGGCTTTGCCCGATGGCGGCGTGCGCCTGCGCTACTCCACGCCACTGCGAAGCTGCCATGCCTGCGCCGATGATGGCCATGTTTTGCTTGGGTACGACTTCGATGCGCAACGACGCTTTGTCGGCAAGCAGCCGCTGGAGTTACGCTGAGCGCCCCCAATCAAATGGCCAACAAGGCCACGTGGACGTAGCCAATGCAGGAAAGCAAAGAGTACGTGGTTGGCTGGGGCACACTGGCGCTGATCAATGCCGGCCTGGCGCAATCCAAAGGACGCGGCGGGATGAACTGGTTTCTGATTTCACTGCTGCTCGGCCCGCTGGCCACCTTGCTGCTTGTTGTGTCCAACCCTATCGCTAACAACCCTACGCACTGAATCGCTCATTCCAGCAAAGCGTCCATCAAACTGCGGCATTTGCGCAATGCACTGGTGATGCTTCCCAACTGCATTCCACTCAGGACGCGACCTGCAATCGGACATTTTCGGATCGCATCGGGGTACCTGCCGGATCACATCAGCCGCGTTTGCCCAGCCAACTACCCAGTCAGATCATGTCCGGGCGCTACCCTGCGCCGCGCATAGCGCTCCAGCAAACGCGGCACGATGACCCGGTGCAACGGCGCTACCGGCAACATGTACAGACGCCCAAACGGCCGGTGCAGGTGAACCACGGTGCTCACCTGCAGCTGGCAGCTGTCATCGCCGGGGCCAAGCTCTACTGACAGTTCGACGCGCAGATGACGGTCGCTGTCGCCCAGTACCACGCCATCGGCCGTCAGCGCCCGCACAGTGAATATCCCGAGCCTGTCGCCAACCGCCAACCCTTCCGGTGCATGCACCGGCACGCTGCGGATCGCGCCCAGATGCTTCATTCCCAGCAGCCGCATGCCGGCATTACGCAGTCGCATCAGGCCATCAAACCAGGCAGGCACCTGCCGGGCGATATCCAGATAGGCCTGTACGGCGCTTTCCGGCCGCCGTGCCAGGGCTATCCTTGCGGCATGCGCAAAATGACTTCCCGGCAGTTGTGGGTGCAGCAAGGCGTCCACAGCTATGTCCACCTCGCGCGCCCGCACGGCGACGCTCAAGGTTTGGGCCCCTGACCTTCGTTGTCTTCCCAATGCAGGATGCGGCGGGTGACGAAGCGGTAGACCGGCTTGCCGGTGGCAAACCATAGCTCACGGATCCACGAATGCCGTTTGAGCAGGCGCAGCTCCACCGGGGTCAGCGCCTGCCGGCAGTACATGCGTTTGTGCTTGAGCAGGTGGCGCAGGTCTTCGCGGGCCAACAGTCGCATCCAGCGCGAACGCGGGTTGCCGCACACCGCCAGCTGGAAATCGATCAGCGCCGGGGAACCGTCCTCGCGCACCAGCCAGTTTGCTTCCTTGGCCAGGTCGTTATGGGCGATGCCGTGCCGGTGCACGCGTTGCAGCAGGCGCCGCGCGGCACGGAAATACGCCAGATCGCCATGTGGCGGGCGCTGGTACATGGCCGCGCCTTCCATGTAGCTGCGGTCCAGCCAATGTCCGTCCCAAGCAAGCAACTTCGGTGTCGCCTCCATGCCGTCGAGCTTGGCCAGCGCACGCGCCTCGCGCCGCGCCAACCACCAGGCCGGCAGGCGCAACCACAAGGGCGTCGCCCCCAGGTCGCGGCGCACGAAGCGCCCTTGCGGGCTTTCCATCAACAGGATTTGTCCGAAGCTGTCAGCCTTCAGCGCGGTGACGGGTGTGGGCGCAGAGTCAGTCATTGCAACATTCTAGCCGCCCGCGCGCCTTTCACTGAGCGACATCGCAGGTGAACGACCACACCTGCGATCCACTGAACCTCTGTCGCTGCCATCGGTCTGACTCGGGCTTCCCTTTATAATCCGCTGATGAATTCTTCCTGGATCGACGCCACGCTTGCGTGGATCGCCGCCAACCCCGTCCTTGCTGGCCTGGCGATCTTCGCCATCGCCTTCTGCGATGCCGTGATCATCCTCGGCGCCATCGTGCCGGCTTTGCCGCTGATGATCGCGGTAGGTGTATTGATCGGCATGGGCGAGTTGTCCGGCCCCTATGCGGTGATATGCGCCACCTTGGGCGCCTTTGCCGGCGACGGCTTGAGCTATTGGGTGGGGCGCCGTTGGGGTGACCGCCTGCGCGGCGTATGGCCGTTCAGCCGTTATCCACAGCTGCTGGACCGTGGCGAAGTCATGTTCCGCCGCAATGCGTTCAAGAGCATCCTGATCGCCCGCTATGTCGGTGCGATCCGGCCATTTGTTCCGGCCATCGCCGGCATGGCCAACATGCGGTTCGTCAGCTATCTCAAGGCCAGCGGCCTGGCCTGCCTGTCCTGGGCCATCCTGTTCCTGCTGCCCGGCTGGGCGCTTGGACAGGCCTATGACGCCGTCGCGGCGGTGGCCGGACGGCTGTTCCTGGTGGTCGCCCTATTGGGCGCCCTGCTGGGCCTGGTCTGGGCCATCGTGCTGTACGGCTACCGCTGGTCGGCGACACGCATGGACGGTTGGCTGGCCCGCCTGCTGGCCTGGTCGCACCGCCACCCGCGCTTCATCGGCCACTCCTTGAGTGACCTGTTCAACCCAAAGCGCCGCGAGTCGGTGCCGCTGGCGATGCTGGCACTGATGCTGCTGGTGCTGGGCTGGGGCTGGTTTGCACTGCTGATGGTGGTGGTCGGCCACGGCGAACCACTGGCGTTGGATCTGGCCGTGCACCGCTTGATGCTGGCCCTGCGCAACCCACTGGCCGACTACCCGATGGCCGCACTGGCCTCGCTGGGCGACTGGCAGGTGCTGCTGCCCGCCATCGCCGCAGGCATGGGCTACCTGGCCTGGCGGCGGCGCTGGATGGCGGTCCTCCACTGGCTGGCAGCATTGGCCTTCGGCCTGGCGCTGACCAAGCTGCTGGGTGCCACCGTCGACGTGGTGCGACCACCAGCCGCCAGCAGCGGCTTCGGCTTCCCGTCGGTGGCGGTGACCATGGCCACCATCACCTTCGGCTTCTTTGCCGTGCTGATCGGCCGCGAGCTGCCGGGGCGTACCCGCGTCTGGCCGTACCTGCTGTCCGGCGCGGTGGTCACGGTGATTGGCTTTGCCCGCATCTACCTGGGCGCGCATTGGCTCAGCGACGTGATCGGCGGCATGTTGTTCGGCGTGTTCTGGCTGCTGGTGCTGGGCGTGGCCTATCGCCGCCGCTTCAACCGCTCGTTCTGGGTCAAGCCAGTGACATGGCTGTTCTATGGCGCGTTCCTGGTGGCCGGGCTCTGGTATGCGCCACGCAACGTGCCGGCCAAGCTGACCAAGTTCGAACCGGCGGCCGCCGCGACCACACTGATGGACGCGTCGCGTTGGTGGCAACAGGGCTGGCGCGAGCTTCCAGCACGTCGCAATGATTTCGATGACGACCAGCGCTGGCCGTTGGATGTGCAGGTTGCCGGTCCCTTGCCGGCCCTGCAGCAGCAGTTGGAACGCAACGGCTGGACCCTGCAGCCGCAGGCCGGCTGGCAACAAGCACTGATGATGCTGGACATGAAAGCCACGCCACAGCAGGTACCGGTGCTGCCTGCCACGCTGGACACCAATGTCGAGGCACTACTGATGCTGCGCCCCGGCGAACGCCCGGATGAGGTCTATGCACTGCGTTTGTGGCCATCCTCTGCACGCCTGCAACCCGGGCAGGCGCCGGTATGGCTGGGCAGCGCACAGACGCTGCGCTACCAGCGCCACATGAAGCTGTTTGGCATGTGGCGGCCATTGCGTGGCGTCGATCCTGCGCTGGACGCACTCAAGCAATCGCTTGAGGGGGTTGAGACACAGCAGCAGGTGCAGCCGGAGACGGGCTTGCCGCTGTTGATGATCCGCGCTGAGCCGCAGCGTTGAGAGCGTAAGAGATTACCCCTCCCCGGCCCTCCCCTTGGCTACGCCAAAGGGAGGGAGCGTAGTGCCGAGCCATGCTCGGCAAAGGCATTGGCCGCGTAGTGCCGAGCCATGCTCGGCAAGGGCATTACAGGGAAGGCCTCTGCCGAGCATGGC
>NZ_JASCOR010000217.1 GCF_029959445.1 Stenotrophomonas sp. PS02298 | reverse complement strand
GGTCAGAGTGGGGTTTCGGAACGAAACCCCACTCTGACCCCGGTTTTGACTTGGCTTTTGATCTCGAATCAGGCTGCAGTTACGTGCAGGCGAACATCCACATTGCCGCGCGTGGCGTTCGAGTACGGGCAGATCTTGTGCGCGGCTTCGACCAGGCGCTGGGCATCGGCTTGTTCCAGACCCTTCACTTCAACGTGCAGGTCGATGTCCAGTGCATAGCCGCCTTCGGCGGTCTGGCCGATGCCGACTTCCACCGAGGTGGCGGTGCCTGCGGGCTGCAGCTGCAGCTGCTTGGCGGCGACCGGCAAGGCGTTGTCGAAGCAGGCGGCGTAGCCGAGGGCGAACAGCTGCTCGGGGTTGGCGCCGGCCTTGTTGGAACCCGGCAGGGCCAGATCAAGTGCGAGGCTGCCGTCGTCCAGTGCGGTGCGGCCGGCGCGGCCACCGGTGGCGGTGGCGCGGGTTTTGTAGAAGATCTTCATTGCCGATTCCTTGTAAGGGTGCGTTGGGTACGTCTGCGGAATGCAAATTCGAGAGCGTTGTTGATTGCGTGCTTCCCGGGTGCGCTTCGCTTACCCGGGCTACGGGGTTATGACGCTCAGGCCAGTTGTGCGAGCAGAGCTTTGGCCACGGCTTCGGAGCTGGCCGGGTTCTGGCCGGTGACTAGGTGGCCGTCGCTGAGCACGTAAGGCGCCCAATCGGGGCCCTTGCTGTAGCTGCCGCCGAGGCGGGTGAACTCGTCTTCGATCAGGAACGGCACCACGGCGCTCAGGCCGACGGCGTCTTCTTCGCTATTGGAAAAGCCGGTGACTTTGCGGCCGGCAACCAACGGCTTGCCGTCGGCGGCGCGTGCGGCGATCAGCGCGCCGGGGGCATGGCAGACCAGCCCCAGCGGCTTGTTGGCGCGGTCGAAGGTTTCGATCAGGGCAATCGAATCGGCATCGCGGGCCAGATCCCACAGCGGGCCGTGGCCGCCGGGATAGAACACCGCATCGAACTTGGCGGGATCGATCTGCTTCAGCGGCAGCGTGGTGGCCAGCTGCTGCTGGGCGTCACGGTCGCTGCGGAAGCGGTCGGTGGCGGGAGTCTGTGCATCGGGCTCATCGCTGCGCGGGTCCAGCGGCGGTTGCCCGCCGGCCGGCGATGCGAGGGTGATGTTGGCGCCGGCATCCTTGAACACGTAGTACGGGGCGGCGAATTCCTCCAGCCAGAAGCCGGTCTTGTGCCCGGTGTCGCCGAGCTGGTCGTGCGAGGTCAGTACGAACAGAACATTCATGGCTTTGCCTTCAATTGGTGGGGGTGGAAAGTGCGACGGCGTTGCCGCACAACAGCAGGTGTTCGGTGGCTTCGCGTGCCTGTTGCAGTGGCAGGCGGTCCTGGCTGAGCTTGGACAGCAGGGCCGCGCCCAACCACATCTGGTACAGCACGCGGGCGACATCCAGTGCGGGCTTGCCATTCGGCAGCGAGTCGTCGGCGCGACCTTCTTCGACCAGTGCGGCGATGCGTTGCAGCAGACGCTGCACGCCCTGGTCGAGCACGCGGCGCATGTCCTCGGAAAGGTCGGCCACTTCAGCGGCCAGCTTCACCACCAGGCACTCCTCGGCCCAACCCTGCGCCGGATCGGCCGGGTCACGCGCCCAGGCATCCCAGTAGCGCATCAGCCGTTCGCGACCGGTGCCGGGTTCGGCCAGCAGCTGTTCGAGCTTGCACCCGTAGCCGTCTACGTACTGTTGCAGCAGCTCGCAGCCGAACACTTCCTTTGACGCGAAGTAGTGATAGAACGAGCCCTTGGGCACAGCGCAGGCCTTGAGGATTTCCTGCAGGCCGAGGGCGGCAAAGCCCTTCTGCAGGACCAGCCGGTAGCCGGTGTCCAGGATGTGCTGGCGGGTGGCTTGGGCTTTTGGGGATAGGTTCATGGGATGGAGCTTACTCCGAATAGACCGGTCGTCTATTAATGGGTAATTACTGGGGGACTGTGTCGGCATGCAAGGAACGACACAGATGGCAGGGGAAACCGCATTCCCTTCTCCCGCTGGCGGGGTTAAGAACAGGCGTGTACGGGCCGTAGGCACGTGACTGTTCGTACGCCCCGCGTGCTACGCGGGGCCGGGGCGCGGAGCGAGGTGCCCCGAAGGGGCGGATGAGGGGAGCTTTGGCTTTGGCTTCATCGCCTAAAGCCGGGCGCGGCTGGTTTATTCGCAGATCAACGATTGCTGCTTCGCTCTGCCCTCACCCCAACCCCTCTTCCGCTGGCGGGAGAGGGGCTCTGGTCGTCGCGGGTATTGAGGAAGGCCCAACTTCGCTCATTTCCTCGCAAGTGCCGCGCATCGCGCAGGTGCGCCACTCTTGGCCAGGCTGCTGCAACTGTCCCCAAGGCTTACCAAGAGGGCGCTGAAGCACCGCACCGCAGGCGGTCCCAGCAACGCCCCAAATTTCAAACAAACGATTAAAACACTGCTAATTTCGCCGAACTGGACAGCATTCCCCGCTTCCCTCACACTGCCGCCCTTCCCCGCCGACCCTTGGCACATGGCAAAACTGCTGGTCCTTCACGGCCCCAACCTCAACCTGCTGGGCACGCGCGAGCCCGACGTCTACGGCCACACCACGTTGGCCCAGATCGACGCTGCGCTGGCCGCACAGGCACAGGCAGAGGGGCACCAGAGCGAACACCTGCAGTCCAACGCCGAGCATGTGCTGGTGGACCGGGTGCAGGCTGCGCGTGCCGATGGAACCGCTTTCATCCTGATCAACCCCGCCGCCTTCACCCATACCTCGGTGGCTCTGCGCGATGCGCTGGCCGGGGTGGCGATTCCGTTCATCGAGATCCACCTGTCCAACCCGCATGCGCGCGAGCCCTTCCGCCAGCACAGCTATCTGAGCGACAAGGCCGTCGGCGTGATCTGCGGCTTCGGCGCCGACAGCTACCGCTATGCGATGGATGCCGCACTGGCCCGCGTGGGAGCGGCTGCGTGAACACGCTGCCGCGGTTGCTGACGGGTATGGCCGTGGTGTGCCTGCCGCTGGCGGCTGCCCATGCGCAGAACCTGGATCGCGCCGCCGAAGGCATCGACTGCGCGAATGTGACCAGCACGATGGAGAGCGACCTGTGCGCCTCCGATCGTGCCGCCGAGGCCGATGCGGCCTTGAACACCACGTACAAGCTGGCTCGCCGCCAACTGCAGCAGCAGGCCGCCGACGGCAGCTGCACGCATTGTGGCGCTGCCGAGCAGCAGTTGATCGAGGCACAACGCGCCTGGATCCAGCTGCGTGACAAGGACTGCGACGCGGTCTACGCCTTCAATGCCGACGGGACATCGCGCAATGGTGCGCAGATGCACTGTCTTACCACCCACGCGCAGGACCGTACCCGGCAGCTGCGCGATTTCTACGAACTTTGACCCGGGCGCACCGCGCCTTCTCCTTACTGACTTACTGCAACCAAAGAGGCCCTCATGGATCTGCGCAAAATCAAGAAGCTCATCGACCTGCTGGAAGAGTCGAACCTGGCTGAAATCGAGATCAAGGAAGGCGAAGAATCCGTCCGCCTGTCGCGCAACCCGGTCGGTGGTTTCGTCGCCGCGCCGGCACCGGTCTATGCCGCCGCCCCGGCTGCTGCCGCCCCGGCCATGCCGATGAGCGGTCCGACCGAAGCCTCCACCGGCGGCACCGCCAAGCCGGGCAATGCCCTGCCGGAAGGCCACGTGCAGCGCGCGCCGATGGTCGGCACCTTCTACGCCTCGTCCTCGCCGGACAAGCCGGCCTTCGTCAGCGTTGGCCAGACCGTCAAGGCCGGCGAGACCCTGGCCATCATCGAAGCGATGAAGATGTTCAACCCGATCGAGGCCGAAGTGTCCGGCACCGTGGTGGCCATCCTCGGCGAGAACGGCAGCCCGGTTGAATTCGACCAGCCGCTGTTCGTGATTGCCTGAGGCGCCGGCCATGCTGGATAAAGTCGTCATCGCCAACCGAGGTGAAATCGCGCTGCGCATCCTGCGCGCGTGCCACACCCTCGGCATCCGCACGGTCGCGGTGCATTCCACCGTTGACCGCAATCTCAAGCACGTGGCCATGGCCGACGAGTCGGTCTGCATTGGTCCGGCACCGTCGTCGGAAAGCTACCTCAACATCCCGGCGCTGATCGCCGCGGCCGAGGTCACCGACGCCCAGGCCATCCACCCGGGCTACGGCTTCCTCTCCGAGAATGCCGACTTCGCCGAGCGCGTGGAGCAGTCCGGTTTCATCTTCATCGGCCCGCGTGCGGAAACCATCCGCCTGATGGGCGACAAGGTTGAAGCCATCCGCGCGATGAAGGCTGCCGGCGTGCCGTGCGTGCCCGGTTCGGGCGGCCCGCTGGGCGAAGACATCGTCACCAACACCAAGATCGCCCGTGAGATCGGCTACCCGGTCATCATCAAGGCTTCCGGTGGCGGTGGCGGCCGCGGCATGCGCGTTGTGCATGCCGAAGGCGCGTTGAAGGCCTCCATCGAAACCACCAAGTCCGAAGCCAAGGCAGCATTCGGCAATGGTGAGGTCTACATGGAGAAGTACCTGGAAAACCCGCGTCACGTGGAAATCCAGGTGCTGGCCGACGGCCAGGGCAACGCCATCCACCTGGGTGAGCGCGACTGCTCGATGCAGCGTCGCCACCAGAAGGTGGTGGAAGAAGCGCCGGCACCGGGCATCACCTCCGAACTGCGCGAGCAGATCGGCAAGGTCTGCGTGGAAGCCTGCATCCGCATCGGTTACCGCGGCGCCGGCACCTTCGAGTTCCTGTTCGAAGACGGCAAGTTCTACTTCATCGAAATGAACACCCGCGTGCAGGTGGAACATCCGGTGACCGAGATGGTGACCGGCATCGATCTGGTTGCCGAGCAGCTGCGCATCGCCTCCGGCCAGAAGCTGAGCATCAAGCAGAGCGATGTGGTGCTGCACGGCCACGCGATCGAATGCCGCATCAATGCCGAGGACGCGGAAACCTTCATTCCCAGCCCCGGCCTGATCACCGGCTTCTATCCGCCGGGTGGCCCCGGTGTGCGCGTTGATACGCACATCTACGCTGGCTACAAGGTGCCGCCGAACTACGACTCGATGATCGGCAAGCTGATCGTGCACGGTCCGGACCGCGAAACCGCCATTGCCCGCATGCGGGTGGCGCTGAGCGAGATGGTGGTGGACGGCATCAAGACCAACGTCGCGTTGCAGCAGCGCATCATGCGCGACCAGGGCTTCCAGGCCGGTGGACAGAACATCCACTACCTGGAAAAGCGCCTGGCCGAGCGCAAGACGCGTTCGATCGCGTTGACCTGATTGAAGATGGTTGCCGGGCAACGCCCGGCACCCGCTTCCTGTAGTGCCGAGCCATGCTCGGCATGAAGGTCCAAAGGACCTTACCCCTCCCCAACCCTCCCCTTGGCTACGCCAAAGGGAGGGAGCAGAAATGTAGTGCCGAGCCATGCTCGGCATGAAGGTCCAAAGGACCTTACCCCTCCCCAACCCTCCCCTTGGCTACGCCAAAGGGAGGGGGCAGAAATGTAGTGCCGAGCCATGCTCGGCATGAAGGCCCAAAGGACCTTACCCCTCCCCAACCCTCCCCTTGGCTACGCGAAAGGGAGGGGGCAGGAATGTAGTGCCGAGCCATGCTCGGCATGGGCATTACCGGTAACGCCTCTGCCGAGCATGGCTC
>NZ_JASCOR010000216.1 GCF_029959445.1 Stenotrophomonas sp. PS02298 | reverse complement strand
ACCCCGCCACGCGGGCTGGCTGACCCCGCGGCTGTGCGCGGGGGGGGGGCGGGGCGCCCCCCGACTTCGGATGAAGGTTCGGTTGCGCCGCCACGGCGGCGCAGCCACCCCCGACACCAGCGATCGAGCTAATCATGAATATCAATCTCACCCTCTTTGCACAGGCCCTGGCCTTTGCTTTGCTGATCTGGATCATCGCGACCAAGATCTGGCCGCCGTTGTTGAAGGCCATTGAAGAGCGCCAGCAGAAGATCGCTGAGGGCTTGGCCGCTGCCGACCGCAGCCAGAAAGATCTGGCGCAGGCGGAAGTAAAGGTCAACGAGGCACTGAAAGAAGCCCGTGGCAAGGCCAACGAGATCATCGACCAGGCGCATGCCCGTGCGAACCAGATCGTTGAAGCCGCCAAGAACGAAGCCATCGCCGAAGCCACCCGCCAGAAAGAACTGGCCCAGGCTGAAATCGACGCCGCCGCCAACCGTGCCCGCGAAGATCTGCGCAAGCAGGTGTCCGCCCTGGCCGTGACCGGTGCCGAAAAGCTGCTCAAGCGCGAAATCGATGCCAACGCCCACAAGGCGCTGCTCGACGAGCTGGCTGCGGAGATCTGATCGATGAGCCAGACCCTCACGCTTGCCCGCCCGTACGCCCGCGCCGCTTTCGCGATTGCGCGTGAGGAAGGCAAGTTCGCGCCGTGGTCGGACGCGCTTGCGTTCTCCGCCCGCGTTGCAGCCGATCCGCGCGTGTCGGCCTTGCTGTCGAATCCGCAGCTGAGCCGCGGCGATGCCGTCGCCCTGCTGACCCCGGACGCGACCAGCGAGACCTACGGTCGCTTCCTGTCCCTGCTGGCCGAAGGCCGCCGCCTGCAGCAGTTGCCGGAAATCTCCGGTCTGTTCGAGCAGCTGCGCGCTGAAGCCGAACACGTGGTCAAGGCCACCGTCACCTCGGCCGCCGAACTGTCGGGCGAGGAACTGGACAAGATCAAGGCTGCGCTGCGCAAGCGTTTCGGCCGCGACGTCGAGGTATCGACCGCGGTGGACGCTTCGCTGATCGGCGGCGCCGTGATCGATGCCGGCGACGTGGTCATCGATGGCTCGCTCAAGGGCAAGCTGTCGCGCCTGCAGACCGCGCTCGCACACTGAATTCACATTACCGTCCGGCCACAAGCCGGCACTAGGACTTGACGATGGCTACCACGCTCAACCCCTCTGAAATCAGCGAACTGATCAAGACCCGCATCGAGAAGGTCGCCCTGTCCGCGGAATCGCGCAACGAAGGCACCGTCACCAGCGTGTCCGACGGCATCGTGCGCATCTTCGGTCTGGCCGACGTGATGCAGGGCGAAATGATCGAACTGCCGAACAACACCTTTGCCCTGGCACTGAACCTGGAGCGCGACTCGGTCGGCGCCGTGGTCCTGGGCGACTACCAGAACCTGCGCGAAGGCGACGTGGCCAAGACCACCGGCCGCATCCTGGAAGTGCCGGTTGGCCCGGAAATGCTCGGCCGCGTTGTCAACGCGCTGGGTGAGCCGATCGACGGCAAGGGCCCGCTGGGCACCGCGCTGACCGCTCCGGTGGAGCGCGTTGCTCCGGGCGTGATCTGGCGCAAGTCGGTCGACCAGCCGGTGCAGACCGGTTACAAGTCGGTCGACTCGATGATCCCGATCGGCCGTGGCCAGCGCGAGCTGATCATCGGTGACCGTCAGACCGGCAAGACCGCGATGGCGATCGATGCCGTGATCAACCAGAAGGGCACCGGCATCAAGTGCGTGTACGTAGCGATCGGCCAGAAGGCCTCGACCGTTGCCAACATCGTGCGCAAGCTGGAAGAGAACGGCGCCCTGGCCCACACCGTGGTCGTGGCTGCCACCGCTTCCGAATCGGCTGCGATGCAGTACATCAGCGCCTACGCTGGCTGCACCATGGGTGAGTACTTCATGGACCGCGGCGAAGACGCCCTGATCGTGTACGACGATCTGTCCAAGCAGGCTGTTGCCTACCGCCAGATCTCGCTGCTGCTGAAGCGCCCGCCGGGCCGCGAAGCCTACCCGGGTGACGTGTTCTACCTGCACTCCCGCCTGCTCGAGCGCGCAGCTCGCGTGTCGGAAGAGTATGTCGAGAAGTTCACCAACGGCGCCGTCACCGGCAAGACCGGTTCGCTGACCGCACTGCCGATCATCGAAACCCAGGCTGGCGACGTTTCTGCGTTCGTTCCGACCAACGTGATCTCGATCACCGACGGCCAGATCTTCCTGGAAACCGACCTGTTCAACGCGGGTATCCGTCCGGCCGTCAACGCCGGTATCTCGGTGTCGCGCGTCGGTGGTTCGGCCCAGACCAAGATCATCAAGAAGCTGTCCGGCGGTATTCGTATCTCGCTGGCCCAGTACCGTGAGCTGGCTGCGTTCGCGCAGTTCGCTTCCGACCTTGACGAAGCCACCCGCAAGCAGCTGGAGCGCGGCCAGCGCGTCACCGAGCTGATGAAGCAGAAGCAGTACGCACCGATGTCGATCGCCGACCAGGCACTGTCGATCTACGCCGTCAACGAAGGCTTCCTCGACGACGTGCCGGTCAACAAGCTGCTCTCGTTCGAAGCCGGCCTGCACGCCCACTTCGCCAACACCGCAGGTGAGTTGACCTCCAAGATCAACAGCACCGGCGCCTGGAACGACGACATCGAAGCTGCCTTCAAGAAGGGCATCGCCGATTTCAAGAGCACCGGCACCTGGTAAGAGCGTATGTAGAGCGGAGCCTTGCTCCGCTTCACACTGATAAAGCGGGGCATAGCCCCGCTCTACGGGAATAAGAGATGGCAAGCGGACGCGAAATCAAAACCAAGATCAAGAGCGTGCAGAACACCCGCAAGGTGACGCGCGCGCTCGAAATGGTCTCGGCCTCCAAGATCCGCAAGGCGCAGGATCGGATGAAGACCTCGCGTCCGTACGCGCAGGCGATGAAGCAGGTGATCGGTCACCTGGCCCAGGCCAGCACCGATTTCCAGCACCCGTTCCTGGTCGAGCGTGAGCAGGTCAAGCGCGTGGGTTACATCGTGATCTCCTCCGATCGCGGTCTGGCCGGCGGCCTGAACAACAACCTGTTCCGCAAGACGGTCGCGGAAATGCGCGACTGGCAGGACAAGGGCGCCGAGATCGACGTGGTGACCGTTGGCCAGAAGGCCGGCGCGTTTTTCCGTCGCGTCAACGTCAACATGGCCGCCTCGGTGGCCAACATCGGCGACCAGCCCAAGCTGGAAACGCTGATCGGCGTGATCAAGGTCATGCTGGATGCCTTCACCGAAGGCAAGGTTGACCGCGTCTACCTGGTCTACAACCGCTTCATCAACACGATGACGCAGAAGGCCAGCTTCGACCAGCTGCTGCCGTTGCCGGCCGCCGAAAAGCAGGTGGCTTCGCACGACTGGGATTACCTGTACGAGCCTGACGCGGCAACCGTGCTTGAGCACGTGATCACCCGCTACATCGAATCGTTGGTGTATCAGGCGGTGCTGGAGAATGTTGCCTCCGAGCACGCAGCTCGCATGGTGGCGATGAAGGCGGCAAGCGACAACGCGAACAAGATGATCGGAACCCTGCAGCTGGTCTACAACAAGGCCCGCCAGGCAGCGATCACCCAGGAAATCTCCGAAATCGTCAGCGGCGCGGCAGCGGTCTAACGCGCGCAGTCAACAGCACACATTTAGAGGATGCAGCAATGAGTCAGGGCAAGATCGTTCAGATCATCGGCGCGGTCGTCGACGTCGAATTCCCGCGCACCGACGTGCCGAAGGTGTACGACGCGCTGAAGGTCGACAACACCGAAATCACGCTGGAAGTCCAGCAGCAGCTGGGTGACGGTATCGTCCGCGCGATTGCGCTGGGCTCGACCGACGGCCTGAAGCGTGGCCTGGTTGCCACCAACACCAACCGCGCCATCTCGGTGCCGGTCGGCGCTGGCACCCTGGGCCGCATCATGGACGTGCTGGGTCGCCCGATCGACGAAGCCGGCCCGGTGCAGGCTTCTGACAGCTGGGAAATCCACCGTTCGGCCCCGTCGTATGAAGACCAGTCTTCCTCGACCGAGTTGCTGGAAACCGGCATCAAGGTCATCGACCTGATGTGCCCGTTCGCCAAGGGCGGCAAGGTCGGCCTGTTCGGCGGCGCCGGCGTCGGCAAGACCGTCAACATGATGGAGCTGATCAACAACATCGCCAAGGCGCACAGCGGTCTGTCCGTGTTCGCCGGCGTGGGTGAGCGTACCCGTGAGGGCAACGACTTCTACCACGAAATGAAGGACTCCAACGTCCTCGACAAGGTGGCGATGGTGTACGGCCAGATGAACGAGCCGCCGGGCAACCGTCTGCGCGTTGCACTGACCGGCCTGACCATGGCGGAGTACTTCCGTGATGAGAAGGACGCCAGCGGCAAGGGCAAGGACGTGCTGCTGTTCGTCGACAACATCTACCGCTACACCCTGGCCGGTACCGAAGTGTCGGCACTGCTGGGCCGTATGCCGTCGGCGGTGGGTTACCAGCCGACCCTGGCCGAGGAAATGGGCGTCCTGCAGGAGCGCATCACATCGACCAAGTCCGGCTCGATCACCTCGATCCAGGCCGTGTACGTGCCCGCCGATGACTTGACCGATCCGTCGCCGGCCACCACGTTCGCCCACTTGGATTCGACCGTGACCCTGTCGCGTTCGATCGCCTCGCTGGGTATCTACCCGGCGGTGGATCCGCTGGACTCGACCTCGCGCCAGATGGACCCGCAGGTCATCGGTACCGAGCACTACGACACCGCACAGCGCGTCCAGCAGACCCTGCAGAAGTACAAGGAACTGAAGGACATCATTGCCATCCTGGGCATGGACGAACTGTCCCAGGAAGACAAGGAAGCCGTGTCGCGCGCCCGTAAGATCGAGCGCTTCTTCAGCCAGCCGTTCCACGTGGCCGAAGTGTTCACCGGCTCGCCGGGCAAGTACGTGCCGTTGAAGGACACCATCCGTGGCTTCAAGGCCATCGTCGATGGCGAATACGACCACCTGCCGGAGCAGGCGTTCTACATGGTCGGCGGCATCGAAGAAGCGGTCGAGAAGGCCAAGAAGATGGCTGAAAAGGCCTAATAACCACGTAGGGCGGAGCATGCTCCGCCCACGCGGCAACCTGCGGTGGGCGCAGGCCCACCCAACCAGGCGAAGAGAGATCCATGAGCACCATCCGTTGCGACATCGTCAGTGCCGAGCAGCAGATCTTCAGCGGCGAAGCGACCCTGGTCGTGGCCACCGGTGAGCTGGGCGAGCTGGGCATCGCGCCCAAGCACGCACCGCTGATCACCCGTCTGAAGCCGGGTAAGGTCGTGGTCACCACCGCTGCAGGCGAGCAACTGGATTTCGCCATTTCCGGCGGCATCCTGGAAGTACAGCCGCAGGTCGTTACCGTGCTGGCCGACACTGCCATTCGCGCCAGCGACATCGATGAAGCATCGGTGCGCAAGGCCAAGGAAGAAGCAGAGCGCGTGCTGGCACACCGTGGCGAAGCCATGGAACTGGCCGAGGCACAGCAGAAGCTGGCCGAAGTCACCGCCCAGCTGCAAGCCCTGGAGCGCCTGCGCCGCAACCTCAAGCACTGAGGATTGCAGCAGCATCAAAAAAACGCCGGCCAACGCCGGCGTTTTTTTTGCACATGCTTTTGTAGTGCCGAGCCATGCTCGGCAGGGGCATTACCGGTAAAGCCTCTGCCGAGCATGGCTC
>NZ_JASCOR010000215.1 GCF_029959445.1 Stenotrophomonas sp. PS02298 | reverse complement strand
GCCTCTGCCTTTGCCTTTGCCTCTGCCTTTGCCTCTGCCTTTGCCTTTGCCTCTGCCTTTGCCTTTGCCTTTGCCTTTGCCTTTGCCTTTGCCTCTGCCTCTGCCTTTGGCTTTGCCTTTGGCTTTGGCTTTGGCTTTGGCTTTAGCTTTTGGCTTTGGCTCCTATCCCTTCTCCCGCTCGCGGGAGAAGGTGTCCCGAAGGGGCGGATGAGGGGGCTTTTGCTTTTTTGGCTTTTGCAAGGTGCTTCGTACCTCACCCTCTCCCCAACCCCTCTCCCGGCGGGAGAGGGGCTTCAAGCAAGGCTTCAAGCAAGGCTTCAAGCAACGGCTTCCGCCTTACTTCTTGAACAACAACGCCAACACACTCGGCCGCAGCGCCAGCTTCATCATCTGTCGAAACTCAGCCGGCGTCAGACTGGTCTTGCACGGCAGCATGCCCGCAACACCGTCCATCACCAGCAGCCCTTCCTCGGCCTTCACGTCATTGATGCGCACATCCAGCTTCATCGCGGGGGTAGCAACTTTCATGCTCAAGCCTCCCAGTTGCCAAGGCCTACGACTTCGCGACCCGCAGCGCGTCCAGAGATCATTGCCTCGGTAAGGTACGAACCATTCTGATAGAGGTCGGAGAACATCGACCCCATCTCACCGGCTTCATACAGACGCGGGATGTGCTTGCCACCATGGTCCAACACCTCGGACTTGATGTTGCGTCGCGCGCCACCGCCCGTGCACACGATCACCGGATCAATCCGCATGGCATAGAACGGCGCCTGCGCGATCGGAAACAAGGTCTCGGGGTTACGCCCGAAATCGGCATCATTCCTCCCTGCACAGGCCGCGTTGTAGCGCTCAACCTCGGCACGCAGCTTGGCCGGATCGCGGTTGATCTGCGCTGCCAACTCTTCCAGCGTATCGGCCTTCTGGATCCACCCCTTCTCCACTTCCACCGAATTGTCATCTGACCACTTGTATCCACGTACCACCGGGTTCCAGCTCATCACTTCAACCACCAGCTTGTTGTACTGGCAGGTGATGGCATCAAAGATCATATGCACCGGTTGCGCACGGTAATGCGGGGTGTCCACCCAATGTCCGTGCTTCTTTTCCTTGTAGTGCGTGAGCTGCAATTCTGCAGTTTCGTTGTAGAAGCGCTCGGTGTTCGCATCCACCTCGATCCAGCTGAAGCTCTGCCAGAAGAAGTTGCGCAGGAAGCCATTGACGAAACCTTCCGGCTTGAAGCCCGGCCAGATGCCACCGGACTGGCCCTGGTTACGCATATGCCACAGATCCGCACCGGCCTTCTGCAGGATCTTGATGCCGTCGCCGGTGTTGTGCGGCGTACCCAGCGGTGCCGGGTTGGCCAGACCAAAGTAATTGCGCTGCATGTCCAGGTTGGCCTCAAAGCCACCGGTCGCCATCACCACACCCTTGTTGGCACGGATGGCCACGCGCTCGCCGTTCTGCTCGGCGATGACGCCGAATACCTCCAGCGTATCCGGGTCCTGCACCAGATCCTTGAGCGGAGACTCATAGGCGATCTGGATGCGCGGGCGCAGGCGGATATTCTCGCGGAAAGCGAGGTACACGCCGGATGGGATCGGCAGGATGGTGGCGGTGCAATGCACGGCCTCACGCGCACCGAACTCCGGGAACTCCAGCACCACATCACGCTCGGAGAAGCCGGTGCCGTGGATGAACTGCGCACCGGCCTGGGCCGCACGCTCCTGGATCCAAGGTTCCAGCGCTTCCATGGCCTCTGACCACGGCACCAGCATGTCCTCCGGGATCGGGTTGGCTACGCTCATCTTGCGCTGGTACTCGGCCAGCACCTTGGCGTTCCTGGTGATCAGCAACGACTGCCCGGCAACGCGGCTGTTGCCACCGGTTTCAGCCTCATTGGCCTTTTCCAGAATAAGAATGGACAGGTTCGGGTCCAGATCGTGCGCCTCGATGGCGGCACACATGGCGGCCAGACCAAAGCCGGCGATGACGAGGTCGTACTGCTGGTCCCACTGTTTGACGGCGTTGCGGCTGGCCATGGTTCCCCTCCGGGAGATGCGATCAGCCGACTATCGATGCCCTGCCCCGATTACCGCCAACCAATTCGAGTACGATCCACAACCATTGGTTGTTACCTCGTGCCGCCATGGACCTCCGCCAGCTCCGCTACTTCCTGTCCGTGGTCGAACACGGCAGCTTTACCCGCGCCGCCGCGGCCACCGGCCGCACCCAGCAAGCCCTGAGCAAGGGCATCCAGGCACTGGAGCAACAGCTGGGCGCACGCCTGTTCGAGCGCGGCAGCCGCGAGGCCCGGCTCACCGACGTCGGCCGCCTGCTGATGGAACACGCCCAGCCTGCCCACGACGCGGTGCGCCGCTTCGAGGACCGCCTGCAGGAACTGCAGACCGGCGCCGAAGGGCAAGTACGCATCGGCACCGGCCCCAGTACCGCCGGCTCGCTGGTGGCGCCGGCGGTGCTGGCCCTGCGCCGGCATTGGCCGAAGATCGGCATCCACGTCAGCAGCGGCATCCTGCCCGAACTGCTGCCCAGCCTGCTGGCGCGCGAACTCGATGCGGTAGTCACCCTGCACACCTTTGGCGATGGCGACCCCGACCCGCGCATCAAGAGCGAAGTGCTGATGCACGACGAGTACCGCGTACTCGCCAGCGTGCGTCACCCGCTGGCGCGGCAACGCGCCATCACGCCGGCACAATTGCTGGAGCAGGCATGGATTTTCGGCCGTCGCCTCGGCGCGGTGGAAGGCGCGTTCCGCCAGCGCTTCCATGAAGCAGGGCTGGAGCCCCCGCTCAACACGATGGAAAGTGGTTCCCCGGAATTCATGCGCGCGATGATTCGTGACGGCGGCTATCTCACGTTGTTGCCCAGCCGTCTGGCGCAGGCAGAGCTGCTTGCCGGACAGTGGGTGAAACTGGATGCACCAGGGTTTTCCTGGCAGCGGCCGGTGATGGTTTACACGCGTGACGGCGAGCCGCAAAACGCGCCACTGGCGAGATTCCTACAAGCGCTGCGGAATGCGGCGGAGTTGGCGCGGGTGCGGGAAGTGGAGTAAGGGCTTGAGCAAGCGTGGCGGAGCACTTGGTCAACTCCGGATTCGTCACGCGGCCTGGATGGACCGACGGAGGAATCATCGCGATCACGACATTCCAAGCGCCAATACGCCCGACGGGAAAGGGGTCTATTCAATATAACCGTAAACAAACGATCCTAAACAGGGAGGGAGGAGGTGATCGCAAGCCGCGCCGCATGTTGCAAGCCATTGTTTATACGGAAAACCATTCCCGTTTCAAAGCAGCCCGAAAATGGGCATACTCAGCTTTACACCGCGTTTAGGCGGTCTACTAAGAGTTAGGCCTTAGGTGGAGTCTCACAGCATGCTGAAGAAAGACCGGGAGGCATTCGCCCTGTTCGCTTCTGGCGATCCGAGCCAGATAGCTCGGGCAATCGCCTACTTCCAGTCGCTTGAACCAGGCCACTTCGACGATCACCCGTTGTCGCGGAAAATGGTCGCAGAAAATCTGGGGGTGCTAGTCGATCTCTGGCACAGCAACCGCGTCCCTGGCACCAGAGACTGGGTGGTGCAATTCGTAGCTGATGCCCAACTGGCGTCGGAACTCACCAAGCCCCTGGTAGCTACAGCGCTGCTCGACCCATCGTGCGCTTTTCTTCCCACGGTGCTCTACCTCATGGGAACGCGGCCAGCGCTCTTCGCTGATCTCGGCGTTCCACTGACGGCGCTGGCCACGCACTCAGATCCGGAGGTTCGGTGGCGGGTAGCATGGTTTATCTCCAAGGTTCCACGGCTGGACGCGGACCTGGCTGCAGCTGTAGCGCTCCTAGAGCGAGATACCCACGCCACCACGCAGGTCTATGTCCGTGCTTGCCGGGCTAAGGCCTAACAATTCGTCCAAGCCGACGCCGCTTCGCGGCGCGGCTTAATTCCAGAGTTAGGCGCCATATGCGGATTGCAAGAGACTTCTTCACTAGAAGCCCTATCGACCAGCAGTCCATCTGCGATAACGCTTGGTGCGAAGCTTGCGGTGAAGCAGATGTTGGCCTTGATAACCCTGTGGAGTACGAGATCCATGGTCGCATTTTCGTTGACGGCGTTTGCACCAGATGTGGCGGCAACATCAGTACTGAGCTCAAGGAGATCGTTGCTCGTGGCTAGAGGTACAGCAGCCTGGATGGCGCCTAACAGTTCATTCAAGCCGAACCCGCTGCGCGGGTCGGCTTAATTCCGGAGTTAGGCGCCATGGATCGAAGTTCGCCAATGTCAGAAGGAAGAGCATGAACTTCGCGGTCTTCCTGATGGGAGAGAATTTCCTGATTAACGGGCAGCCAGCCTTGCAGGGCTTCTTTATCACCAAAGGTATCGAGGCGATAAACGAGGAGGCGGCTGCGGCGCAAGCAGTTGACGCTGTAAGAGCGGATCCTCTTTTTTTTGGCACAGCCTCTAGTATCGTCGCGGCGCCATCAACCATCACCGTCAAAGTCGTCCACCAGCTCCAGCATCTTATGTCAGACACTGACTATCTGTTCTTCCCAATGGAAGAGCCATGAGCTTTCGTACTTCAGCCAGCTTGGCGCCTAACAGTTCATTCAAGCCGAACCCGCTTCGCGGGTCGGCTTAATTCCAGAGTTAGGTTGCAATGGAGAGAATGATGGAGGCCCAGCAAAGCTTTGTGCCGGCGAACGACCTTGAGACCCAGCTACTACAAACGCAATTGGGCCGCATCCCCGCCTCTGAGTTTCTGGATGGATTGCTGGCTGCCCAAGTTGTCGTGCTTCTAGACAAAGATCCTGGGCCGAGTGGCGTGTGGGACAACTCAGCTTCTCCTTTGGTTCTGTCAAATGCCGCTGGCTCTCCGGTTTTTGCCATGTTCACGGCTCCTGAGCGCTCCACTTCTTGGCACAAGCAACTTCCCCAGTTCGAGTTCGGCATGGCCACACAATTCCAGTGGCTACTTCGCGGCATTGCTAGCGGCGTCGGCATTGTCATCAACCCCGGCCACACGGTCGGACTTGAACTGACACCTGAGGCTGTAGCAAATCTAAAAACTCGGTTGCAAGCGTCAGCGGTTGCAACCTAACAATTCATTCAAGCCGAAGCCGCTACGCGGCGCGGCTTAATTCCAGAGTTAGGTGCCAGGTACAGATGACTAGCAGGCCTAAGAGGCACGGAATCAACACGGCCACCTTCATGGCCGAGGAGATGATTTACAACCAAGCCGAGGAGCACCTCTCTCCTCAGCGCTACGCTGAGATGAAAGCGGAGGTGGGCCGGTATCTGTACGTTGCAGGCAAATACCCATCATCAGAGTGGGAGCAATTCGTGGGTTTTACTCCCGCAGCGGACATGTACTATCAAGTTAACGTCGGGGTGGCCGTTGACTCGGGCCAAGCACCCAACATCTTTGCTATGGCGTTGATATGCCGCGATATGTCCAAGGACTTCTGCCATATCGTTTGGGAGCCCGGTGACCGCTGGTTGCCTCTTGGCGGCCGGGCTGGCACCTAACAATTCATTCAAGCCGAACCCGCTTCGCGGGTCGGCTTAATTCCAGAGTTAGGCCCAATGACAGCTTCGGACGAATTCATGGCAAATCCCAGCGAGCTATTAGCCGTCTTAACCGTTGCAGCGGTTCCAGAGATCGTGCGCCTGTCGGGCGAGCTAGGCGTGGACTGTTCGTACTCCGCCCATGCATTCACACGCGGGGAACAATCGCCTTCTATTGGTCCAACTCCATCTACTTGGTCTGTCCGCGCCATCTTCCGGGCAGCTCACGCGCCGACGTCCCCCCGCTTTCAGTAGCGGGGCCCTTTAGAGTCCAGATTTAATCGTAGCGGCTTTGGCCGCCAACTGTTGGGCATAGGCGGCCGGTGTCAGGCCGCCCAAGATCTTCTTCGGTCGTTCC
>NZ_JASCOR010000214.1 GCF_029959445.1 Stenotrophomonas sp. PS02298 | reverse complement strand
GGGGGCCTTTCAACAAATTTGCGGGGTGGCGGGGGGGGGTACCCCGCCCAAGCCGGCAGCGTTGAAGTTGCCGACATGCGCGCTACCTGATTGAGCAGTGGCTTCGCGGCTTACGCCGCTCCCACAAGACCAGTCGATAGGGTAGTGCCGAGCTATGCTCGGCAGAGGCTGTACCGGTCGAGCCCCAGCGGAGCATGGCTCCGCTCTACAGTGTCTCCAATCAAGCTACTGGCGGCACTTCCGGCTTCGCCGCTTCCGGGCTCACACGCTCGATGGTGTGGCGCAGTTCGCGGCCGAGGATGAACTTGGCGTCCTTGGCCCAGGCATCCAGACGCTCGTCGAACAGCAGCTTGCTGTTCTGGTCCGGCCAGACCAGGCGCAGTTCGCGCATCTTCTGGATGAAACCGCGGAACAGCGACTTGTCGAAGAATTCCGGTGCGGCCGGTGCATACAACAGGCTCAGGCGTTGCGCGGCCTGTTGGCACAGGCTTTCCAACTCACCGGCACCCAGGGTGCCGGGGCCGTTCTTCACCAGCACCGAGATGGCGATGTAATAGCGCTCGAAGGCCTGTTGCAGCGAGTGGCCGATCGCGCGCAGACGGAATACTTCGTCGGTCTGGCCGGTGCTGCGCGCGAGCATGCCGCCATCATCCTCGCCCACGTGCTGGAGCAGGCCTTCGCGCACGAAGACGTCGATGGTCTGGTCGATGCGTGCGGCGAACTCATCCTCGCTCCAGGGCAGGAACAACTCTTCCTGCAGGAACGGGTAAAGCCCGCGACCCAGGCGCAGCAGACCGCCGCGGCTCATGCGGCGGTTGTTCTGGAAGCAGCACGCTACCCACGACGAAGCGGTGAACAGGTGGATCACGTTGTTGCGGAAGTAGCTCAGCAGCACCGCGGTATCGCCGCTGACGCTGAGCACGTCGCCCAGCGGGTGCTTGGTGCGGGTGAGGACGTTGATTTCCTCGGCGTGGGCAATGATGCGCTCGGGCGAATGCGGGGTGACCGTGACCCGGTCCGAGTACGGCATTTCCACCAGCAGCTTCTTGCTCAACTCGATCTGCGCGATCAGGTCGGCCTCGCCCATCGCATGCTTGGGCGTGGACAGCAGCGCCAGCGCCAGCAGGTTGATCGGGTTGACGTCGGCGGCAGCGTTGACGTGGACGTTGATGTTCTGCGCGAGCGTGTCGACGGTCTTCATCAACCATGCAGGCTTCTCGTCCTCGGACACCGGCTGGCCATCCCACTCCGGGGCGTTCACCGCCAGCACGTCGTTCAATGCGATCGGCTCGCCAAAATTCACCACCACCTGGCCGTAGTTCTGCTTGAGCACCTTGGGGATGCCCCACAGCAGCGCCCAGATCGATTCCTTTTCCTTCGGCCGGCCGGACAGCTCGTCCAGGTAGCTGTTGCCTTCCATCAGCTTCTCGTAGCCGATGTAGATGGGCTGGAACAGCACCGGCTTGCGCGGCTGGCGCAGGTAGGCACGCAGGGTCATGGAGATGACGCCGCCCTTGGGCTGCAGCAGACGGCCGGTACGCGAGCGACCGCCTTCGACGAAGTACTCGATCGAGTAGCCGCCCGATACCAGCTGCGCCATGTATTCGGAGAACACCGCCGAGTACAGCGGGTTACCGCGGAAGCTGCGCCGCGCGAAGAACGCACCGCCCTTGCGCAACAAGGTGCCGACCACCGGCAGGTTGAGGTTGATGCCGGCGAAGATGTGCGGCGGCACGATGCCACGGTCGTACAGCAGGTAGCTCAGCAGCAGGTAGTCCATGTGGCTGCGGTGGCTGGGCACGTAGACGATTTCGTGGCCCGGCGCGGCTTCCTTGAACTTGTCCAGGTGGTGCACCAGCACGCCGGCGTAGATGCGGTTCCAGACGTGGCTGAGCATGAAGCTGGCCGAGCGCACCACCGGGGTGGAGTAGTCGGCGGCGATTTCCCAGGCATAGCCCTGCGCCTTCTTCCAGGCGTCGGTGGTCTTGGAGTTGTCGCGCTTGGCCTGCACGGCAATGGCTTCGCGCACCGAATCGGATTCCAGCACCTTGTCCACCAGCAGACGGCGGGTGGACAGATCCGGGCCGATGATCGATTCGCGGATGCGGCGGAAGTGGGTGCGCAGCACGCGCTGCAGCTTGCGGACGGTGCGCTCCGGCTCCAGACCTTCGTCGACGGTGCCGCGCAGCGAGACCGGTGGGGCGAAGCGGACAATGGTGTCGCGGCCGTTGAGCAGGATCGCCAGCAGGCGGCGGAAGCGGCCGACCAGTGCCCAGTTTTCCGAGAACAGCACCGCGAACCAGCCGCTCTGCTTGTCCGGGGCGCGGCCGACGAAGATCGACACCGGCACCAGGTGCACGTCCAGGCCAGGATTGGCGCGGTGCGCCTGCAGCAGCTTGGCCAGCGAATCGGAATGGGTCTTGGCGCCGCGCTGCTCGGGGATCAGCGCGCTGTTGCTGGAACGCCGCGACAGCGCCACGTAGGCGCGCTTGCGCCCGGTCGGGTCACCGGCCAGCGGCACCAGCGGCGACGGCAGGCCGGCATCGCGGCAGGCCTTGTCCAGGATCAGTGCGTTGGACAGACCGTAGTCCTCCAGCACGTATACGACCGGACGGCCGTCGTTGTATTCACCGGGCTGCTCGGGCTCGATCTTCAGGCCCAGCCAGGGCTCGATCAGCTTGCCCAGCAGACGCGCCCACCACGGGCGACGCGCGGCGCGGGCCGCAGGCGACGGACGCGCAGAAGCGCCCGGCACAATGGCAGCAGGAGTGGCGGGCGTCGCGTTGGCGTCGTCCGGCGGCAGCAGTTCACCCTGATCGGGCTGGGATTTCTGTTTCGACATCGGCGCCATTATGGCTTAGCCGCCGCTGCCGCGTTGTCTGCAGTTTGCAGGTCGGGATTTCCGGCCGGCTGAAGGGCCTCGGCCTTGGCCTGTTCGGCCGCGCGCGCAGCCACCAGCACCGCGTCCACATCGCTGAGCGTACGTGCCAGGTACCAACGCTTGTCGTGGCGTACCAAGGCCACTTCAAGGTCCAGCTCCTTGCCTGCCAGCGGGTACTGAACGCGCACGGTGGCACGATCACCGTCCTGCGAAACCAGGCCGGTGCGCATCTGCTCAATGCTTTCATCCAGTTTCAAGCCATATGCGGCCAGCACCTGCTTGCTGGCCGCTGCGAACGGGCCGAGTTTCTGCAAGGTGCCGGTCATGCCGGCCTGCTGGAAGGCCTGCTCATCGGCCAGGCCGGTGGCACGGGCGGCGGCAGTGAGGGTGGCAATCGCGGTCTGTGCCAGCTTCGGATCCGACAGTGGTGCGGCCTGGGCCCAATCGCTGAGTGCGGTAACCAGCTGCACGTAGTGCGCACGTTCGGCTGCGTTGTAATCACCTTGGTGGCTGATGTACTGCACACCGAACAGGCCCAGCGAATGTGCGGCCTGCCGCACGGCCGCGCTCTGGCCTTCCAACTGCGCCTTGAAGGCGCGCTGCAGCGTGCGCTCGGCATCCTTCTCCGACAGCGTGGCCAGCAGCACAGGCAGTTTTTCGTCCAAGGGCAGCTCGGTCAGCGGCCAGCGGCTATGGCCCTGCGCCCAGGCCGCTTCCAGTTCGGCGTACTGGGCAGGTGGCACGGCGGCGCGGGCATAGCCGACCAGGTCGTTGTTGCGCAGGTACTGGGTCAGCTGGCGCACCGCCGCGGCTGGCTCGGTGGCGGCGCCGGGCAAGGGCTCGGCGTTGCGCTTGCAGGCCGCCAACAGGGCTACCAGGCAAACCGAGGCCAGGATGATGGTGTGGCAACTGCGTAGTGAACGGCGTTGCATGGCGGCGGCGATCCTCCCGTAGGCCAAGCATCTTGATGCCTGCCCGGTGACAGCGGCAAGCACGGCCGTCACGGCTGCAGCGAGGATTGGGGATTCGACGAAAGCACACAACAGGAGCACCCCTCCCCAGCCCTCCCCTTGCCTGCGGCAAAGGGAGGGGGCGCATGGCTGGTTCGATGGCTTCATGCACAGGGCCGGGTCTGCTCTCCGGCCGCCACACAACAAAGCGGCGAACGCAGTGCTCTCAACGAATCCCCAAAACCCGGCATAAAAAAAGAGGCCGCCCCGTTGCCGGTGACAGACCTCCTCAAACCGGTACGGGACCGGTAGACATGTTTGACGCATCGCCGGCAGAGCCGGACGAGACGTAGCCTACGCGCCCGATTCAGTTAAAGCAACACTTTATAAATCTCAATGCAAGCTATTGATTTACTTGATTGATTCGGCAATTTCACGCTGAATGGCCAGCGCGGTGGCGCGCGGGTCGGCAGCCAGGCGGATTGGTCGACCTACGACAATGGCATCGGCGCCATCGGCAAAGGCCTGAGCCACGCCCACGGTTCGCTGCTGGTCATCGCCGACCGGGCCACCGGGGCGGATGCCGGGGCAGACGATGGAGAAACCCTGACCAGTAGCGGCGCGGATCGGTGCGGCTTCCTGGCCGGAAGCGATCACGCCGTCGATGCCGGCGCGCTGCGCGGCCACTGCGCGCTCCACCACCACGTCCACCGGCTCACGGTCGATGCCCATCTGCGCCAGGTCCGACCGGCCCATCGAGGTCAGCACAGTCACCGCCAACAGGCGCATCTCCGAGCTGTTGGCGGCTGCAGCGGCTTCCATCATGCCCGGATGCCAGCCGTGGATGGTGCAGTAGCTCACCGGCCACTGCGACAGACGGCGGATGACGCCGGCAATGGTGGCCGGGATGTCGAAGAACTTCAGGTCGACGAACACGCGCTTGTCGCGCTTGGCCAGTTCGTCGAGCACGTCGAAGTACTCGCCCGAGGCCAGCAGCTCCATGCCGATCTTGTAGAACGACACGGCGTCGCCGAGCTTGTCGACCCATTCGATGGCTTCGGCCTTGCCCGGCACGTCGAGGGCGAAGATCAGGCGCTCGTCATTACGCAGCGGCAACGGTACGCGGCTCATCGGGCCACCTCCAGCGCGTCACGCTTTGCCCCGTTGCGCAGGTCCGCCGGCAGCGACCAGGCGTTATTGATGGCCGCACCTTCCCAGCCACCGTAGGTGGGGTTGGACAGGATCCACCAGCGCGAACCGATCCAGCCCTGGTACTTGTCCAGCAGCAGATCGCGCGCAGCCAGGCTGTTGTCCTCGACCTGCAGGAAATCGGTGAACTGGTCGCCCACCTGCATCAGTACACGGTAGTTCTGCGCCACCAGCTGGCGGCGGCAACCCTTCTCGCTGCCGTGTTCGGTGCAGCCCGGCACCGGCGTGCCCAGGCCCAGGTAGACGCTGTCATCGGCGACCGGGAAGCCAACCGCGCGCAGGTTGGCGATGGTCGCGTCCTTCATCGCCGCGGTGCGGTTGCTGATGTAGATCATGGTCACGCCCTTGGCGGCGGCGGCCTGCGCGAACTGCACTGCGCCGGGCACCGGCTGCGCTTTGCGCTCATCCACCCAGGCTTCCCAGGTTGCGTCGTTGTAGCTGCTGCCGTCGCGCACCAAGCGCGCCTGGTACGGCGAGTTGTCGAGTACGGTTTCATCCACATCCACCACCACCGCCGGCTTCAACTTGGCCGATTGGTGCTTGCCCCCCTCTTCCGGCAGCAGCGCGGTCCAGCTGCCATCGGCAAGCGCCGCGTCGAGCTGTGCAGCGGCCAGCCTCCAGGTCTGCAGCGCGCTGGCCCGGTACTCCTGCGAACGCTGCACCCACAGCACGGCATTGAGGTTGTCATTGGGCGCATTGGCCGGAGCCTCGACGGCATCGGCCGGGGACGGCGAAACGCGGCTCAGCGGCGCGGTCGTGCTGCAGGCAGCCAGCGACAGCACGGCGCCGGCCAGCAGGGTCAGGGCGGGGAATCGGGACATGGGAACTACCGGGAATCTTTGAAAACCGTGCAAGTTTACCGGCTTGAGGGGCTAAACCGGGGTCAGAGTCGGGTTTCGGTACGAAACC
>NZ_JASCOR010000213.1 GCF_029959445.1 Stenotrophomonas sp. PS02298 | reverse complement strand
CTGGCGTGGCCGGTAGTGCTTGGCTCCTCCCCTTTGGCGTAGGCCAAGGGGGAGGTTGGGAGGGGGTTGGCCCTTGCTTGAGGCTTTGGGGTTGTTGCGAAGAGCACCCCTCCCCAACCCTCCCCTTCGCTGCGCGAAAGGGAGGGGGCTTGGCTGCTTGCGTGGCCGGTAGTGCTTGGCTCCTCCCCTTTGGCGTAAGCCAAGGGGGAGGCTGGGAGGGGGTTGGTTTTTGCTTGAGGCTTTGCGATCGCTGCCAAGAGCACCCCTCCCCAACCCTCCCCTTCGCTGCGCGAAAGGGAGGGGGCTTGGCTGCTTGCGTGGCCGGTAGTGCTTGGCTCCTCCCCTTTGGCGTAGGCCAAGGGGGAGGTTGGGAGGGGGTTGGCCCTTGCTTGAGGCTTTGGGGTTGTTGCGAAGAGCACCCCTTCCCAACCCTCCCCTTCGCTGCGCGAAAGGGAGGGGGCCTGGCTGTTTGCGTGGCCGGGAGCGCTTGGCTCCTCCCCTTTGGCGTAAGCCAAGGGGGAGGTTGGGAGGGGGTTGGTTTTTGCTTGAGGCTTTGGGGTTGCCGCTGAGAGCCCCCCTCCCCAACCCTCCCCTTCGCTGCGCGAAAGGGAGGGGGCAGGGCGCTTACTCGCCCTGGTACTGCTTCTCTTCAACCAGCGCCGAACCGGCAACGCGGTTGATCTCGTTCTTGACGACGATGCGCTCGCCATTGGTGCCGTACACGCCGCGCGCCAAGGTGATGAACTCCGCACCGAAATCCTGCGCCGCTTCCTTCTCGCGCAGGCGGTCCTGGATCTCCCACATGCGCTCGTTGATGACCTTGAGCTGGTCCTTGAGCGCGCTCAGCGACGGGCGCGCTTCCTGCTGCGACAGCCACAGCGGCCACAGGCCCTGCAGCTCGGTGCGTACGTTGGCCAGCTTGGCGGTGTCGGTGATGCGCTCGGCCTTGATCTCGAGGATGGTGATCTTGTCGATCAGTTCGCCAATCGATACCGGGGTGAGTAGGGTCTGCACGTTGTGGCCGCCGTTGATTCGTCTAATGCGGCAATGATAGCGCCCCGCCAAAGGTTGCCAATGAACCGGTATTGGCGCTCGGGCAGCGGCGATGCGCACAATGCGGGCCCATCCCGACCAGGACTTGCCGATGCTGCTGCGTTCTTTCGCCACCGCTGTATTGATGCTGGGCGCTGCCAGCGCACACGGCGCCGAGGGCCTGCAGGGTGCCTGGCAGCTGCAATCGGGGGAGTTCATCAACCCGGAAGGGGCGGTCGTGGATTACGCCAGCCAGAAGCTGGCCGGCACCAAGATATTGGCCGATGGCCGTTTTGCCTTCACCACCACCAGCGATGGCAAGTTCTGGGCCGGCGGCTCAGGCACGTATCGCAGTGCTGACGGGCACTATGTGGAAACGCCGTTGATGGCGTCGTATCCGTTGGAGAACGGGGGCAGCTACAGCTTCCGCTACACCCTGGAAGGCGATGTGTGGACGCTGGAGCGCTGGGACGGCGAGCGCCGGGTTGAGCGTGAAGTGTGGAAACGCGCGCGCTGAGGGAACGTCAGGTTTGTAGGAGCGGCGTCAGCCGCGAAGCCGGGAGTCCATGACAACCCGGCAATGCCTCGAACTGGTAATCCGCCAGCTTCGCGGCTTACGCCGTTCCTACAACGGCAGATCGGCGTTACTTCGCCGGGAAGCCCACGTCTTCCAGCGCCTTGGTGAGGCTTTCCACCGGCTGGCTGGACTCGATTTTCACGTTCCTGCCGGGCAGGTCGATGTCGACCGTGGCGGCGGGGTCCACATCCTTGATGGCAGCCGTCACGCTGCGTGCGCAGCCGCCGCAGGTCATGCTTTCGATATGCAGTTTCATGGGGTTTCTCCGTTGGGGTGGAGCCAGCTTGCAGCTTGCCACGATGGGAAGGTCAAGCGATAAAGAGCGCTTGACCCTGCCATCGTTGGAAGCTTTAAGGTGCCTCCAACAATCGAAATGGAGACGTGCCGATGAGCAGCATCGCCAGTCCGGGCAAGCACAAGACCGGGCCTGCTACCGAAGATCTGATGATCGAGGGCATGACCTGCGCCTCCTGCGTGGGCCGGGTAGAGCGTGTGCTGAAGGCCATCCCCGGGGTCAGCCAGGCCAGCGTCAATCTGGCCACCGAACGCGCCAGCGTGCAGACCGATGGCAGCGTGCCGCGCGAAGCGCTGGTGCAGGCCATACACAAGGCCGGCTACGAGGTTTCCGCCCCCGCCGCGCAGGAGCTGCTGATCGAAGGCATGACCTGTGCTTCCTGCGTGGGCCGCGTCGAGCGCGCGCTGAAGGCGGTGCCCGGCGTGCAGTCGGCCAGCGTCAACCTGGCCACCGAGCGCGCCAGCGTGCAGGGCAGCGCCGCCCCGGCCGCGTTGTTGGCGGCGATCGAAAAGGCGGGATACACGGCCAGCGTGATCGGCAGCGCCGACAGCAACGAGGATCAGCAGGCACAACGGCATGCCGACGACCTGCGCGTGCTCAAGCGCGATCTGTGGATAGCGGCCGCGCTGAGCCTTCCGGTGTTCCTGCTGGAAATGGGCGGGCACCTGATCCCGGCCTTCCATCACTTCATCGCCGGCACGCTGGGTACACAGAACAGCTGGCTGCTGCAGTTCGTGCTGGCCACGCTGGTGCTGGTGTTCCCGGGTCGCCGTTTCTACCAGAAGGGCATCCCGGCCCTGCTGCGCGCAGCGCCGGACATGAACTCGCTGGTCGCGGTCGGCACGCTGGCGGCGTACGGCTACTCACTGGTTGCGACCTTCCTGCCGCGGCTGCTGCCGGCAGGCACCGTCAACGTTTACTACGAGGCCGCCGCGGTCATCGTCACCTTGATCCTGCTCGGTCGCATGTTGGAGGCAAAGGCCAAGGGCCGCACCTCCGAGGCGATCAAGCGTCTGCTGAAGCTGCAGGCCAAGACCGCGCGTGTGCGTCGCGCTGGCAGCGTGGTCGAGCTGCCACTGGAACAGATTGCCAGTGGCGACGTGATCGAAGTGCGCCCGGGCGAGCGCATCGCGGTGGATGGTGAGGTTGTCGACGGCGACAGTTATGTCGATGAATCGATGATCAGCGGCGAGCCGGTGCCGGTGCAGAAGGCGCCGGGCAGCAACGTCATTGGTGGCACCGTCAACCAGACCGGCGCGCTCGGCGTGCGTGCCACCGCCGTCGGCGGGGCAACCGTGCTGGCGCAGATCATCCGCCTGGTGGAACAGGCGCAGAGCGCCAAGCTGCCGATCCAGGCGCTGGTTGATCGCATCACCCTGGTGTTCGTGCCGATCGTGATGGGCTTGGCGCTGCTGACCTTCGCGGTGTGGCTGATCTTCGGCCCCGAACCGGCGCTGACCTTCGGCCTGGTCAATGCGGTGGCGGTGCTGATCATTGCCTGCCCGTGTGCAATGGGCCTGGCGACGCCAACCTCGATCATGGTCGGCACCGGTCGTGGCGCCGAGTTGGGCGTGCTGTTCCGCAAGGGCGAGGCGCTGCAGCTGTTGAAGGAAGCGCAGGTGGTGGCGGTGGACAAGACCGGTACGCTGACCGAAGGCCGCCCGCTGTTGACCGACCTGCAGCTGGCCGACGGCTTCCAGCGCAGCGAGGTGCTGGCACGCGTGGCGGCGGTGGAAGACCGCTCGGAGCATCCGATCGCCCGCGCCATCGTCACCGCCGCACAGCAGGAAAACCTGCAGTTGCCGGCCGTGGATGCTTTCGAATCGGTGACCGGCTACGGCGTGCGTGCGAGAGTGGACGGCGTGCGTGTGGAAGTGGGTGCTGATCGCTTCATGCAGAAGCTCGGCCTGGATGTGGCGGCATTCGCTGCCGAGGCACAGCGTCTGGGCGAAGAGGGTAAGACTCCGCTGTACGCAGCACTGGATGGCCGCTTGGCGGCCATCATCGCGGTCTCCGACCCGATCAAGTCCGATACCCGCGCTGCCATCGCCAGCCTGCATGCGCTGGGCCTGAAAGTGGCGATGATCACCGGCGACAACCGTCGCACCGCTGAAGCCATCGCGCGCCAACTCGGCATCGATGAAGTTGTTGCCGAAGTGCTGCCGGAAGGCAAGGTCGATGCGGTACGTCGGCTCAAGGCCGAACACGGGCGGTTGGCCTATGTCGGCGATGGCATCAACGACGCGCCGGCCTTGGCCGAAGCCGATGTCGGTCTGGCGATTGGCACCGGCACCGACGTGGCGATTGAAGCGGCCGATGTGGTGCTGATGTCCGGCAGCCTGCAGGGCGTGCCCAATGCCATCGCGCTGAGCAAGGCGACGATGGGCAATATCCGCCAGAACCTGTTCTGGGCCTTCGTCTACAACGCGGCCTTGATTCCGGTCGCTGCCGGCGTGTTGTATCCGGTCTGGAGCATCCTGTTGTCGCCGGTGTTTGCGGCCGGCGCGATGGCGCTGTCATCGGTGTTCGTGCTCGGCAATGCGCTGCGCCTGAAGCGCTTCCGCGCCCCACAGATGGACGCTTGAGGAGTGATGACGATGGAAGAGGGCATGAACATCGGCCAGGCCGCCAAGGCTTCCGGCATCTCCGCCAAGATGATCCGTTACTACGAGGACATCGGCCTGATCGGGCCGGTGGCACGTACCGACGCCGGCTACCGCCTGTACGCACCGCGTGACATCCATACGTTGGGTTTCATCAAGCGCTCGCGTGACATGGGCTTCAGCGTGGAGCGTATCGGCGAACTGCTGGAGCTGTGGCGCGACCGCTCGCGCCACAGCGGCGACGTCAAGCGCATGGCGCTGGAGCACGTGCAGGTATTGCAGCAGCGCATCGCCGAACTGCAGGGCATGGTGCAGACCGTGCAGGCGCTGGCCAATTGCTGTGCCGGTGACGACCGCCCGGATTGCCCCATCCTGCGTGATATCGAGACCGGCGTGCCGCTGCACGACGCCGCATTGCCAACCACATTTGGCGGCGTCTCCGCAGGCAAGCGCGCACGCTGATTATTGCGTGCAATTGCGAAAATGAACGGAATGCAAAGTGCACGCGCGCCGCGCGTGCCAGAAAACGCCTGAATAAAAGCCAAAAATCGGCGTTTTATTGCAGGCGTGGTTTCAGGGTTTGTTGGGGCGTCTAACGGAAAACTTACATCCGGACGCAGACAGCTGTTTGCTGTCGTGCCATCAAGCTCAGTAATGCAGAGGTAGTACCCCCCATGAAGACTTCGTTGATTGCCCTGGCGCTGGTTGCCGCCCTCCCGTTCGCCGCTTCGGCCGCTGACGGCCTGTCCTACAACTATGCTGAAGCCGACTACGCCAAGACCTCGGCCGACGGCAAGGCTGAAGGTTGGGGTGTAAAGGGTTCCTACGGGTTCCTGCCGAACTTCCACGCTTTCGGCGAATACACCCGCCAGGAAATCTCGCGCACCAACCTTGATATCGACCAGTGGCGCGTTGGCGCTGGCTTCAACAAGGAAATTGCACCGTCCACCGATTTCGTTGCTCGCGTGGCTTACGAAAAGTTCGACCCGAAGCACATCGATCTGGACTTCGAAGGCTACAGCGCTGAAGCCGGCATCCGCACCGCATTCGGCAAGCATGCCGAGGTGTACGCCATGGCTGGCTACGAAGACTTCAGCAAGAAGCACGGCGTCAATCCGGACGGTGACTTCTACGGCCGTCTTGGCGGCCAGGTGAAGTTGAACCAGAACTGGGGCATCAATGGCGACATCAAGATGACCGGTGACGGCGACAAGCAGTGGACCGTGGGTCCGCGCTTCAGCTGGTAAGACGTACTGACGCCTTGGCGTCATGTAGCGAAGGAGGGCCCGGCTTTGCCGGGCCTTTTCTTTTGGGTTCTTGCTGTTGTTCGAGATTTTTAGCTGGAAGCCTCCCCTCACCCCAACCCCTCTCCCGCACGCGGGAGAGGGGCTAGTGGACTAGCAGCCGACGTGATCCGAGCCCCTCTCCCGCCTGCGGGAGAGGGGTTGGGGCTG
>NZ_JASCOR010000212.1 GCF_029959445.1 Stenotrophomonas sp. PS02298 | reverse complement strand
CCCCCGCCACCCGCCCCCGCCTTGCCACGGGGGGGGGGGGGCGCGCGGGGGGGCCCGGCGCGACGAAAGGCGGATTACTTGATGTTTGCCAGCTTCAGGCCGGCCGGCGACGCCACTTCGATTTCGGCGCGCGACGCATCGCGCTGGATCTTGCCGATCACGCAGACGGTCTTGCCTTCCAGGGTTTCCAGCGGGAAGCCGAACTTGCTGCGGTTGCTGCCGGCGATGCGTGCCGAGAAGGTGTGGCGCGGGAACATGCCGCCCATGTGCAGGAAGGTCGGCTGGCCTTCGGAACCTTCTGCATAGCGGGCCTTTTCAACCTTGCCACAGACCATGCCGTCCTTGCCGGCGAAGCGTGCTGCGGCTTCCGGCGGGATCATCTCGGCATCGGCGGCGGCGTCGAAGGCGACGGTCGCCAGTACGGTGGCAGCAAACAGCGGAAGTACATGCTTGTACATCGGAAACTCCGGATAGGGATAGAGGGCCGGTCGGGGAGGACAGGCATGCAATCGCTATCGGCCCGCAGGCGTGGGGCTTGAATTGCATGCGCGGAACTGTGATCGACTTTGCGAAATGGCTGCTCAGGCCGCTTCTTCGGCGACGCTCGGCTGACCAAGGTCGGCGGTATCGAGCAGGGTCTCGATATCCAGCAGGATCAGCATGCGATCGTCCTGGGTGCCGATGCCGGAGATGAAACGGGTATCGACTGCAGCGCCGAATTCCGGGGTCGGGCGGATCTGTTCGGCGTTGAGCGGGATCACGTCGGAAACGCTGTCCACGACGATGCCGACAACGCGGTCTTCGACGTTGAGCACGATCATCACGGTGAAGGCGTCATAGCGTGCTTCGTCCAGGCGCAGCTTCAGGCGCAGGTCGATGACCGGCACGATGGTGCCGCGCAGGTTGATGACACCCTTGATGTAGTCGGGGGCATCGGGGACGCGGGTGACGGCGTCATAGCCGCGGATTTCCTGCACTTTCAGGATATCCACGCCGTAGTGTTCGTTGCCGAGGGTGAAGCTGAGGTACTCGCCACCGGTGGTATCGGCGGACGTGCTGCGGGAGTCATTCATGGCGGATCCTGGTCCTGGCGGGCTGCCGATGCGATGCGGCTGATGCACCGGTATCGGCGCTGCGGCGGGGGACTTTAGGAGGCCGGCGGGGAATGCCGTGCTGTGATGTGACGTGGTGTTTGAAATGTGCGCGCCATCATGTTTCGGTGCGCCATTTTTCTGTCGCGTGGTGCTGCCCGGGACAAGGATCATGCCTGCAGACGCCGGGTACCTGCTGCGCGGCTTTGGACGTGGCCAGCGCCATCGTCCGGAGTTCAAGCCCGGATGCCCGCTGCAGGGGGTAATTCAATCGCCGTTGCTACGTGCCTTGCGTAGACGATCAATACGGAAGATGTAGCGCTGGATGCTGTTGTCCGCACCGCGTGGCAGGTCATCGAAGCGCAGCCCGATGCGGGTCATCTCCGTGCCATTGGGCTGCTTCTGCTGGCGCAGGTTGCAGACCACCAGCGGGGTTTGGATCGGCGCGCTTTCAGGGATCTCCAGCACGCAGCTGTAGCGGCTCTGCAGCTTGAGCAGATTCTGATCGGGTGGCAGCAGCAATGCGATGCCGCCAGCGCTGATGTCCAACACCCGCCAGCGGGTGGCTTCACCGCCGTCCGGGTCTGGCAGCACGCAATACGGCGAATCGCCGACCGGGGTTTCCAGTCGGTAGAACTCACGCCGCTGCAGGTGATAGACCTCCTCCGGCAGGGGGACTTCAAAGGCGACATGGCCGTCGCGCTCGATACGGCGATGACCTTCCAGCTGGAAGCGCACCGTGACCTTGTCGACCTGGCCGAAGCAGAGCAGGTCGCTGGCGGTCTCGACCGAGCGGTTGATCGAGGGCACCGGACTGGCATCGAGCACGAGGTGATGCAGGTCCACGTCCAGTACCGCTGACGGGAAGGCCTGGTCACGCCCGTCCGGGTGCACGTTGATCATCGAGCGTTGGTCGATCATGGCCTGCAACAGGTGCCGCACCTGATGCGGGTTGCGCACCATGTAGCGGTCGTCGGCATACAGGTTGCCGGCGTGCGGGGAAGGCGTCGGTGCGGGCGATTCTTGGTCGGGCATGGACACGGTTACGGTTGGTCGATGATCGGCGCAGCGCTGATCAATGCGCTACAAAGTGTGATAACGGCAGCCTTTTTAGCATCTTTAGCCGGACTGTTACGAGTTTCTCCATACGTAGGGGGATCCGCCGACTGCGGCAAGGGGCTTGGCCGTCGGGGCAAGCGTACTGCGGAGAGTTGGAACAACACTGCCATGCCTGCTCGATGGCAGCTGAATACAGGTCTTTTCTTTGCGCGCGATGCGGGAAACATCGATCCAACGGCATGGAGCGCGATGGCGATGGATGCCCAGCGGGAGAGGGGAGGTTGCCCCGGGTGCGACCTGCGCCAGGCTATTCGAAGCGATGGCTGCGCGCGTCGGGACGACCTTGAGTCGCGCTCGCAAGCTGGCCGGTTGCTGCCCCGGGGTCAGGCGCTGGCGACTGCAGTGGCTGCGACAGCGCTGTGAAGCGACTGGTGTCTTCCGGGTGTGTCAATGCTGAGGCGGATGTCGCGGAGCGCCAGCATGTCGGCGCTCGATGCGCGCCGCTTTGCCGGGATGACGTTCTACCGCTTGGCAACTACAGGGGTACAAGGAGTCAGGCGTTGAAATGTCAGTGAGCGTTCACTTGCCAGGTGCGCAGCGTGAACAACGCGTAGCGGAACGCCAGGGCAGCCGACGATGGCGGGCAGGACGGAGAGGTCCTGCCCGCCATCGCCATTGCTGGCTTAGAACTCCTGCCAGTCATCCGTACTGGCAACCGGTGCGCGGCTGGCCGGCTTCGGGATCGCTCGCAGCGCGGGACGAGCACGCGGCGGCGTCGCGTCGGGGCTGGCCGCAACCTTGGCCAAAGAGGCGCTTACCGAGCCGGCCAGACGGAACTGCGCCACTGCATCGGTGAGCTGATGTGCCTGGTTCTCCATGGAACGTGCGGCGGCGGTGGCTTCCTCGACCAGTGCTGCGTTCTGCTGGGTGCTTTCGTCCATTTGCATGACGGTCTGGTTGACCTGTTCGATACCGGTGGACTGCTCCTGCGAGGCCGACGAAATGTCAGCCATGATGGTGGTGACACGCTGCACCGAGGCAACGATCTCATCCATTGTGTTGCCGGCGTTGCGTACCAGTTGTGAGCCTTCGGCCACCTTGTCGACCGAGGTGTCGATCAATCCCTTGATCTCCTTGGCAGCTGCCGCAGAACGCTGCGCCAGCGTGCGCACTTCCGAGGCAACCACCGCAAAACCGCGACCTTGGTCGCCAGCACGCGCTGCTTCAACCGCAGCATTGAGGGCGAGGATATTGGTCTGGAAAGCAATGCCGTCGATGACGCTGATGATGTCGGCGATTTTCTTCGACGAGGCCTCGATCGCGCTCATGGTGGTCACTACCTGCCCAACCACGCTGCCACCCTGCGCCGCGACCTCGGCCGCACCGCGCGCCAGCTGATCAGCCTGGCGTGCATGCTCGGCATTCTGGCGGACGGTGGAGGTGAGTTCCTCCATGGATGCAGCGGTTTCTTCCAGGTTGGCGGCCTGCTGCTCGGTGCGACGCGAAAGATCATCGTTGCCGGTGGCGATTTCGCTCGCCGACAGGCTGATGCTGCCGCTGGCCGCCTGGATGCGCGAGACGATGTTGGTCAGCTGATCCATGGTGGTGTTGCCATCGTCACGCATGCGGGCAAAGACCCCGCGGAAATCGCCTTCCATGCGTTGGGTCAGGTCGCCTTGGGCAACCGCCTTCAGCAGCTGCGAAAGGTGTCCGAGGTTCTCCTCCGTGGTTTCCATCAGCGAGTTGACGCCACCGACCATGTCGCGGAAATCGTGCTCGAACTGGTCTGCATTGCCGCGTTGGCTGAAGTCGCCAGCCGCTGCCGCATGGGCCAGGCGCTTGATCTCGTTGTTGATCGTCGAAAGGCTGGTTTTGGTGTTGTCCATGGCCTGGGTGATGGCGGCTTTCTCGCCGGGCAGACGATCCATGTCCACCGATAGATCACCGCGGGCGTAATGGCGCATGACCTCGACCACCCGCATCTTGACGCCGATGTGCTGCGCAACGAGCGTGTTGACTTCACGCACCATGCGCCCGTATTCGCCGGGGAAACGGGATTCGTCTATGCGGAAGCTGATCGTCCCGTGGTCGTGTTCGCGCGCCATCTCGATCTGCGCACCGATAACGGCCTTCAACTGGTTCTGCACGCGCTGCATGGACGCAAGCAGGGCGCCGATCTCGTCCTTGCGGCTGCTGTCGATGGTGCTGTCCAGGCGGCCATTGGCGACATCGTCCGCGGCGCGTAGTGCATCGTTCACCGGACGCACGATGGCGCGCACGATCACCGCGCCCAAGGCGATGGACAACAGACCGAGCAGCAGCATGCAGACGATGATGGCGGTGGTGCTGCGGGTCTGCGCGGCCTTGGCCGCGGCGACCTCCTTGTCCAGTACCGAGGCAACGTGAACGCTGAGCTTCTCCACCGCGTCAAACAGGTCGCGGCGGCTGACGCGCGACTGATCGTTGGATATGGTCTGGGCCAGTTCGAATTGGCCTTCGGTGATTGCCTTCTCCATCAAGGCGTGCGCGCTGAAGTAGGCGTCCAGGGTCTTGCCCAGTTCTGCGTAAAGCGCCTGCTGGCTGCTATCGGCCGGCAGTGCTTCGTACTGCTTGCGGTGCTCGGCCAGTTTCTGCCGCTGGTCGACGATGCGCTGGTTGTACTCGGCGACAAATGCCGGCTCGTCCAGATGGGAGAGCTGGGACAACTCGGCGATGCGGATCTCGGCCAGATCCGCACGCATGCGCTCCAGATACTGCACGGCCGGCATGTAGCGTGCACTGACCTGGTCGAGCTGGGCGGTGGCCTGGTGCAGGCGCTGCACGGCAAAGCCGCCCATGGCAAGGGTGGTGAGGGTGGTCAGGGTGAAAGCAACTGCGAGTTTTCTGGCGATGCTGAGGTTGCGAAAGAACTCCATCTCTAACTCTCCGGATCGACTGCAGATTTGGACGCTGTGGTGGGGTCTCATCCAGCCCTGGATTGCACAGCGTAACGTCCACGCCGCAAGCCTATGCGGGTGTTGTTATAGCCGTTAACGGCGCTTTCCTACCGTGCTGTAGGGGGTTATCTGCCCGGAATTCTGAAGGATTCAGCACAATTTGGTGAGCGTGCATCACAAGTATTAGCCGTTCCAAGGACGCCAGGAAGGTTTAGTGATGTGCCGCTTGGAATGAATGTGGGCCCATTCACTATTTCAGATTATTTCATCAGATCTCTTACGATCATTCGCGAGTGCCGGTTCTCGGCGTGTGGGTCAAGCCGGTGAACCGCGGAAACAAAAAAGCCCCCGGCATTGGCGGCCGGGGGCTTTGTGTAACAACGGGACGGTCAGAATTCCTGCCAGTTCGCCTCATCCAGCTTGCGCGCTGCCTGACCGCTGCGGTTGTTGACGGCAACCGGGCGCGGACGGTATTGCGGATGCTGTGTGACGGCTGCGACCGACGCCTTGTTCGCTGACTTGTTGCCGCTATCCACAGCAGTTCGGAATACCGCCACTGCCTCGGTCAGCTGGTTGGCCTGGTCTTCCATCGAGCGTGCGGCGGCGGTGGCTTCTTCCACCAGCGCGGCATTCTGCTGGGTGGTTTCGTCCATCTGCATGACGGTCTGGTTGACCTGGTCGATGCCGGCGCTCTGCTCCTGCGAGGCCGCCGAGATCTCGGCCATGATGTCGGTCACGCGCTGTACCGAGGTGACGATCTCGTCCATGGTGGTACCGGCCTGCTGCACCAGCACCGAGCCTTCGCCGACCTTGCCGACCGAGTCGTCGATCAGGCCCTTGATCTCCTTGGCGGCTGCGGCGGAGCGCTGGGCGAGGGTGCGCACTTCCGAGGCGACCACGGCGAAACCACGGCCCTGTTC
>NZ_JASCOR010000211.1 GCF_029959445.1 Stenotrophomonas sp. PS02298 | reverse complement strand
CGCCGGGCGCCGTGGGCTTCGATTGGTTGGGGGGGGGCCCCCCCCCCGGCCGGGGCGCCGCTGCCGGCCGCGCCGGGCACGTAGCTGACCTTGCCGTCGGTGAGACGTGGCTCCTGGGCGAAGGCGCGCATGCCACCCTCGGCAATCGTGGTCGCATCGGCATGCATCAGGCCGGCGTCCATCAGTTCGCGGAACACGAAGCCGGGACCGCCAGCGGCGGCAAAACGGTTCACGTCGGCTTCGCCGTTCGGATAGACGCGGGCCAGCAGCGGCACGATCTGCGAGAGCTCATCCATGTCGTCCCAGGTGAGCACGATGCCTGCGGCACGGGCGACGGCGATCCAGTGGATGGTGTGGTTGGTCGAGCCGCCGGTGGCCATCAAGGCGACCACGGCATTGACGATGGCGCGTTCGTCGATCAGGTGGCCGAACGGGCGGAAGTCATTGCCGAGCGCGCTGATTTCCAATGCGCGTGCGGTGGCAGCACGGGTCAGCGCGTCGCGCAGCGGCAGTTCCGGGTTGACGAAGGAGGCGCCCGGCAGCTGCACGCCCATCGCTTCCAGCAGGACCTGGTTGGAGTTGGCGGTGCCATAGAAGGTGCAGGTGCCCGGCGCGTGGTACGAGGCGGATTCGGCTTCCAGCAGTTCTTCGCGGGTGGCCTCGCCGGCGGCGTAGCGCTCGCGGACTTCGGCTTTCTTCTTGTTCGGGATGCCCGGTGTCATCGGTCCGGCCGGCACGAATACCGCAGGCAGGTGACCAAAGGCGAGGGCGCCGATCAGCAGGCCGGGCACGATCTTGTCGCAGACGCCCAGATAGATGGTGGCGTCGAACATGTCGTGGCTGAGGCCAATCGCCGTTGCCTGCGCAATCACGTCACGCGAGAACAGCGACAGTTCCATGCCGCCACGGCCTTGGGTAACGCCGTCGCACATCGCCGGTACCGCGCCGGCAACCTGGGCGGTTGCGCCCAGCTCGCGTGCGGCATTGCGGATCAACTCCGGGTAATGCTCGAACGGCTGGTGTGCCGACAGCATGTCGTTGTACGAGGTGATGATGCCGAGGTTGGGCGTCACGTCACCGCGCAGCCGGTCCTTGTCGGTGGGCCCACAGGCAGCAAAGGCATGGGCCAGGTTGCCGCAGCTCAGGCGCGCGCGGAACGGGCCTTCGCGCAGCGCGGCATCAATCCCGGCCAGATAAGCCGCGCGCGACGGAGCGCTGCGCTGGCGGATGCGATCGGTGATGGCTTGGATTTTCGGATGCATGGCTTTATGGCTGGAATGAGGAGGGAGGTGCGGCTGGGAAAGCGGCGGGCTTCGGGTTCTGTTGTTTCGGGAAGGGCCATCTCCAGCTCTTGCGAGCGGCAGGCGAGGTCCATTCCCGGTTCCGGATCCGCTGGTTCCCGCTCAAGGACACCAATGCACGCGCAGCTTGTTGCCGGGCGCATTGATTGCAGCAAGGATCGGGTAGGTGTGCACGTCGCCGGATGCAAGTGCGGCTTCGAGCACTTCCAGCTTCTGCTTGCCGCGCACCAGCAGCAGGCGCTGGTTGGCCAACGCCAGGCCATGTGGGGTCAAGGTGATGCGCAGGGACCAGTGCTTGGCCACCGGGCAGCCGGTCGCATCCAATGCCGCATAAGGGTGTTTGCTCTGCAGTGCCTGCGCCAGGTCGGGCGAGCCGGGGAACAACGAAGCGGTATGGCCGTCATTGCCCATCCCCAGCACCACCAGACAGGGTGGCTGTGAATGCGTGGCGAGCAGGTTGGCGGTGTGCACGCATTCGGCGATCGGCAAGCCAATGCGGACCAACGGATCAAAATGCGCGCCCTCGGCATGACGCAGGAAGCTGTCACGTACCAGCCAGGCATTGCTGTCCTTGTCCTGCGGTGAAAGCCAGCGTTCGTCGGCCAGGCCAACCTCAACCCGTGCCCATTCCAGGCCCTGGTCGGACAATAGTTCGTAGATGGGAGCTGGCGTGGTGCCGCCAGACAGCAGCATGCGGGCGCGGCCGCGCTGTTCGATCTCCGCGCTCAGCAGGGCTGCCATTTCCTTGGCGACACCTTCGGTCCAGGCCTCTTCGTCAGCATGGCGGACAAGTGTGATGCGGTCGGAAACAGCGGCGTTCATGCGGTCACTCCAGAATGGGCGCGCTGCATGTCCAGCGCATAAGCAGTGGCACCGAGCAGGCCGGGGCAGGGATGGGTGATGGCCATCGACGGGATCTGCGACATCGTCGCGGAGAAGCGTCCCTTGCTTTCAAACCGTTGACGGAAGCCGGAATGCTGCAGCTGCTGCAGCAGGCGCGGTACCAGTCCACCGGTCAGGAACACGCCGTCCCAGGCGCCCTGCACCAACACCGCGTCACCGGCGACCGCACCGAATATCTCGAGGAATACTTCGACCGCACGACCCGCCAGCACATCACCTTCGGCAGCACGTGCGCTGACCTCGGCCGGTTGCAGCAGGCCCGGATCGGTACCGGCCATCTCGCAGATGGCCCGGTGGATGTTGACCAGGCCGGGACCGCAGACCAGGCGTTCGTTGGACACCCGCCCGAACTGCGCCGACAGGATTTCCAGGATGCGGATCTGTTCGGGCGAGTTCGGCGCAAAACTGGCATGGCCGCCTTCGGTGGCCAGCGGGTAGTTGCGACCATCGCGCACCACCAGTCCGCCAACCCCCAGGCCGGTGCCGGGGCCAAGCACGCAGTAGTTGCGTGATTCGCCCACCGCAGCGGGCTGCCAGCCAGCGCCGCCAACCTGCACGACATCGTCAACGCCGAGCAATGCAATCGACATGGCCTGGGCGACGAAGTCGTTGATCAGATGCAGCTGCTCGAAGCCGAGCTGCTCGGCAGTACGCGTGCGCGAGATGACCCACGGATGATTGGTGATGCGTGCTTCGTCACCATCGACCCGGCCTGCTACCGCGAACACACCGCTGCTGGCGGTCGCCCCACGCTGCTGCAGGTAATGCGCGGCGGCGTCGGCCAGCGACGCGAACTGCGCCACCGGATACTCGTCGATGCTGCCCTGATCCAGCGGCGCGGCGGCGGCGCGGTCGGCCAGCGCGAAGCGTGCGTTGGTGCCACCAATATCCGCTACCAGTACCAGGTCGGTGCTGGGGCTCACAGCCCCTGCTCCGGGCCCGCTTCGGCGGCAATGGATTCGGGCAGGAAGTCCTGTCCCAGACGCGGTCCCCAGCCGCCGGCCGGGTAGGGCTCCATCGGCAGGTCGGCGGCCTTCCAGGCATCGCTGACGCTGTCGATCCAGGCCCAGGCGGCACGGACTTCATCGTCGCGCACGAACAGTGCGTGGTTGCCGTTGAAGGCGTCCAGGAACAGGCGTTCGTAGGCGATGCGGCGGTGCAGGCCGGTGGGAACGGAAAGTTCGAGTTCCAGCGGCTGCAATTCGAGCGCACCCCATTCCGGGCCGGCCAGTGAGCTCATCAGGCCGAGCTGGATGTTTTCCTGCGGCTGCAGCTGGAAGGTCAGGCGGTTGGGGGTGGCGTTCTTGCGGTCCGGGCGCTCGAACAGCCAATGCGTCACCGGCTTGAGGTTGACCTCGATGCGGGTGGTGCGTTCTGGCAGGCGCTTGCCGGTAACCAGGTGGAACGGCACGCCGGCCCAGCGCCAGTTGTCGATATGTGCGGTGACGCCTACAAAGGTCTCGGCTTCGCTGCCTTCCGGCGGCTGGTAAGCCTGCGCGGGCTGGCCATTGATGGTGCCAGCGGTGTAGCGGCCGCGCACGCTGTCCTTGGCCGCGTGCTTGGCGTCGAGCGGGCGCAGGGCGCGCAGCACCTTCACCTTTTCGTCGCGGATGCGGTCGGCTTCCAGCGATGCAGGCGGTTCCATCGCGACCAGGCACAGCAGCTGCAGGATATGGCTCTGGACCATGTCGCGCAGTGCGCCGGAGCGCGAGTAATACGAGTCGCGGCCATCCACGCCGTCGCTCTCGGCGACAAGAATGTGCACCGAGGCGATGTAGTTACGGTTCCACACGGCTTCCAGCAAGGTATTGCCGAAGCGCAGCGCCATCAGGTTCTGTACCGCTGCCTTGCCAAGATAATGATCCAGGCGGAACACGCGGTCTTCGTCGATCAGCTTGCCGATCGACTGCAGGATCTCCTCGGCGCTGTCGCTGTCCGAGCCGATCGGCTTTTCCAGCATCAGGCGGTTGGGTGCAGCCAGCGCGCCGCCCAGTGCCAGGCCTTCGCAGGTGGAGATGTACAGCCCCGGGGGGATTGCCAGATAGCTGACGCAATTGCGGTGGACCAGGTCCTTGACCGCTTCGGCGACCGACTCGGCATTGCGCAGGTCCACCGAACGGTAGTCGATACGGTTGAGCAGGTTGCTGATGTCTTCCTGGCTGGCATGCGGCATGGCTGCTTCCAGGCGCGGACGCAGAAGGTCGCGGAATTTCTCGGTGTCATGCGGCGACAAGGCCAGTGCACGCACACGGAAATCTTCAGGGAGCAGACCGTCGCCAAGCAGGCGTAGCAGGGACGGGAACAGATAACGCTGGGCCAGATCGCCTGTGGCACCGAACAGGAAGAGGGTGTCGTGCATTGCGCGAGTTTCGGGTGCGGATGACATCGTTGTCAATTGTTCGTCTTCAAGGCCTGCGCCGCGATTGGGACGCCCGCGTCCTTCGGCGCGAGGGGGCGGGCGGGGGCAGTCTGGGCTTGTGCAATGCAGCATGCCGCGAGGGCGGGAGCGGGTCCGTGCAGCGGAGCTCAGGTGCCATGTAGGAACGACTGTGATGGTGCCATATGAATATGCTTACCGTGCACAATGTTTCGGATGTATACGATTGCAGGAAACTGTTCTCTTGCGGTAACGCAAGTGTTCCGCCGCATCAGGTTTCGACTCGCAACGAGGTAGTGATGGCCAAGGTTCAATTCGACGGTGTGCGCAAGGTGTATGACAACGGGCAGGTCGCCGTTGCCGGGGCCAGTTTCGATATCGCCGATGGCGAACTGATGGTGCTGGTGGGGCCGTCGGGCTGCGGCAAGTCCACACTGCTGCGAATGGTGGCGGGGCTGGAGGAGATCAGTGCTGGCCAGCTGCGCATCGACGAGCGGGTGGTCAATGATGTTGCGCCGAAGGATCGGGACATCGCGATGGTGTTCCAGAACTACGCGCTCTACCCGCATATGACCGTGGCCGAGAACCTGGGCTTCGGCTTGAAGCTGCGTGGGCATGACAAGGCCGAGGTGCAACGTCGTGTGCGGGAAGCCGCCGATTCGTTGGGTCTGACGTCGATGCTGGACAAGTTGCCGCGCGCGATGTCGGGTGGCCAGCGTCAGCGTGTTGCGCTGGGGCGTGCATTGGTGCGCGAGCCGGCGGTGTTCCTGCTGGATGAGCCGCTGTCCAATCTGGATGCAAAGCTGCGTCACTCGGTGCGTACCGAGATCGCGCAGCTGCATCGCAAACTGGGCACCACGATGATCTATGTCACCCATGACCAGGTCGAGGCGATGACGTTGGGCCAGCGCATCGTCGTGCTCAATGAAGGGGTGATCCAGCAGATCGATACCCCGATGGCGTTGTATGACAAGCCGGCCAATCTGTTTGTTGCAGGCTTCCTCGGTAGTCCGGCGATGAACATGTTGCGTGGGCAACTGCGGCGTGACGAAGCAGGCTCGGCGATGCTGTGGTTGGATGAGGGGCTTGGTATTGCACTCGGCGCTGTGTCACTGGGCGCGCAATGGTTCGACAAGCCGCTGGTGGTTGGCGTTCGGCCCGAGCACCTGCAGCCAGGTGGTGGTGCAGCCGCGTTCAAAGCGCGCATCGAAGGGTTGGAGCCGGTCGGAAACGAGATTTTCGTCAATCTGCGCTACGGCGAGCAGGCGCTGGTCATGCGGGTGCCGCCACAGCAGCTGCCGCAGGTCGGGCAGGAGATTGCGGTCGAGGTGAACGCATCGAAGCTGCATTTCTTTGATGCGGGCAGTGGCAGTGGCAGTCGCATCGAAGCGGAAGTTTGATCTCTGTAGTGCCGAGCCGTGCTCGGCTGGAGCTTTACCGGTAAAGCTTCTGCCG